>VFZX01000049.1 GCA_016871015.1 Acidobacteriota bacterium | reverse complement strand
TGCTCGACCGAATTCCTCGTGCAGCCTCAGCGCCCTTTCTGCGTCCGCTGTTGCCTCGCTCTCGCATGCTTCCAGGATCGCGCCCCGCGCTGCGAAAACGATAGTGGGGTTCCCCAGACGCTTTCTGCTAACGACAGGCTTGGAGGGATTCGTCATCTGCGAGTCCAACGATGCCGCGGCACTGGCGAAATGGATGCAGGGGTGGACTGACTGTTTGATGTTCCGCATATTGCCGGTCGTCGATGATCAGAAGGTGGCACAGGTGATCGGCGGGTAACCGCCGCGGTCAAAATGCGCGCCCCCGAATCCCCCTCGGGGGCGTGTGTCCGCTTGAGGGTCCAAGCCCGGCTCACCGAGTTATGACATCGCACCGGACGGCAAACGGCTGGCGGCGTTTCTCGCGGACGACACCGACGCTGGAAAGTTGCCGACGAGTCTGACGTTTCTACTCAAGCTCGGCGATGAGTTGCGCCGGAAGGCGCCGGGAAAATAGGGTCGAAGTGCCGTTAGCGGCCGGAAGCCCCGGATAGCGGCATGCTTCAGGACGTGTTGGCCGAATAGGGAACGTGTGGTCGGCCACTCGGAAGTTGGCCTTCAGGCGTGTGGGAGAAAGGGACCCTTTCGCCCACTCGCGCGATCGGGCAAAAATGTTTCGGGCGAGGGGCGCGCTGACGTCGTGGTCCGAGGGATCGTCCTTTGTGCGACCCATCCAAACTGGCCCGGCTGGCACGATTCGAATCGCCCTTCTTCCCCGAGAGAACCGAGGCTGCGGCAAATCACCGAAGCTGCTCGAACGTCTCCAGATCAATCCCCAATTGTTCCAAGATGCGGAAGAACAGCGGCGGACCAATCGCGCGGCCGCCATGGATCGGAATCGTGGTAGCTCTGCCGTCCTTGTGGCGCCACCGCTCGTGACTTCCCGTTTGGCGAGCTCTTTCGAACCCAAGTCTCGTGGCAACGCGCTGGAACTCGGTTGCCCGGGCACTAGGCATGCACGATTTCGGTGGAGTCGCGCGGCAGATCCACTCCGCTCAGGCGATGTTCCTCTTCGATCAACCGAAACACATTGGCGAGTTCGGTCACCGCCTCTTCGGCAGTCGGCATGAGAGCGTGGCATCCCGCGATCGCAGGAATCTCCGCCACCCATCCGTCAGGCCGGTTTCGATAGATGACGAGCTTGTAGTCGTCGAAGCTCATGAGTCCATTGTAGTTCGGCACTCCGCAACCGCCAAAGTCCTGAGTAACGCCAATGCGTTGAGCCGGGCAGCCGTCCGCCACCGAATCCTGCTGTCTAAGCCAGCAATTCGCGGACCGGCTCCCCCGTGCGGTCCTCAAGTGAGTTCGCGATCTTGATCGGACGTCCGATCGGGCTCATGTATTCCTTCGTATAATCGACTCCGAGCGCCTGGAAGACAGTGGCGTAGAGGTCGCCCATGGTGATCACGCGATCCGTGACATTCGCCCCCCGCTCGTCGGTGGCGCCGATCACCTGTCCGGTCTTGAGTCCGCCGCCGGCCACCGCGAGCGACCAGGCGTTCGGCCAGTGGTCGCGGCCGAGGTTCGGATTGATGTTGGGTGTGCGTCCGAACTCGCCCATCGCGATGACGATCGTCGAATCGAGGAGCCCGCGCTCTTCGAGATCCTCCACCAGCGCGACCAGCGTGCGGTCCAGTGTCGGACACAGGCGGTCGCGGTGTGACTTGTCGTTGTCGGAGTGGGTGTCCCACGAGGTGCCGTGGTATCCGGCCGCGGTCACGAAGCGGGCGCCGGCCTCGACCAGCCTCCGTGCCATCAGGCACGAGGTGCCGATCGAATCCTTGCCATAGCGCTCCTTGAGCTTATCCGGCTCCTTGGATAAGTCGAAGGCCTCGCGCACGGCGGGAGTGGTGATCATCTTCATCGCCTGCGCCGTGAACGCATCCATGTTGGCGTGCTCGGCGGTCTGGTTCAGTCCGCGATACCGGCGGTCCACCGCGCTCAGGAACGCCGAGCGGCTCTCCACCGATGCCTGCGAAACCGACTTGGGCAGGCTCAGGTCCGTCACCTGGAAGTCGGGCTTGGCCGGATCCGGAATGCACATCGGATCGTAGTCGCCGCCGAGGAAAGAAGCGCGGAAGTAGTCTTCGTACTGGCGTCCGCGGTCCCACTTCGGAACCAGGATGTGCGGCGGAACGGCGTTGCGCGGCCCCATCTCCTTGGTGATGATTGAGCCCACGCTCGGGAACTGCATCGCCGGATTCACTTCATGCCCGGTGATTACGTAGTGGGTCGCCTGTGGATGGTCGTTGCCGCGCGTGTGCATTGACCGGATGGTGGCGAACTTATGCGCCTTGGCCGCCATCTTCGGCATCAGCTCGGAATAGTGCACGCCGGGCAGGCTCGTGCGGATCGGTTTGAAGTTCGAGTTTGACTTCGGATCCCAAGTGTCGATGTGGCTGGGCCCGCCTTCAAGCCAAAACAGGATCACCGAGTTCGCCTTGGCCTTGCCCGGGTTGGCCCTGAGCAGGTCGGCTGTCGAGAGTCCGAACAGCCCCAGAGATCCGGCGGAGATGAAATTGCGGCGGTGCATCATGTGGTCCTGCCTCCTTTAATGATTCTCGGCGAATTCGCGGGAGCTGATCAAGGCCCACGCGAACTCCCGCAGCGCCTCTTCGCGATTCCCGCGGCGGGCGATGATCTGCAGGATTTCGGCGGTCTCCTCCGGCTCGGGAAAGCGGGTGAGCGCGGCCAGGTAGAATTCCTCAATGATCCGGGCGTCGGACGCTCCGGCACTCAGCAAACGCGCGAGCCGCCCGTCCTTGGCGCCCAGGCGTTGCGTGTAGGTGCCTCCCGCGAGCATGTGGAGCGCCTGGCCGAGGTTGGGCTTGGCATTGCGTTCAGGGATCGCGCCGCGGTTCGGCCGTCCGTACAGTTCGAGGAACCGCGAATAGTACATGTCGGGATCCTTCAGGTTGATCGCGCGCGTGCCGGTTGGAGCCTGGCCCACGGATCCACCCTCGGACACCGCGGTCGTGTAGATTTCCGGAATCCCGGTTGCATCCGACACCATGTCGAGCAGGATCTCGGCATCAATCGCGCGCGCGTAGGATCGCGAATAGTTCACCGTGTCGCCGCGGTTGCTCTCGTTGGGGCGGTGCGAAAGCTGATAGGTGCGTGACAGCACGATGGTCCGCATCAGGTGGCGCAAGTCGTGGCCATGTTCGCGGAAATCCTTGGCGAGCGCGGCCAGCAGTTCGGGATGCGTCGGGGGATTGGTGGACCGGAAGTCATCCACTGGATCCACGATTCCGCGAGCGAAGAAGTAGCCCCAGATCCGGTTCACCGACGCCTCTGAAAAGTACGGATGCGCCGTCATCCACCGCGACAGCTCCTGCCGCGGATTCGCGTCAGGATTCGCTTTCGGCGCCGACCCGTCGAGCAGCGCCGGGATCACGGCAGCCTTGGTGCGCGGATGCAGGATCTCAACTTTTCCTCCGACGTCCTTGGAACCGAAGTCGGCGGTCATCGGATGATCGAACACCACGGCTCCGCTCTTGAACAGGCGTCCGAAGAAGGCCGCCATGCCCCAGAACTGATCCTGGCTCCAGTTCTCGTAGGGATGGTTGTGGCACTGGGCGCAGTCCAGGCGCCGTCCGAAGAAGACGCGCACCTCCTCGGCCATCGTGTCGGCCGGAGTCCCGATCTGGTTGTACGGGATGAAGTGGCGCGAGGCCGCGCTGTAGCCCTGCGCCGACAGACGCTCGCGGGCCACGTCGTCGTATGGACGGTTGGTCTCGACGTTGTTGCGGATCCATTCCCAATATTTCTGGCTGAACTTCGGAGTCAGCCCGTTGGCGAAGATGGCGACGCGGAACAGGTCTGAGAAGCGGAACGTCCAGTAGTCGACGAATTCGGGCGACTGCAGCAGCGTGTCGACGGTCTTGGCGCGCTTGCCCGGATCGCGGCTGGCCAGGAATTCCCGGACCCGGTCCGGTGGTGGAAGCGTGCCGGTGAGATCCAGGCACACGCGGCGCAGGAACTCGCCATCGGACGACAGCCCGCTTGGCGCCACCTGGACCCGCTTGAGCTTGGCAAACACATGCTCATCGATGAAATTCGCCCGCGCAACTTCTGCGTAGCCTGCCAAAGGCGAACCGGTGACTCCCACACCCGCGCTCGCCACGTATCCTGCCGCCCGGACCAGGACCGCCGTCTCTCCGGTCTTAACACCCTTCACGCGCCCGGCTGGTGTGACCTCCGCCACGCCGGAGTCGTTTGAAATGTACAGGACCTGATCGGTGTAGTCTTCCGAATGTCCGTCGCTGAACCAGGCGGTGACCACAAGCCGCTGCTCACCGTTCAACGGAACCGCCGACATTGCCGGATGCGCGTCCATGTGGGTGATCCGCTGCGAGCCGGATTCCCCATAGGGCGCGCCGTTGCGGATCCAGGAGAGGATCGCCGCATAGTCAGGCGAGTCCAGCTCCAGCCGCTTGCCGCCGCCATGCGCCGCGAGGTTGAGCGGCTTGGTGAGAATCAAGCTCTTTTCCGGATTCTCGAGATCAACGCGCGGGATGCGGTCACCTTTGGACTCGCTGCTCAACACCTGGTAGGTTCCGCCTTTGACGATCCACTCGTGGTCATCGCGCGGATAGAGTGCGCTGGCGGAAAGCTTCAAGCCTCCGCGTCCCTTCACTCCGCCGTGGCAGGCGGCGCTGTTGCAGCCGCGCTTGGTGAGAATCGCGCCGATGTCCCGCGCGAAACTGAAGGGACGCGCCGTGGCGGCGTCCTTTACCGTGATCGCGGACTGCGCGCGGAGTCCGGCGAACGTGGCCTGGATCGACGTCGCGCCGTCGGTCTTCGCTTTCACCCGGACGCCGGGATCGAGATCCACACGGCGCGCGGCGGCGAGTGTCCACTTGGCCTCGGCGGTGACGTCGCGCTCGGTCCCATCGGCGTAGGACGCGATTGCGAGGAACTGCTGCGAAGCGCCGGAGCCTTGCAAGGCAGCGCGCGGCGGCAGGGTCCGCAGGGAGACGGCACGGGGCGCCGCGGCGGCCTGAGCGGCGAGAACAAAACACAACACCAGCAACAACATGCGCTAGTGGAATCGTATCAGAATCCACGAGGCCATGGCCCCCATAAAAACATTTTTGTGGATCAGGCCTTTACGTGCACTGAGCTTTTCCGGCATACTGCCAATAGATCGTTTGGCGATCTCCAGTTCGGGTACGGAGCCTGTTTTCCTCCTCTCGGCCGCTCTTTCGTAAGAGCATGTTCACGCCGCCTTGACGCGCGGTCCGGTTCAATTCAACGGAGGAAGGGCTTTCGGTTCGTGGGAACGGTTTATCTTGTGGGCGCCGGTCCGCAAAACCGGGACCTGCAGACCCCGGGGGTGATCCCCACCAGTCTGCCGCTGTTTGGTTATCGTCCGCGGGCGGGCGAGCAGCTCCGGTTCCACTTCGACATGACGAAGTGCATTGGCTGCAAGTGCTGCGTTGTTGCCTGCAACGAGCAGAACGGAAATCCGGCCGGAATCAACTGGCGGCGGGTTGGCGAGATCGAGGGCGGCAGCTATCCGTTCGTGGAGCGCTGGCACCTCTCAATGGGATGCAATCACTGCATCGAGCCCTCATGCCTGGCTGGATGTCCGGTGAAAGCGTACTCGAAGGATGCCGCCACCGGCATCGTGGACCACGATCCGGAAATCTGTATCGGATGCCAATACTGCACCTGGAATTGTTCTTATGGCGTTCCGCAATACAATGCCGCCCGCGGCGTCGTCGGCAAGTGCGACATGTGCCACGGCCGCCTGAATCAGGGAATGGAGCCGGCTTGCGTCAATGCCTGTCCTGAAGGCGCGATCACGATTGAGTCCGTCAACGTGTCGGAGTGGCGCGCGAACCTTGCCCTCGCCAACGCGCCGGGGATGCCGGACGCCCGCGACAGCTTCTCCACCACGCGGCTGACTCTGCCCCCGGCGGGCGCGAAACTCGATCGCGTCGACACCGGACGGGTCAAGCCGGAGCACGTGCATCTGTCGCTGGTGGTGGTCTTGGTGTTGACGCAGCTTGCCGTTGGCGCCATCACTGCGTTATGGATGCTCGGCCTCGCCGGTGCCGCGCTTCCGTTCTGGTCCGCATTGCTTCCCCTCGCTGTAGCCGCCGCCGGACTCGCCATCGCGCCCGCGCACCTGGGCCGTCCAGTACACGCTTATCGCGCGTGGAAAGGCTGGCGGACATCTTGGCTCAGCCGCGAGATCCTGGCGTTCAGCCTGTTTGCGGGCGCGGCCAAAGCCTATGCTGCCGCTGTCTGGTTCGGGATCGCGGCGTTAATGCCAGCCGGAGCCGCGAGCGTGGTGCTCGGTGTGATGGGCGTGTACTGTTCGGCGCGGATCTACATGGTCCGGGCGAGGCCTGCGTGGGACAACGGCTACACGCTGGCATCGTTCTTGCTAACCGCTGCCTGGCTGGGTCCGCTCATGGTGCTGGCAGCGGGGATCTCCACGAGTCTGTGGCTTGGGGCTGCCAGCTTCGCGGCTGGCCTGGGACAAGGAGTCACGCAGTGGATGCGGCTGCGGTCGTTTGAGCGCTCCGGTGTGTTTGAGCTGACCGCTGCGGCGGAGTTACGGCAGCAAAACCTCCGCTCTTGGGGCACTGCGATGTACGCGCTGCTTGGGCTGGCACTGGCGGTGATGTGGATCAGCCCGGTGCTGGCAACGGCACTGGCGGTCGCGTCAGAAGCCGCCGGAAGGTTCCTGTTCTTCGCCGCGGTTGTGCCAAAGAGTGTGGCGTCCACCTATCTCACACCCGGAGGCCGCGCGTGAACTGGAAGCGGCTGGCAGGGCTCGATAACCTGCGCGACAGCTACGTGTACACCAGCGATCCGGTGCTGGGCCACACCTCAGCGCGCCGGTCGGCTGACCACTGGGTCCGCACGACATGCGGCTACTGCTCCGTTGGTTGCGGCATGGAGTTGGGCGTCCGCGGCGATCGTATCACCGCGGTCCGCGGATGGGACGGACATCCGGTGAGCAACGGCAAGCTCTGTCCAAAGGGGCTTTCCGAGCACCATACGCTCACGGCGCCGAACCGTGCCCTCCGTCCGCTAAGAAGAACCTCGGGTGGATTCGCACCCGTCACCTGGAACGATGCGGCCGGCGCGCTCGTGGATCAATTCACATCGGTTCAGGCGCGCTACGGCAAAGACTCGCTCGGCGTGATCAGCACCGGACAACTCGTGACCGAAGAATTCTACACGCTCGGCAAGCTGATCCAGCTTGGATTCGGCACGCGGAACTACGACGGAAACACGACACTCTGCATGGCGAGCTCCGTATCCGGTTATAAGCGCTCGTTCGGAAGTGACGGACCTCCGGGCGCATACGAGGATCTGCGAACGGCCGACCTGATCCTGTTGATCGGCGCCAACATTGCTGACAACCACCCGATCCTGTGCCAGCACCTGGAAGCCAACAAGAGCAAGTACCTGATCACAGCCGACCCGCGGATCACCAAGACCGCGATGCTCGCGGATCTGCACCTGCCGCTCTGGCCGCGGTCCGACATCGCGCTGCTGAACGGAATCGCGCATATTCTCATTCGCGACGGGCTGATCAATCGCGGCTATGTCGACGCCCACACCACCGGATTTGACGCCCTCGCCAGGTTCCTGGACGACTACACTCCATGCCGGGTTGCCGAAATCACAGGAATCAGCGAGGCGGTGCTCACCGAGGCCGCGCACCGGTATGGCCGCGCCAAGGCCGCATTCATCGCGTGGACCATGGGTGTCAACCACTCGACGCAAGGAGCGGAAACGGTCAACGCGATCAACAATCTTGCTTTGCTGACTGGCCACATCGGACGCCGCGGCGCCGCGCCATTTTCCATCACGGGACAGTGCAACGCGATGGGGACCCGCGAAGCTGGCTTCACGTCTTCAATTCCCGGATACCGCAAGTTTGAGAATGCGGCGGACCGCGAAGAAATGGCCGCGCTATGGAACGTTCCGGTGGAACGGATCCCGGACTCGCGCGGCCTTGCATACCCTGACATCATCAATGCGTGCGCTGAGGGCCGCATCAGGGCGCTGTGGATCATCGCCACCAATCCTCTGGTGTCTTATCCCAATCAGGAGCAGTTGCGGCGCGCGCTCGCCAAGCTCGACTTCCTCGTCGTGCAGGATGGATTCCATCCCACACCCACCAGCGAACTCGCCCACCTGGTCCTGCCGGCCGCGATCTGGGGCGAGAAGGAAGGAACCTACACCAATTCCGAACGCCGCGTGGGCAAGGCAAACAAGGCCGTGGAGCCACCGGGTGAGGCACGGCCGGACTTTGAAATTTTCCTCGACGTGGCCGGGCGGCTGGGCGTACGCGAGGAATTGTTCCCCGGCTGGAGCTCTCCGCTCCACGCGTTCGATGAATGGCGGCGCGTGTCACGCGGGCGCCTGTGCGACTACTCCGGGCTGAGCTACGAAGCGATCGAGGCCAACGGAGGACTCCAGTGGCCGTACCCGGAAGGGCGGACCACGGTTGAAACATCGCGCCTGTATGACAGCGGCCGGTTCGAGTTTGCAGACGGCCGCGCCCGGCTTTGGTGCATCCGCTGGGAGCCTTTCCCGGATCAGCCGGACACCCACTTCCCCCTGGTCCTCAACACTGGCCGTACCGTCGAGCACTGGCACACCCGCACCAAGACCAGCCAGGTTCCGATCCTCGAACGGATGGCTCCCAACGCTTGGCTGGAGATGAATCCAGCCGACGCAACCGGACTCGGGCTGCGGGCGCACCAGAACGTCGACATCATCTCACGGCGTGGAGCGGTCCGCGGCGTGGAGCTGCGCATCACCGGGATCACCGCGCCCGGACAGGTTTTCATGCCGTTTCATTTCTTCGAGACCAACGTGAACGAAGTCACCCAGGACGCCTGTGATCCAGTCTCGCGGGAACCCAACTACAAACAATGCGCCGTCCGCGTGGAACGGTCCCTTTCTTAATGGAGAAACAACCAATGATGAATCGAAGAAGCGCGCTTTCCCGGATCATGGCGGGGCTCCCGGCAGGATGGGCCGGCGCCTGCTACGCGAGTGATGCACCGGAGACTCCCGATGTCCGGTTTGGAATCATCGCGCTGACTGACTGCGCGCCGATCGTGATGGCACACGAGACGGGAATGTTCAAGAAGTTCGGAATCCGTTCGGTGATTTCGAAAGAAGCCTCGTGGGCGGTGATCCGCGACAAGTTGTCGCTTGGCGAGAACCAGGCGACGCACATGCTCTTCGGGATGCCGTTCGCCTCGACGATGGGTTTGCTGGGATCTCCCGTGAAACCGATGGTGATTCCGTGGCTGATCAACCGCAATGGGCAGGCGATCACGCTTGCGGCGGGATACAAGGGGATCCAGTCAGCCAAGGAGTTGAAGCCCGCCGTCGATAAGGCGAAAGCAGCGGGGAAGCCGATGACGTTCGCCATGACCTTTCCGCCCGGAACGCACGCGATGTGGATGCGCTACTGGCTGGCTTCCGGTGGCATTAATCCGGACAAGGACGCCACGCTGATCACGATTCCGCCGCCGCAGATGGTGGCCAACATGAAGATCGGCAAGATGGACGGGTTCTGCGTGGGCGAGCCGTGGAACCTCCGCGCGATCTCGGATGGAATCGGATTTACCGTCACCTCCACGCAGAAGATCTGGCCGGACCATCCGGAAAAGGCCTGCGCGTTCACGGAAGAGTTCGCCGGGAAGAATCCGAAAACGGTGAAGGCGGTGCTCAAGGCGCTTCACTTGGCAAGCGTCGAGCTGGACAAGATGTCCAACCGGCCCGTGGCCGCCGAAATCATCTCCCGCCCGGCCTATATCAACTGCCCGAAGGAGATCATCCTCGACCGCCTGCAGGGCAAGTACGACTACGGCAATGGAGTCAAGGAACAGGATCCGAACTACATGATCTTCTCGTCGCGCAACTGCAACATGCCTGCCAAGACGTTCGGCCACTGGTGGCTGAGCCAGTTCCGGCGCTGGGGCATGGTGAAGTCCGGCCTGGACTACAAGAAGACCGTTGACCGCGTGATGATGCCCGGAATTTTCGCAGAGGCGATGAAAGAACTCGGCGTGGTGCCGGACATGGCCGACATGAAACCGGCCAAGCTGATGGACTCAGTCTTCGATCCCAAGGATGCGGAGCGCTACGCGCGCTCCTTTGCTGTTCACAACATTAACGCTTAAGGAGAATCGGCATGAAGAGCAGGCTCGTCGCGATGAGCTATTCGTTGGTGGGTGTACTTCTGGTATGCGGTGTGTGGGCGCTGTTGAGCTCGGTCGTGGCGCCCGATCTCCCCTCGCCTCTCAAGACGTGGGAAGAGAGCAGGCTCTACATTCTGTCGCCATGGGAAAAACGCGGCGAGATGGATCAGGGGATCCTGCGGATGGCTGCCTATAGTCTGGTGCGCGTGGCCAAGGGATTCCTGCTCGCCATCATGATTGGCGCACCATTGGGATTCCTGCTCGGCTCCTCGCCGGTCTTCCACCGGATGTTTGATCCGACGATTCAGGTGTTGCGGCCCATCTCGCCGCTCGCCTGGCTGCCACTCGGGTTGATCCTGTTCCGGCAGTCCGAGCCCGCGGCTCTGTTCACCATCGCGTTGTGCTCGATGTGGCCCACGGTGATCAATACGGCCAGTGGCGTGCGGTCGATCCCGCAGGACTATCTCAATGTGGCCAGGGTGCTGCGCCTGTCACGGTGGAAGAAGTTCACCAACGTCTGGCTGCCCGCCACGCTGCCCTACTTGTTCACGGGATTCCGGCTCAGTCTCGGAATCGCCTGGCTGGTCATTGTCGCGGCCGAGATGCTGACCGGAACTCCCGGTGTCGGCGGATTCCTGTGGCAGGAATACAACAGCTTGATCTATTCGCACATCCTGCTGTGTATTCTCACCATCGGAATCGTCGGCTTCGTACTGGACCGCCTGATGGGCATGGCTGAAGCCAGGCTCAGATCGGTTTGACGGCATGGCAATGATCGAACTGACGGGCGCGGGCAAAAGCTACGGATCCCGCTGCGTCCTGCGCGGCTTGAACCTGGCGGTGAACGAGGGCGAGTTCGTCTCCGTAGTCGGAAGTTCGGCCAGCGGGAAGACGACCCTGCTGATGATCGCGTGCGGACTCCTGCCGCCCGACGCGGGATCGGTGTCCATCTCCGGCCAGCCGGTGACGGACTTCGCTCCGGGAGCGGCGATCGTATTCCAGAACTACTCGCTGCTGCCCTGGCTCCCCGCGATCGAGAATATTCGCCTTGCCGTTGAAGGCGCCTTCCCTTTGTGGACAGCGGCCCAACATCGTGACCAGGCCGAAAAGTATCTTCACATGGTCGGACTCGGAACCGCCGGAGCGAAACGCCCCAGCGAGCTCTCGGGCGGAATGCGGCAGCGTGTTGCCATTGCCCGCGCGTTCGCCGTGGAGCCCTCGCTCCTGTTTCTCGACGAACCGTTCGGAGCGCTCGACGCACTCACCCGCGCGACTCTCCAGCAGGAGCTCGCCCGGATGTGCTCGGAGGCGGCCCGCCCGGTCACCACCCTCATGATCACCAACAGCGTGGATGAGGCGATCCTGCTGTCTGACCGCGTGTTCGCCTTAAGCCGCGGTCCCGGTGCGTCGCTCAGCGATCCCGTGGCCGTGGACATCCCGCGGCCCCGGGCGGCCAACATGATCATGCGCGAGGAAGCCGCGGTCCGGATTCGCGCCCGCCTGTTCAATCCTGCTCCCGTGGAGGTTGCCGCCCATGTACACGCGTCCGCTTGAAATCAGCTCCCTGTCGAAGGTATTTGAGACCCCGGCCGGGCGTTTCACCGCGATCAAGGATTTCAACGCCCGTATCGCGCCGGACGAGTTCGTCGCATTGCTCGGCCACTCCGGCTGCGGGAAATCAACGGTGCTCGCCATCGTCGCCGGACTCCAGGAAGCCACTCTCGGCGGCGTCATCATCGACGGAACCGAGATCAGCGGACCCGGGCTCGACCGCGCGCTCGTCTTCCAGTCGCCGTCGCTGCTGCCCTGGATGTCCGCGCTTGACAACGTGCTGCTGGCCGTACGGCAGTCACACCCGAAGCTTCCGCTCTCTGCCCAGCGCGACCTTGCGGTCCGATATCTCAACCTCGTTGGCGCGGGGGAATACATGCGCCAAATGCCCGCCGAGCTTTCGCAAGGCACCCAGCAGCGTGTCGCGATCGCGCGGGCGTTCTCCCAGGAGCCGCGGTTTCTGTTGCTCGACGAGCCGTTCGGAATGCTCGACTCCATGACTCGCGCGGACCTCCAGGATCTCCTGCTCCGCCTCTGGCGGCAGTCTCCCAAGACCGTCCTCCTGGTCACCCACGACGTCGACGAGGCGCTCTACCTGTGCGACCGGATCATCCTGATGACCGACGGTCCGGAAGCGCGCGTGGGTATGGATTTGCGCGTGACCCTCGCCCGTCCGCGAAGCCGCCAGGGCTTGCTCGACGATCCCGAGTACTTCCGCCTGCGCGGCGTGGTCTTCAAGTATCTCGAGCTGCACTCGCGGCAGTTCCGGAAGGAGGCCGCGTGAGAGAGCGGCTGGCGGTGGTGGGCAACGGCATGGCGGGTGTCGCGTGCGTGGAGCAGATTCTGCGCCATAAGCAAGACTTTGAGATCACCATTTTCGGCGACGAAACCCACGTAAACTACAACCGGATCATGCTGTCGCCAGTGCTCGCGGGGGAGAAGAGCTTCGACGACATCGTTCTGAATGGAGTTGACTGGTACCGCCGCCACGGCATCCACGCCCGTCTAGGAGCGCGCGTAGCCGCGATCGACCCGGTGGCGAGGACGGTAGCCACCGAAGACGGCATGGTCACTGAGTTTGACCGGCTGATCCTCGCTACAGGGTCGAGCCCCCTCATTCCGCGGATGGAAGGAGTGAACAAGTCCGGCGTCTTCGTCTTCCGGACCTACGACGATGCACGGCGGTTGATCGAGCTTTCGGGACCTGGAATCAAGGCCGCCGTCATCGGAGGGGGCTTGCTCGGGCTGGAAGCTGCTCGTGGCTTGCAGATCCAGGGCTGCGACGTCACCGTCGTACACTTGGCCGGCACGCTGATGGAACGCCAGCTCGACGCCACGGGCGGCTCCTATCTCCAGCGCAAGATGGAAGCCATGGGTATCCGTGTGATGTGCGGCAAGTCGACCCAGGCGCTCCTTGGCAATGGGCACGTGGAAGGGCTGCGCTTCCACGACGGCGAACAAATCGAGGCAGGCATGGTGGTGATTGCCGCGGGTATCCGGCCGAACGCGGAACTGGCTCGCGCGGCGGGATTGAAGGTGAATCGCGGGGTGGTTGTCAACGCCCACATGGAAACATCTGCGCCGGGCATTTATGCCGTGGGAGAGTGCACGGAGTTCGAGGGGCAGACCTTCGGACTCGTAGCCCCATTGTACGAGCAGGGCAAGGTGCTCGCCGCGGCCGTCACGGGCAACCGCGGCCCCGGATTCTCGGCGCAGGCCCCCGCGGCCAAGCTCAAGATCATGGGTGTCGAAGTGTTCTCAGCCGGTGATTTCGATGAGTCACACCCGGGAGCCGAAGCCGTCCGGTACGAAGATCCGGCGCAAGGGATTTACAAGAAGCTCGTGCTTCGCAACGGGCGGCTTGCCGGAGTTGTTCTGGTGGGTGACTCCTCGGACGATCACCGGTACCTGGAATGGCTGAGGTCGGGCGCCGATCTCGCAAAGCAGCGCCGGCATCTGTTGGCTCCGCCTCCAGCGGCCGACGGCGGGTTCGACGCCGCAAAAATGGCGGACCATGACACGGTCTGTGGATGCCTGGGCGTCAGCAAAGGCGTCATCATCGAAGCGATCCATGAACACGGCATCTGCACCATGGCGCAGTTGAAGGATCGCACGCGCGCCTCAACCGGTTGTGGAAGCTGCACGGGACTCTGCCAGTCGCTGCTCAAGGCGGTGGCGCCGGATTTCGAGGAGGAGAAGGCCAAGGTGCTGTGTGAGTGCGTTCCGTTTCCCCAGGACAAACTGCGCGAAATCATCCGCACGCAACGGCTCGAATCCGTGCAGAGCGTGCTGGAAATTTATGGCAATGGCAAAGGCTGCGAAGTCTGCAAGCCGGCCATCAGCTACCTGGTGGACGTGGCCTCTTGCGGCGGCCATCAGGAGGACCGCTCGGCACGCTTTATCAATGATCGTGTTCACGCCAATATCCAGAAGGATGGAACTTTCTCCGTCGTGCCCCGGATGCGGGGCGGCGTGACCACACCCGATGAGCTGCGCCGGATCGCCGACGCGGCTGAGAAGTACAACGTGCGGATGGTGAAGGTTACCGGAAGCCAGCGCATCGATCTACTCGGAGTCAGGAAGGAAGACTTGCCCCGGATGTGGGAGGATCTCGGCATGCCCTCGGGCCAGGCCTATGCCAAAGGCGTCCGGATGGTGAAGACCTGCGTCGGATCCGAGTTCTGCCGCTTCGGCACGCAGGATTCGATCACCACCGGAATCGAACTCGAGCGGCGTCTCGAGAACCTGTACACACCGCACAAGACGAAGCTGGCCGTGGTGGGGTGTCCACGGAACTGCGCCGAGGCCACGGTGAAGGACATCGGACTTGTCGGCCAGGACGGAAGCTGGCAAGTGGTGGTCGGCGGCGCCGCCGGAAAAGGCGTGCGGAAGGCCGACCTGTTGATCACAGTCGAGACCACGGCCGAGGCGCTGCAGGCCGCCGAGCTGTTCTTCCAGTACTATCGCGAGAACGCGAACTACCTCGAACGCACCTACGACTTCGTCGAGCGGCTGGGAATCGAAAAGATCCGTCGCGATACCGTCTATGCGCCTGAGGATGTGCGGCAGCGCCTGCTCGGCCGGTTGCGCCGTTCCAAGGAACGGTCAAGCGACGCGTGGCTGGAACGCTACAATCCGCGCGCGACACAGTTTGTCCAAATTCAACCACTGGAGGCAATGCAATGACAGCTTCGGAGCGCTGGGTGAAAGTGACGCACTCGTCGAATATCCCGCTGCATGAGGGCCGCGCCGTCCACATGGGCGGCCACGAGGTTGCCATCTTCAATCTGGGCGGGCGTTTTGTCGCTGTGGACAACCGTTGTCCCCACGGAGGAGGTCCGCTGGCTGACGGTATCGTGGGAAGCGCGAGCGGGCGGCCAACCGTCACGTGTCCGCTCCACAACTGGAAAGTGTGCCTGGAGACGGGTGGAGTGGCCAGGCCCGCGTCAGGTTCCGGTGCCTGTGTCCGGTCGTTCGAAGTAAGCGTAACCGGCGGCATTGTTTCGGTGAAGATCCCCGCGGAACGGCCGGCCCGATAGCTCAGCAGACTCAGCGCTCGAAAACGCGGAATCGATCGAGGTGCGGCACTGGCCGGACCTCGATCCGCCGTCCGATATCGAGGAGCTGGTTCTTCGCCGCGTCGAAAGGTGGCCACGACGGAAGCCCGCTCCGGGTCGGATCTCCCGCTGCGGCAAACTGCGTCCAGTATCCACTCATGACGCCTGCCAGGCGCCAGTCTTGCTCATCGGGCTCGCCCCAGCGGCCACGGCGGAAGTGGCCTCCTCCGACGAAGGCCAGCTCGATCGTGTGGAACGCGCCCAGCCGCGCAGTCGCGCCTTTGCCCGGATAGCTGAAGCAATAAAGGTAAGCAGGCTGGCCCGCCCGCGCCGTTTCGCGCGCCATTGAGTAGGCGGTGTGCCCCCTCTGATAGTCGTTGTGGAGTGAGACAAATGCCGCGCGCACGCCGTCATCCGTGGCCGCGGGATACGCGGCGAACACGCGGTCCGCCGAATCCGGGAACATGCGTGCCAGCCATCTCTTGTAGTTCTCCACGCTTGCGGGATTGAGCGCCGCCTGCGAACCTTCATCCGCCGTGCTCCCAACGATCACCGGGACCTTCGCCTGCCGCCCCGCCGCGAACGTGGCCGAGGGCTGCTCCAGCAGCACCCATCCATCAACGGTTCCACCGGCGTGGAAGTTCAACTCGCGGTCCCTGGCAAGCACCCCGGTCAGCTCTTCCGGACTCTTCCGGCGCAGCTCGGCCAGCGTTGCCGCACCCGCCGCCCGGCCCACGCGGAGACCGGTCTCCTCCGCCGCGCCCGATCCCATGAAGTAGCGGCGCGGGTTGCCGAGCTCCGGTGACACATAGCCGTGGCAGGTGCAGCTCTGCAGGATCGCTCGATGGAACAGTCCGCGCGCGAGCGGCGACGCCATCAGATAGCAGACCATCACTCCGCCTGCCGACTCGCCGAACACCGTGACGTTGTCCGGATCGCCGCCGAACTTCGCGATGTTGCGCCGGACCCACTGGAGCGCCGCGATCTGGTCGAGAATCCCGTAGTTGCCCGAGCTGCGCCGTGGCGACTCGGCGGTCAACTCCGGGTGCGCCATGAATCCGAGTGCCCCAAGCCGGTAGTTCAGGCTCACGTACACCACACCCTTGCGTGCCAGCGACGGACCGAACGCGGGAAACGCACCCGATCCCGCAATGTTGCCGCCGAAGTGGATCCACACCATCACGGGCAGCTTTTTGCTCTCCCCGAAATTCGCGGTCCACACGTTGAGCGACAGGCAATCCTCGGCCGTGGCGAACGCGTAGTAGGGATCCGTTTCGCGCAACTCCCGCGCGTAGGATTCGAAGAACGCGATGTCGTCTTTGGACTGCGGACACGCCGGGCCAAACGCCACCGCTTTGCGCACGCCGGACCACCGTGGCACTGGCATGGGCGGCTTCCACCGCAGCTCGCCTACCGGAGCCGCCGCATACGGGATCCCCAGAAACATCACTTGGTGCGGAGAACCGAAGCGCGCTCCTTCGATCATTCCGCCGTCAACCGCAACCCGTGGCCGGGGCGGCTCGCAACCCTGCAGCGCCGCGATACCAGCCAGGATCCATCCCGGCCGCAGGTTCACCGCCACCGGTGCCGCTCGAACTTCAAAATGTTCACCAACACTCCCAGCAGCACGTGCACGATGTAGTAAAGCGACTTGGCCGGCGTGATCGTGCTCCGGCCCGCCTTGCGCGGACGCACCCGGCACGGCACCTCAGCGAACCGGAACGCCTTGCGCCGCAGCACCACGAGCGCCTCGATCTCCGGGTACTCCAGCGGAAAGCTGCGGCTAAACACCTGCAGCGCCTCGCGGTTCACGCCGACGAATCCTGACGTCGGGTCGCGCACGGACTTGCCCAGAATCGGCCGCAGGATCACCCGGAAAAACCGGATCCCCATCTCCCGGATCCAGCTCGTGTAGAGCGATCCCTTCTCCATGTACCGCGATCCGATCACCATCTGGACTCCCTCGCTTCTCAGCGCGGCCAGCAGGCGCGGGACATCGCGCGGGTCCATCTGTCCATCGCCGTCCAGCCGCACGACGTAGTCGTAGCCGTACTCGTAGGCCAGCCGGTAGCCCGCTTGCACGACACCGCCGAGTCCGAGATGATGCGGCACCGAAACCAGCATCGCGCCCGCGGCACGTGCAAGCAGCGCCGTCTGGTCCTCGCTCGAATCGTCCACCACCAGGATGTCTACTGGACCCAGCACTTCGCGGACTTCGCGTACCACGGTGCCGATTGACCCCTCTTCGTTGTAGGCGGGAATCAGGATGAGGATCCGCTCGCCGGTCACTGCGACGCCACCTCCCGCGCGCTGATCCTGAATTGCCGCGCGGATGCCGCGAACTCGCGCGCTGAGATTCGCCGGATCACCGACCGCCGCTTCTGCAGCATCGCGGGCAGCACAGCCGCCAGCGCCAGATGCGCCTTGACGGCGTACCAGGCCAACTGCGCCGCGCTTCCGCCCTGTTCGCGGAATTCGCCAGCCCTGCCGCGTCCGCTCAGCGCCGCCGCCAGATGCCAGACGTACCGCCACATTGTCACGAACGGAACCGCGCACAGCATGGCCGAAGGGAAGTTCGCCGCCACCGTCCGTAAGCGGTTCCGCTCGACCAGGTAGGCCTTGAGTGGTGAGGCTCGCCCTGCCGAGCGGGAGTAGAGGTGGTCCACCACGGCCTCGGGGACATAACGGCAGGTCCAGCCCGCCCAGCGCAACTGCAGTCCAAGATCCGTGTCTTCGCAGTAGAGGAAGAAGTCCGGGTCGAACCCACCGGCCTCATCGAACGCCTTGCGCCTGTACATGGCCGCGCATCCGGAGGGCAGAAGTGCTTCGCCAGCTTCAAGGAACCCACCGGGTGGCAACCCATGTCCGCGCTGCTTGCTGCTGCCATCGCCGCACAGCAACATCCCCGCTGAATCCAGCCGCCCGGGCGTCAGCCGGATGTGGCTCGCAAACATCCCCGCTTCGGGATACCGGTCCGCGCACCGCACCAGCGCTTCGAGCCACCCTGCCTCCGCGCGGGCGTCATCATTGATCACCGCGATGAACTCGGAATCCACGCCCCGCGCCGCCTGGTTCACTGCTGCTCCAAAGCCCACATTATGTGCATTGCGCAGGATCCTCGCGGTTCCCGCCGCCTGGGCGCGTGACTGGCCGCTGTTGTCCACGACGGTGGTCTCAAACTCCCGGAACGTCTGCCTGCCGAGCGATTCCAGACACGCCTCCAGCGGCTCACCCGCGGCAAGCGTGGGGATCACAACCAAGACTCGGGGCAACCTCCAGTCTACTGTTTGCCGAGATTTTCGTACCACTTGAGGTTCGTGGTCGCCGATCCGATGCAGGCCACGTCGATGCGCCCGTCGCCATTCAGATCCGCAGGGGCGCAGGCGGCGGCAGCGATTCCGCCTTGATCGAGCGGCGTGCGGTACCAGCGCTTATACTTGCGGTCGACTGTCTGGTAGATGTAGACGCTACGCCCCATTCCGCGGAAGCCGGCCACGACCTCGGCCGCGCCGTCGTTGTCCAAGTCCGCGGTGAAGATCGTGTGGCCGTCCACCAGCGAATCGTCGATCACGTTGCGGTCCCACTTTCCGCGGCGGTGCATGTAGATCGCCACCTGGTTGCCGTGCCAAGGCTCGATCGCCGCCAGGAACTGCGTGTTGCGCAGGTAGCCCACCGCCACATCGCTCGCTCCGCTCTTGGGCCACGCCGCTGGATCGCCCTTGCTGAAAGCGGTTCTCACCCAACGGCCCTTCTTGTCGAGCGAATAGTCGTGGAGTCCGAGAAAACTTGCGGTGATGATATGGTCGCGCTTCATCGCCCCAGGATGAATGAAGATCCCGTGCATCACACCGGACTCGGCATCGGAAATCATCTCGCGCTTCCACTCGCCCGGCCGGTAGAACACAAGCGGGATCTGGTCGCGGTAATCGGGCGCGTCCGCCTTGGCGCCAGCCAGTGGAGCATTGATGAAGACGCCGCGCCCGGATCCGTCGATGTCAGCGCAGCGGATCCGGTGCGCCGTGGTGATCCGGTCAATCTCACGGACACGCCACGGCGCTTCGAGATCGGGGCCCGGATCGAGCACCGAGACCACGCCAATGCTGTTCTTGGGGACATTGGCGAACTCATGCGCGACAACCATCGCGTCTGCTCCCGGACACACGCCGACGTTGATCATCCGCTTGAGTCCCGCGGCCAGGACATGGCGCCCCCAGGTGGGATTCTCGAACCAGAGCAAATCGGTGAGTCCACTGGCCAGCGCGATGAGGTCGATCTTGCCGTCCTTGTTGACGTCATGAGGGACCACCTGGTATCCGCCCTTCAGATCCGTGGCGATGACATGCGCCTTGAAGTCGGGAGGGACCGCGTGCATGGCCAGCGGAGCCAGCACGGCCACGGCCCAGAATCGCGGGGCGAGCATACCTTAGGATCTTAACAGGTTGGATCTGAACCAGCCTTGGACGATGCGCGAAGATCAAGAGATGCGAATTGGCATCGACGCGGGCGGCACCTTCACCGACTTCATCGTCATGCACGGCGATGGCCGCGTGGAGAGCTTCAAAATCCGCTCGAATCCCACCGCGCCGGACCAGGTGATCCTCGAAGGGATCCGCCGCGCGGCTGCCTCGGCGCGCGACGAGGTGGTGCACGGGTCCACGGTCGCCACCAACGCGCTGCTCGAACGCAAGGGCGTGCGCACCGCCTTCGTCACCACTGCCGGATTCGAAGACCTGCTGACCATCGGCCGCCAGAACCGCCGCGAGCTGTACAACCTGACTCCCGCGCTTCCTGTTCCCGCCGTGCCCCGCGAGCTGTGCTTCGGCGCTCCCGAGCGGGTCCACTACGATGGGACCGTGGCGCGCCAGCCGCTGCCACGCGACCTCGCCGCCCTGGCCAAGCGTCTGCGCGCCGCCCGCGTGGAAGCGGTCGCCATCTGCCTGCTGCACTCCTACCGCGAGCCGGCAAACGAGAAGCTGGTACTCGCTGCGTTGCACGGACTCGGCTACGTTTGCGCGTCCCACGAAGTCTCTCCCGAGTTCCGCGAATTCGAACGCGCCTCGACCACGGTGATCAACGCCTATGTCGGCCCGCTCATGGACCGCTACCTCGGCCGCCTGGAGCAATCCTGCCCATGCCCGGTGTCGATCCTCCAGTCCAACGGCGGATCGATGAACGCCAACGAGGCGCGGCGTCACGCGGTCCGCACCGTGCTGTCGGGACCGGCGGGAGGCGTCATCGGTGCCGCGGAAATGGCGCGGCGCAGCGGATTCACGCGTGTCCTGGGGTTCGACATGGGGGGGACGTCGACTGACGTGTCCCTCTGCGAAGGAGCGCCGCGCGAGACCACCGAATCGATCGTCGATGGATTCCCGATCCGCGTGCCGATGCTCGACATCCACACCGTGGGCGCTGGCGGCGGATCCATCGCCCGCGTCGATGCCGGCGGATTGCTCCGCGTGGGACCCGGGAGCGCGGGCGCGGTTCCGGGTCCGGCGTGTTACGGCACTGGCGAACATGCCACGGTCACCGACGCCCACGTGGTGCTCGGCCGGATTTCAGCGGTGCAGTTCCTCGGCGGCCAGATGCGGATCGACGAGCAGCGCGCGGCGGTGGCGGTGGGACATGTGGCTGCCGCGCTGGGGCTCAGCCTCCATGAAGCCGCCGAAGGAATCCTGCGCGTCGCCAATGCGAACATGGAGCGCGCGATCCGCACAGTGAGTGTCGAGCGCGGACATGATCCCCGTGAGTTCGCCCTGGTGGCGTTTGGAGGCGGCGGTGGGCTGCACGCCTGCGATCTGGCCGCGCAACTGGAAATCCGCACCGTCCTGGTGCCGCGTTACGCCGAAGGCCTGTCGGCGCTGGGGATGCTGCTTGCCGACCGGGTTCGCGACTATTCAGCCGGCGTCCTTGGGCGCACGGACCCCGCCGGGTGCTTCGCCGATCTCGACCGGCAGGCCCGCGCCGCGATCCCCGGCGCACGCATCGAGCGGACCGCCGATCTGCGCTACGCCGGCCAAAGCTACGAGCTGACTGTCCCCTGGACTACGCGCCGCGCCGCCGAAGCGCTCTTCCATCGCGAGCACGAGCGGCTCTATGGCTACGCATCTCCGGACCGTCCTGTGGAAGTGGTCACCGTGCGGGTGCGTGCGAGGAAGCCCACACGCAAGCCGCGGTTTCCGCCACTCGAACAGCGGCCCGCAGCCAGGCGTGAGTCCCGGCGGATCTGGGTGGCGGGCCGCTGGCACACCGTGCCGGTATTGCTCCGCGAGCAGGTTCCGGCGAGCGGACTCCCCGGTCCGCTTCTGATCACTGACTACGGCGCCACGGTGCTGGTGCCTCCAGGATGGAAGTGCACAGTGGACGCCGTGGGCAACCTGATTGCAGCCAACGCTACCGGGGCCAGGCCTTCGCGCGGAAGTTCTCGTCGACGACCGGGTCCTTGACGCCTTCGGGCAGCACCTGGAGCGTCTTCAGGAACTCGATAATCGAGTCCTGCTCGTAACGCGGCAGTTGCTCGAACTTGCGCCGCTGCCCGGCCGCTTCTCCGCCGTGGGCCAGGATCGCTTCACGCATGGTCGCGTAACGGCCGTGATGGAAGAAAGGAGCCTCATTGGCCGCGCCCCACAGCTTCTTGGTCAGGAAATGGCGGTTGCCGCTGAAGAAGGCTTCCGTGCCAGCCTTGGCCGTCATGTCGATCGGCTCGATGTTCGGGTCGTCCGGACCGTTGCAGATGTCGTGAAGCTTGAGGTCGGTGAACGCCGGCACCATAATGACACCCTTCTCGTTGGGCTTGAGCCGGACTCCGGGCAGCCGGCCGTCGCCGAGGTCGACATGCATCGTGTTACCGGCGGTGGTCTGGAGGTTCCCGGCCGGGTTGTAGGGTCCTGGTTCGGCAAAAACGCCGGAATCAAGGGGCAGCGCGGGAACATGGCACGAAGCGCAACCAATCTTCTCGAACGCGATCTCGCCGGTGCGAACCGCGCGCTCGACAGCGGGATGGTTCGGGATCACGCGTCCAGGAACGGCGAGCGTCGCCTGATACAGGGTTACCGCGGTCACGTCGGCCCGGGTCAACTCGTTGGTGAACTGGTCGCCGTCCGGATCCGTGCCGTCGCCGAACCGCTCGGCCGGCTGAATCCCGTGGTGGTGGTTGTAGGCGTTGTTGGTGAACTCGCGCAGGCTGATGACGGCGCCCGCCTGATGGAAGGGCCGGATGATCAGGCTCGGGGGAGTCCCGCCGGTGGTGGCCAGACTCAAGGGCGAGATCCCTTGGACACCGGAGATATCCCAGGATCCATCGGCTTTCCGGGCAAGAGTTCCAAAGGAGACGCCCTTCGCCGCCAGCGCAGCCGCCTGGCCCGGTTCGATCCGGTCGCGGATCGACTGCAGGCGGGCGGTCATCTCCCGCGCCAAAAGCTCGATGTAGCCCGCGCCGAACATGCCGACCGAGGCGCGCCAATTTCCAACGGTGTCGAGGCTCACCGGGCGTCCGATCTCGTCGCGGGATCCGGCGGGATCCGCCGGGTCGAGCGTCGCGAAGTCGAACCGTTGCGCTGTCACAAAGACGCTGGCCACGAAGTCGCCGCCGCCGCCCAGAAACGGCTTGTTGTGGCAGCCCGAGCAGGAGTTGGCATCAGGCGCGGAAACGCGGTTGAAGTTCCTCGGGAACACGAGCGGATTGTTCAGGACGGAAAGCGGGTTGCCGTTGCCCTTGGTGAGCGGACGTCCACCGCCTTCCTGTTCGGTCCACACGGCGTCGAATAGGGTGCGCCCGTGGTCGAGCAGGAAGCGGAGGTTGACGCGGGATTCGTCTCCGTCGCGCATGTGGCGCGGAGCGCCAGCCTCGCGGCCGATCTGTTGTTCGAAATCAGATTGCGCGGGAGATGTTGCCACGGCCAGCATCAACACTGTGGCAAGGAACGGGAGCCGGTTCATTTCTGTGATGTCCTCAGCCAAAGTGTGCCGGGCCGGGACGCGAAGCGGTACCGCTCGAAGGTACGAATTAAGTTCCAGTACTACCGGGCGCGAAAAGTTCTAAGAAAACCAGTACGCGTGATCGCCTGGCACGAAAAACGGCCAGCGCGATGAGCGGATGGGCGCGGTGACCGTGATCGGACTGATCATCAACGCCATCGGGATCCTTCCCGGGTTGTTCGTCGTGCTGAAGATGGACTGGGGCGGCTAACGCGTTGTCGCCCCGCCGTCCACCACGAACGCCTGCCCCGTGACAAACGACGAATCATCCGACGCCAGGTACAGTGCCATGCCGCCAATCTCATCCGCCTGTCCCACGCGGGGAATCGGCTGGCTCGCGGTCAGTTGCGCCATGTACTGCTCGTTCTGCCAGAAGTAGGCGGAAAAGTCCGTCTGGATCAGCCCCGGACAGATCGCATTGACGCGCACGTTGTGGCGGCCAAACTCGACGGCCCATACGCGCGTCATCATGAGCAGTCCGGCCTTGGTGAAGCTGTAGACCAACCCGCCATCCTGAGGACGCAGTCCTGCGATCGAAGCAATGTTGATCACCGATCCGCGCTGGCGCTCGATCATTCCCGGAACCAGCCGCCGGATCAACCGGTGCGCGGCCAGCACGTTCACCTCCATGGTCTTGACCAGCGCCTCGTCGGTCACCTGCAGCGCCGGGCCTTGGCCGATGTTGGTCGCGCTGTTATTGACCAGGATGTCCACGGGCCCAAAGACGCGTTCGGTTTCGGCGGCGAGGGCCTCAAGCTGGTCCGCGCGGCCCACATGGCACGGGAAGGCGTGGACCCGGCCGCCAAGTCCGCTCAATTCGTTCGCGGTGGCATCGAGGACTTCCTTCTTCCTGCTCGCGATGACGACATTGGCGCCCGCGCCGGCGAGCCTCTTGGCGATTGCCTTGCCGATTCCGCGTCCCCCGCCAGTGACGATGGCGGTGCGTCCTTCGAGTGTCATGGCCTTTCAGGCTATCATGCTTTTAGTGGCTGGCACGACTCATCGATCAGGCCTAAGCCTGACATTTTGGGGTGTACGTGGTTCAATTCCGACGCCAATACCGGCGAACATGGGATACGGAGGCAACACTCCGTGTGTCGAGATCCGGCACATGGGGGATCCGCCGATCATCATTGATGGCGGCACCGGGATTCGCTGGCTGGGCCAAAAGCTAGCCAAGGAGTTCGAGCCCGGCAGCGGCGAAGTGAACCTCTTCCTGACCCACTTTCACTACGACCATATTCAAGGGATCCCGTTTTTCGGCTCGCTCTACCACCCGCTGATCCGCGTCAACTTCTACGCTTCGGTCCCCGCCGGGCAGTTGGAACGGAACCTCGGCGAGCAGGTGCGGAGCCCGTATTTCCCGGTCCGGATGCCGGCGGTGGAGAACCACTATTACGAAGTCCCGCCCGGTGGCGTGACGCTGGGAGCAGTGCGGGTTCTGCCGGTCCCGCTCAAGCATCCCGACCCGGTGACGGGGTACCGGGTGGAGACTCCGCACGGGGTGATCGTGTACGGGTCCGACCACGAACACGGATTGCCGGAATACGACGAGGGGCTGGCGCGCGCCGCCCAGGGCGCGGACATCCTGATCTATGACGCCCATTTCACGCCCGAGGAGTATCCGAACTTCAAGGGCTGGGGCCACAGCACGTGGCTTGAAGCCACCCGGATCGCCAAGCAGGCTGGGGTAGGGAAGCTGTTCCTGTTCCACCATGCGCCGGACCATAATGACGAGGAGATGGCGAGGATCGAGCAGGAGGCGCGGAAGCATTTTCCGGCCGTGGCGGCGGCCCGGGAGGGGCTGACGGTGGAGGTGTAGGATCGAAGCGTAGTACGCCGTGCGGCGGTGTGCATGGGACCCTAGAAAGCGAAGCGCAATCCGAAACGGAACATCCGTTCGTCGAAGCCTTCGCGCCCCGTGTTCTGCACACCAGTGATCGTTCCGAAGGTGGCGGCGGTCACGTTGCTCGAAGGTGTGGCAAAGTGCGGCGTGTTCGTGGCGTTGAATGCTTCGGCCCGGAACTGGATGTTCACCCGCTCGGTGACCTGGAAGTTCCGGAACACGCCGAGATCGAGATTCCACAGGCCTGGTCCGCGCAACTGATTCCACCCAGACGTTCCAAAGCGGGCGGCAGTCACCGGAGCATAGGCCGTCGTATCGAACCAGCGGGTGCGCGATCCAATGATTTCGACGTTCGGCTTGATTTGGTCCGCCGTTTGACTGTTGCCGGGCGCGTTCAGAGATGCGGTCGG
Source organism: Acidobacteriota bacterium (assembly GCA_016871015.1). GTDB lineage: Bacteria > Acidobacteriota > Terriglobia > Bryobacterales > Bryobacteraceae > SYLY01. Next base: position 5,011 of record VFZX01000049.1, on the reverse strand, counting down.
CGCGGAGATCGTGAACGGAGGTCCCGTATACCCGGCCAGCAAGCCGTTGATCTGCCAGCCTCCGAGCAGTTTCGAGCCGGCGCCGCTCGAGGCCCATCGCTTGCCTTTGCCGAACGGCAACTCCGCGGCGGACGTGGCGGTGAACATATGGGTCCGGTCCCAATCGCGCGGCATGCGCCGGATCAAGCCCCAATATGCCGGCGTCTGGTTGACCCAACCGAGAATGCCGAGCGGATTGCCGGCGGGGCCGATCGCTTTTGACCAGGTATGCGCGAACTTAACCATGTACCCGGCCGAAAAACGCTTTTGCACGGTGGTCTGAAGCGCGTCGTAGTGGCTGCGGAACCCACCCGCGTCGGAGAACATTGAGGTTCCCGCGGTCCGCCCGAACCTGCGGTTCAAAACCATGCTGGCCGTCCCGCCGCCAATGAACCCATGGTTGGTTTCCCATTGTCCCCCCAAACGGAGGCCTCGGTTAGCGACGTAACCGGTCTCAGCAATCCAGTCGCCGCCTAGTTCCTTCTCGACCATCAGATTCCACGACTGCAGATAGCTGCGGCGGAAGTTGGGATCCGGCATGCTCACCGAGACTTGATTCGGCACGGCAATGGTTCCGTTGCCGGTGTCCGGAGCGGAAAGTATGGGAATGCCGTTTGCGATCCGGTCGGCGAACTGGAAGTTGTTCGCTCCGATCCAAATGGCGCTGGTTTCGGTGGGATAGTTGTGCAGCGAGTTGCGCGCAGTGTTCACCGGATCCCACGTGATTCCGTAGCCGGTCCGGACCACGGCAGTGTCAGTCAACCGGTAGGCCAAACCGACGCGGGGCGAGAAGTATTTCTTGCTGGCGTTGAACCCGCAATTGACCGGTAACCTCCCGGCGCCGCAAACCTTCAGAGTGTTGGTGTCGAAGTCGTAGATCTCCATGCCGCGGCCGTCGCCGCGCGTGGCTGGGGCGAAGTAGTCCCAACGCAACCCCGTTGACAGCGTCAATCGCGGGGTGACTTGGAACCGGTCGCGAACGTAGAAGCTGTGCGCCCACGTCCGGCTGCTCGGGACTCCCCAGACTCCCTGTTGCTGGATGTTGGCCGGCAGGCCCAGCAGGAAACTCGCGTACGAATTGAACTCGTTCACCGCGGTGCCCGGCGTTCCGGTCACGCCTCCCGCAAAGCCGAACCGGCCTGGCGTACCAGCCGGCTCGTACGCGTTCATCGAGACGAACAGGGAATCGTATCCGAACCGGATGTTGTGCCGGCCCTTGGTCCACGAGGCGCTTCCTACGTATTGAGCTTGAGGATTGTGGTGATAAAACGGCACGCCGAGGGAGCTTCTGCCGAAGACATTGAGCCCATCCACGGCGAATGAAGGCCATCCGCCGGTGGCCCTGGTGGATCCGTTGGTGCCGGGGATGCCCAGGAAATCAGTTCCGAGCTTTTCACCAAGGCGTATGGGCTCCACGTTGTTATCCAGCATCGTGTAGCCGACGTACCCGTCCAATACGATGTTCGGAGTCAGGCTGTAGACGGCCGAAAACGTCATGCTGAGCGTGTCACCGTATCCGCGGCCGTCATACAGGCCACGGGATGCGATGCCCTGGCCGGCTAACTCTCCGTACAGAGGAGGATTGGTGAACTCAAACCGCAGCCAGCTAATGCGCGCGTTCAGATTCAACCGGTCGGTCGCCTGGAAAGTGAACTTCGTGTCGATGGTGCGCCGGTCGTAGGCAAAAGCCCCGCTCGCGAAATAGTTCTGTCCGGGGCTGGCTGGATTACCGAGATTCGGCGCGGGCGTGAGAGCGACGATCTTCTGAATGATCGGGCTGATCCGGCTCGCGGGAATGCGGTTCCCCTCGAAGCGTTGGCGGCCCGTGCCGTCCACATTGCCGGTCAGAGGATCGAAGATGGGCAGCGCGGACTCGGAGAAGTCGCCGGCGCGCATTCTGGCGGTGGGCGAGTTGGCGATCACGAAGGCCGACTCGCGATCCGGCGTCGCTTCATAAGCGCCGAAAAAGAAGAGCCGGTTCTTAATAATCGGGCCGCCCAAAGTACCGCCATACTGATTCAGGATGCGCTTCTCCATTTTCCGGTTGGCCGGCAGAAAATACGGCCGCGCTTTCAGTTTCTGATTGTTGTGATACTCATAACCGGATCCATGGAAGGAGTTCGTGCCGCTCTTGATCTGGACGTTGATGGAGGCGCCGCCCGCGAAGCCGTTGTCCGCATCGAAGTTGCCCGTGACGATGTTCACCGTTTCGATGGAATCGAGCGAGGGAATGTAACCGGCGATGTGAGGCAGCCAGGGGTGGCCCGCGGTTGCGCCATCGACGCGGACCGCGATCGAAGCCGCCGTAGTGCCCATGGCCTGCGTCTGCAGCGAACGTGACGGATTCGCCGAGATCGAGTGGGCGTTGGCCGGAGGACTGAATCCGGGAACCGTCACCAGGAGGTTCTGGAAGTTGCGCGCGAACGGCACGGGGATGTTCTGGAGGTCCTCGGTCCGGATGTCGTTGCGGACGTCGGCCGTGTCGGTCTGGAGGGTCACGGCGTCCGCTGTCACCTGGGTCGCTTCGGTGACCGTGCCGAGTTCGAGCCGGGCATTGGCGCGAACCACGCTGTTGTTCGACACGATGACGTTGGCTTGAGTGAAGGAGCGGAAGCCCGCCGCCACTATCTTGATCGTGTACGTCCCTGTGGGAATGCTGGTGAATGAGAAGGTGCCCGCAGCGTTCGTCGTGCTTTCCCAGGAGCGGCTGAAGCCGGCGTGCGTGGCTTCCACCCTGGCGTCCGGGACAGCCGCGTCCGTAGGATCGGTAACATTACCGACCATCGATCCGAAAACCAGTTGAGAATAGGCGGACGGGGGAGCGGCAAGCAGCAGGAAGACCAGGACGGCTGCATTTCCGGTTAGTCGATTGAACTTGGCGAAGCGCATTGAAGCCTCCTGGGCCGATAATGAACGATCATGGATCATACCATGTGACTCCGAGTCCCGTCAACGTCCCGAAAAGCGGCAGTCCCGCACCTTGACGCGCGTCCCGGATCGGCTTATGATCGATCATGTGACAACAGCGTTGCGCCCCACAATGGAGGACTTCAAGTTCGAAGAGGTTGCCGCGCATTCCTTGCGCACCCAGATCGCGGGCCGAATCCGGCTGGCGATTCTCGAAGGGTCACTGCATGAAGGCGAACGGATCGTCGAGCGGAAACTGGCAGGCCAGTTTAACGCCAGCCTGACCGCCGTTCGCGAGGCCTTGATCGAACTCGAGACCGAGGGTTACGTAACGAAGAAACCCAATGCGTCCACCCACGTCAAGAGGCTGACCCCGGAGGACATCGAGCAGGTTTTCGACGTCCGCCGAATGCTCGAGGCCGGGGCCGTGGAGAAGGCGGCGATCATGGCCACCGCATCCGACATCCGGCTGATGGAAGAGCGCTTCTTCGACCTGTTGGAAGCCGCGCGCACCGCCGACAGACGAGTTTTCATGCGCCGGGACTTCGCCTTCCACGAGCAGATCTGGAAAAGCGTCCGAAATCCCTACCTCACGGGCGCCCTCACCCGCCTGGTGCTGCCAATGATTGCCTCCTGCGCGGACCGCCTGGTTTCCGGCGCGCCGTTCGACCTGCTTCGCGACGCGCAGTCTCATCTGCCACTTCTCGATGCCATCAAAGCGAGGAATCCGGACTCAGCACGCCTGGCCTACTCGGAGGCGATGGGCGAATGGCACTCGGCCACCCGGCGCGTGTTCGAAGCGCGAACGAAAGAACAAGCGAATGCGGCGCCATGATCGCATCGCGGCGCTGAACTGCCTTCCACTCTCTCTGCTGCTGGCGTGTTCCGCCACGGCACAACCGCCGCAGATGAGGCACTATCAGGCGCGCTCGCCGCTTCCCGTGCCGGATATGGGCGGCTACCGGACCTTGAAGGGCGACTTCCATCTGCACACGGTGTTTTCAGACGGTCTGGTCTGGCCGCCGCTCCGCGTGCTGGAAGCATGGCGTGACGGATTGGATGTCATCGCCCTCACCGACCATGCGGACGCGACGCCACCGAACAAGGACGTCCTGAAACCAGACCTCAACCTGCCCTACCGGCTGGCTCGCGCGCAAGCCGAGCGGCACGGGATCATTCTCATCCCCGGAGTTGAAATATCACCCGGCGCGATCCACTGCAACGCGCTGTTTGTGAAAGACGCCAACGAAGGACCAGGCCCGGATCTCCTCCCGGCCCTGCGCCGGATGCGCGCTCAGGGCGCGTTCATTTTTTGGAACCATCCCGGGGGTGATGGCCCCGGCCGATGGCTCCCCGAAATCGCCGCCGCTCACGCGGAGGGGCTGATTCACGGCGTGGAACTCGTCAACGAGGAGACGTTCTATCCCGGGATCTACCCGTTGGTGGAAGAGAAGAAGCTGACGGTGTTTGCCAACAGCGACATGCATCTGGCCATGCCGCCCGCCACCGAGTCCCGCCGGCGTCCCCTCACGCTGCTCTTTGTCCGGACGGCCGATGAGGAGGGGGTGCGCGAGGCCCTGTTCGCCCGCCGCACCGCGGCTTGGTGGGGCAATTCGCTCTGGGGCCCGGAGGAGTTGCTGAAGGGACTTTGGGAAGGCGCGGTGAAAGTCGACCCGGCGCCGATTGTTTCGCGGCCGCCCGGCGGGTCCGTGCGCGTTCGCTTCCAAAATCTCTCCGCGATCCCTTTCCAGATTCAGGTGCGCAACCCACCTTCCTGGTTGCACGGCGGCATGGGCGAGGTGCGGGCGGAAGGGATGTACTCCCATGCCATGAGCATCGCTTCGGACGCGCCGGCCGGCGAACATCGCATCGAGCTGAGCGTGGTGATTGTCAACCTGCACATCGGACCCGATCGCAACCTGATGGTGCGCGTGCCGGTTCGAATCAACGTGGTGCGTTAGGGACTTATAGCATTTTCACGTATAATAAAGAGGCTCCACGCGAATCCGCCAACTGAGAATGGCTAGGGCCTTAGGAATTGACCTGCGTAGGCGGGTGATTGCGG
>VFZX01000048.1 GCA_016871015.1 Acidobacteriota bacterium | reverse complement strand
CCAGGGCATCCCCCAGCTTAACCGCTGTCCCCCGGTTACCCTTCGTTTGTGTCAACCGCCCACCGGCACACTTGTCAAGGATGTCTCCGGTTCGCACAAGATAGAATCGAAATTTCAAGTCCGGGCCCGCTATACGGCGCGGTCACGCCCGGCAATTTCCCGGCGCAAACGAGCTACCGGAATCCTGTCCTGGCGGAGGCCATGAAGACACTGGGAGCCGTGAACCGTTTCGGCCGGGGCGTCGAGCGGGCTCGGGCGGCAATGGCAAGGAACGGTAACCCTCCACCGGAGTTTGAGTTCGGGGATACATATTTAAAGGTAACGATGCGGATTCTATCATGAATACCGTCGCTTTTTTTAACAACAAGGGTGGAGTTGGCAAAACGTCGTTGGTCTATCACCTCGCGTGGAGTTTCTCTGATATGGGGATTCCGGTGCTGGCGGTCGATCTTGATCCGCAGGCAAACCTTACCGCCATGTTTCTAGAGGATGAACGTCTTGAAGATATTTGGCCGGATGTGGAGGACCATCCGTCGACGATTTATGGCGCCGTGCGCCCCATTCTTCGCGGGACGGGCGATATCGCCAGTCTCGACATGGAGCCCATAACCCCGAAACTTGGTCTTATCCCAGGCGACCTGCGGTTGTCCACCTTCGAGGACAAGCTCTCCGATGCATGGCCTCGATGCCACAACGACGATGAAGCTGCATTTCGCGCAATGACCGCGTTTCACCGCCTTATGGAACAGGCCGCTTCCGGATTCGCAGAATTGATCCTGATCGATGTTGGCCCGAATCTGGGCGCCATCAACCGCGCGGCACTGATTGCGGCGGAGTATGTCTGCCTCCCGCTGGCCCCGGACCTCTACTCCCTGCAGGGGCTGCGCAATCTTGGACCGGCCCTGACCAGTTGGCGAAAGACGTGGGACTCCCTCAAGCCACGCGCCAGGGAACTCTCGATGCCATCCGGGAAAATGGTCCCGCGGGCTACGTTGTGATGCAACACGGAATGAGGGATAACCGGCCAGTCAAAGCCTATCAGCGTTGGATGAATAAGATCCCAGCGGCTTACCGCAACTCGGTTCTCGGTGAGCTGGCAGCCGGTCCAGTTCCCTCTGTCGGCGACGATCCCCACTGTCTTGCTCTGCTGAAGCACTACCGGAGCCTGATGCCCCTTGCGATGGAGGCCCGAAAGCCCATGTTCCACTTGCGTCCTGCCGACGGTGCCATCGGCGCGCACTTCGAAGCGGTTCAGGATTGCCGCCGCGATTTCCGTCGGCTCGCAAAACGCCTTGCATCGGCCGTGGATCTCCGCAACGAACCGGCGCTCGCTGGCGTATAGTCAATTAAGGAGCATTAGCATTTAGATGAACTGGAACTCGGCAGCACTGGTCCTGTTCGCCGCGGGTGGGTTGGCCGCCGCCGACGAGGCAGCCGCGAAGAACTATGTATTGAATACCGGCACCCGGATTCCGTTGAGCATGATCAACAGCATCAGCTCAAAGAACGCGGCGGAAGGGGACCGGGTCTACCTGGAGAGCGTCTTCCCAGTGCTTGTCGACGGAAAAATGGTCGTGCCGCCGGGCAGCTACGTGGCGGGGACGGTCACCCAGGTGAAGCGCGCCGGTCGGGTCAAGGGCCGCTCGGAACTCTACATCCGTTTTGACTCGCTGACCCTGCCCAACGGGGTCACGCGGGACTTCCGAGCGCGGATCGGAAGCCTCGACGGACGCTCCACCGAGGAACTCGACCGTGGTGAAGGAAAGCTCAAGGGCGAAGGTAACAAGGGCGGGGACGCCCGTACCGTCGGCGAGGCCGCGGCGGGCGGCGTTACGATCGGAGCGATCGCCGGGAGCGCGGCGGGACGCACGGCGATGGGTGCCGGTGTGGGTGCGGCGGCGGGTGCGGCCGCCGGGCTTGTGGGCGTCCTTGCGACCCGCGGTCCGGATGCGGTGCTGGCGCGCGGCACGACTCTCGAAATGGTTCTCGACCGCCAGGTGGAGTTCGCCGAAACCGAACTCGACTTCGGCGCTCAGGCTCCCCGCCGGCCGGCGAACACGGGCGAAGGCCCGCCTCCTGCGAAGAAACACCAGTCTCTACCCATCCCCGGTTCTACGGTTCCCGGCAGAAGAATCCCCTAGTTTTTCGCCTCCATCAGGCGTCCGCCCTAATCTTCTTCTGACGGATCGCCGATGAAATATCGTGGAAGCCGCCCGTACCATTGCGGGCGTGCCGGTCCTCTTTACGACCATGCAACTTGAATCGTTGGAACTTCAAATCTTCGTCAGCCTGGTGGTTGTACTAGGCGCCGCGTTCGTAGCCCTGGTGTGTGACTTCCTGAAGGGCAACAATGAGCAGCTTCGCGAGCGGAACATTGAGTTGAGAACCCGCCAGGAAGAGCGCGATAAGCTGGGTCTGTTCCAGAACCCGATGCACTGGATCCAGGCGCTTGCCTCGGCACTCCGCCCTGGCTCCGCCGCTGAACCCGCTCCCGCGGTTGCCTCCGGCCCGGCGGCCCAGGCCGCCCGAGAGACCGCGCGGGAGGTCGAATCGTTTGCCCCCATCCGCCGCACGGAAGCCGAAGCCACGGCCTCCACGGCGGAGCCGGAAGCTCCGGTCCGGCGCAAGATGTACGACGAGATCAAGTCGCGTACTCACAGCCAGACGTGGGCCTCAAGAGAAGAGATGGAGCAGTTGGCCGAGCGTGCGGCGCGGATTCGCGCGCGGCACGAGTCCCAGCGCACCCATGAGGAACGGCTGAAGGAGGAGACTGCGGCCCGAATCGCCGAGGAAAGGCTGGCCGAAGAGAAGCTGGTTGAAGAAAAGCTGGCTGAAGCACGGCTCGCCCAAGAGGCCAGGCCAGCGGTGGTACCTAAGCCGCCGGTGTCTCTTCACGTAGTTCCGGCTCCCGTCCCTGTCGTGGAGCTGCCCGCTGCCCCGGTCGCGGTTCCGCCCGCCGAATCCGGCCCAGCGGCTGAGGCTGTGGTGGAACCTGAGCCCCAGCAGGCCCCGCCAGTTGAACCCGTCCCCGTTTATGAGATTCCCGCCCCGGTGCCAGCGCCTGAGCCGGTGTTGGTGACCGAGCCCGAGCCCGAGCCCCTGCCGGTACCGGCGCCAGTGGCTGAAGTCTTTGCTCCGGTGGCCGAGTTCAACCGTCTGGCCGAGACCCCTGTGGGGACCGAAGCTCCTCCAGTCAATTCTGCCGCGCAGGCCGTGTTTGAATCTCACCCGGCATCGGTTTGGGCCGACGAGCCCGAGGCCGCCGAAGCCAAGACGGCCATTTTTCCGGCGCCCGGGCCCGCTCCGCAGCGCGGGCTGTCTCCCCGGTCGGTTGACGTGATTGCGCTTGAATCGGCAACTGCCGACCCGTTCCGCGAGATTGCCAAGCTGAAGGTCCTCCCGATTGATCTCAGCTCTCCATCGTCGGAACCGAGTGTGGTGAGCCAGGTTCTTGGCGCCGAGCGCCTGGAAACGGCCCCAGGTACTACCTCGGCCCAGCCAGTTCTCGTAGCGGCACCGCCGGCCGCACAGGAGCCGCTCGAACTGTTCGACCTCGATGCTCCATCATTCGAGCTGCCCACGCCATCCACGCCGGTGCCAGCGCCCGTTTCTGTCACGATTCCCGAAACTTCCGCCTTCGTGCTCCCGGATCTCAGCCGGGCGGTGGCTGATTCCTCCGTGCCCGGGCCTGGCGAAGACTCCGCGATTCCGAACGGCCTTCAGCCCGCCCCGGTCCTACAGGCTCTCCTGGAACAGAGCATCTCATTCAGCGGTGTCGCAGTCGCAATCGGCATCAACGACTTCGCCGCCCTGAAGGAGCGTATGAGCGGGAACACAGGTCTCGATTCCTTGAATGCTCTCAACCGCATGGTGCAGTCCATGCTTCGTCCGGATGACTTTGCCTGCGCCTTTACCGAGGACGAGTACATCCTGCTCTATCCGGGCGAGAGCGGCGCTTCGGCGCAACGGCGGTTGTTCCAGGTTTCCGAGAAGCTCTGGGACTTCCAGTTGCGCTCTCTCGGCCACCTCTCCGTGATGTTCAGTTGGGGCGGACTCGAGGTCCGGGGCGAAAAACTCGCGGACGCCGTGGCTTCTGCCCGCGAACGCATGTATCAAACCCGCAAACGCAAGCCTGCTCCCGTCGAGACCACTACGGGTAGCCGCAAACGGGTCGCCAACGGGTAGCTTCTGACTCCGTCAGCCCACCGGAGCGCGCTGGGCTTCAGCATGCACCCGGACTGGTGGCTCGACCTTCTGAAAGCACGGCTTTGACACGGCCTGAAGGATCGCTGGAATCAGAACTGGCAGCGTAGTCAGCCAGTAGCGGATTTCCCACCACACGCTCACGCACAACAACAGTACCACGTACGGAACCAGGGCGATGGCGAAGGACTGAACCACGAGGGGCGCGGTTCGCAGTCCGCGAACAGCGAACCACCACAACGGTCCCAGGAGCAACGTGTTTACCAGGATCGAATACTCGACCGTCTGGCGGTTGCGCTCAAAGTTCGCTGCCCAGTAGCCCTGCTCAGGACCTCCAACTCCCAGCCAGAGACGGAGCGCCAGCAGGATCGCTGCCACCGCGCCCGCTACCCCAGACGCCACCAACAGACTGGGCTGCTTCGACCGGAAAGAATGGACGGCCAGGGCGAACGGCAGTAAGGCAGACGTCTCCCGGTTCACGACGGCCAGAACGCAGAGCACAGCGAAGGCGGCGGTCTTCCCTGCACGGACGAGTACCATCCCGGTGCAGAAAAACGCGGCCTCCCAAAACGACCAGGGATGAAAGAACTGGTCGCGGAAGGTGAACGACACGGTCAAAGCAGCCAGAGCCATCCCCAGATAGGCAGCCACGGGCTCAAACCACTCTGCAAGCAGCCGCCACATCGATACGAACAGCAGGAGAAGCCCCACGATATTCAAGGCCACGTAGGCTCCGTCGAACGCCTTCTGGCTGTACCGCGATCCAGGCAACGGTTCTTTGTGGGAGAAGCCGGGGAGCCTCTGAATTCCCCGCGCAAGAAACTCCGCCGTGCACGGAATCAGAAGCCGTGTGCGGACCTCGATCGGCGCTTTGCCCTCAACGATCGCCCGATGATATGCCACACGCTTCTCTGGCCGGATCCTTTCGACCCGGTCATAGTATTCATAGGACAGTAGCAGGCTCGCATGAACCGCCAGCAGCAGCGCGAACTGCCCGTGGCGGGACATTCTCACGAGTATACACGTTTCAACGCACAGCGTCGCTGTACCACTTCCCGATCATCGCCACCCACGCGGACTGCCGCGTCAACCGGGCTCGCGCGCGAACGAACTCCGTAGCCGCCTCCGGCGTGAGCGGCGCGAGCCACCGGCTGCGAGCCACCTCCTGGTAGTGCCCATTCGTGTCCAACACGTACATGTGAACCCGGCCCGCCTTGTACCGCCACACTTCGCTCACACCCATGGCCGCGTACAGAGACAGCTTGTCAACCGACCGGCGGCTCATGTCGACCTCGATCACCAGGTCGGGCGGCGGATCCTCGCCCAATCGGATCTGCGCTTTCGCCGCGATCGCCGCCGCGTTTCGGAAGTAGAAAGCCGAGTCCGGTTCGGACGCTCGAAGCAGGTCTTCACGTTCAAGCGTCGTCGACCCGACGGAACAGAACTCGATGTCCAGCAGCCGCACCATCTCCACAACCAAATCGTCCAGACTGCGGTTTGGCAACTCATGTCCTGCTGACAAGGTCATAATCTGCAGTACCCCCCGGTCATATGTCAGCCGGACACCACTCCCGGGTCCCGAGTCGGCGGACAGCGCCTGGTAGGTCTCCCAACTGGCGTCCGAGAGAATCACTGTGTCGTCAAGGACCGGCACGGCAGCATCGACTTGCATGGCCTCATTGTCTCACGCTGTTCAACGAGCCTCCCACGGCAGCCGCAGCGTCGGTGCGTTCGCATACCGCCGCGTCCTCATCTCCATCCGCTCGCCCGCCCCAGCCGCCAGCCGGACCTCAACCGACGTTCCGTTCACCGGCACCGTCCTCCCGCCTACCGTGACACTCTCGATCTGGTGCTCGGCATATGCCCCCGACTGCACGATCACCGTCCGCGCCTCCGCCTGGCTCACATTCACCAGCGACAACGTCACCGAGTCCGGGCCGATCTTCTCAACCAGCGCCGCCACGTCTTCCGGCAACCCCGGCCGCTGACGCTTGGGATCAAAGTACCGGACCCGCGCGTGCATCGACCAAATGTTCCCCGTCAAGTAAGCGCCCATCGTCAGGTTTGCCAGCGCGTTATGCGCCGCCGGATTGAAACCCATCAGGTAATCAGCCAGCCGCGTGTCCGGCGTCGTGACGTCCTCATTCGCCTCTCGCACATTGTCGGCAACGGACTTCAGATCCGCCCGTAGCGCCGACTCCGGATAGCCCGGATCCTTGCCCTCCAAGAAGGCGAACCAGCCGCGCGCCGGCACTCGCTCCAGATCGCGCCGGTCGCCCGACCACGCATAGATCTCGCCCAGCCGGTCGGTGAAAAGATTTGGCGTGTAGTGGTACCACTCCTCGCGCCCGGTCTCCTTGTGTCCCCGCGGATCCCCGTACATCTGCGGCAGCATCACCTGCCCGTTCACTGTCTTCTTCTGCGCATAGAGATTGTCCATCTGCTTGCGAAGGACGTCGATGAAGCCCGCGTCGCCAGTCGCCAGGTAGGCGTTGGCGAATCCGGGCCACGAGCCCGCGGTGACCGTGTTGCGATGCGCGATCTGGTCAATCTCGCCGTCGTAGATCGTGAAGTTCCACCCGTAGGTGCCCTTGTACCAGCGTCCACCGTACTCGCCGCCCGGCTTGCCATCGAGCCCTACGTTGGTCGGAATGTTGCCACCCGTGGCGCGGGTCCGGTCCCGCCACGCCCCCACGTAATCGGCGATCCAGTCGCGATACTTCCGGTCGCCGGTGAGCGCATAGGCGTTCAGAGCCAGGCCCGTTGCCGCCAGGTTGAGCGGATGGTCGCCGACGCTGTCCAGGTACTCGGCGCAGTGGGCGAGCATCTTGTCATAGACCTTGGCCATGTTGACCAGCGCGCCCCGTCCCGCCTTCCCGTGCAGGATGTGGAAGCTGCCTGGCACGTCGTCGCCCACCCAGTCGTACGTGGTCGCTTTGTGCAGCATCGGACCTTTGCTCCCCGTCCAGATGCTCTTGATCAGCTTCTTCGCCGGATCATAGTTGGGCGCTTCGGGATCCTCGTTCATGTACAGTCCCGCGAACCGCCGCATCCGCGCGATCAGACGCTCATCGTGCGGATCGGCCAGCCCCAGGAACATGAATGCCCGCATGCCCTCGCCCGTATGAAACCAGTCGGACTGCGTGATGAACTCCTTGTAGTACGCGCCATCGACGGCAAGCTTCGTCTTGACCGTACGCATTTCCTTGTACTGCTGATAGTGGCCCTCGAGCGCGCGCCTGTAGTGGCGCAGCACGGACTCATCCGCGCCCATCGCATACAACAAGGTCCAGTTGTAGAAGGTCTCGATCGCGTCGTCCGGGCCATCCAGCGTCCCCCAGCGCGGCGTGTGGAGCAGGTAGCCGCGGCTGTCGAGGTACTTTTTCGCGAACCGGTCACAGGCGGCCGAATTGGCCCGGAGCAGTTCGCGCTCGAGCAACGCCCAGGCGGGCGGCGACTGCTGTTTGTCGATGGTGATTCGTTCCGCCGCGGAAACTGCCGCGGCCATCATGGAAAGGATTGCGAGGAGGCGCACGGCGTCATTCTACACCGCGGCCTGCTATAGTGTCGAGCATATGTTCAATCGCCGCCAATGGATCGCGGGGTCTGGCGCCTCCCTTGCCGCGTCCCAGGCGCAATCACAGGCCCCCAGGAACATCGCCGTCTCCTCCAGCAACGGACTCCGCTGCTGCGCCCGCGCCATGGAAATCCTCAAGCGTGGCGGCGACACGCTCGACGCCGTGGTGGCCGGAGTCAACATCAACGAAGAGGATCCCGAGGACAGCTCGGTCGGCTACGGCGGACTTCCGAACGAAGAAGGCGTGGTCGAGCTTGACGCCTGCGTCATGCACGGACCCACGCGCCGCGCCGGATCCGTCGCCAGTATCCGCGGCATCAAGACTCCGTCCAAGATCGCCAAGCTCGTGATGGAGCAGACCGACCACATCATGCTGGTGGGCGAGGGCGCGCTGCGATTCGCCAAGGCGTACGGATTCGCCGAGGAGAACCTGCTTACCGAGAAGTCGCGCCTGGCCTGGCTCATCTGGAAGCGCTCCCTGCGTGACGGCCGCGGCCACAACAACTGGACCGACGGACTCGACGCCCCTCCGGACAAGCCCTCCGCCGCTCTGCGCGAGCTGTTCCCCAACGCCGATGAAGCCACGCTTGCCTGGGCCTGGGAGGTAACCGTGCGCCCGCCCACCGGCACCATCAATTGCCTCGCGCTGAACGCCAAGGGTGAGATGTCGGGCGTCACCACCACCAGCGGGCTCGCCTGGAAAATCCCGGGCCGCGTAGGCGACTCACCCATTATCGGCGCGGGCCTCTATGTCGACCCCGATGTCGGCGCTGCGGGATCCACGGGCCGCGGCGAGGAGAACATCCGCGTCGCCGGCGCCCATACGATCGTCGAGAACATGCGCCACGGCATGGCGCCGAAAGAGGCCTGCCTGGACTGCTTGAAACGGGTCGCCAAGAATTACGGTAACGATCCCGCACGGCTGGCCAAGTTCGATCTCAACTTCTACGCGCTACGCAAAGACGGAGCCTACGCCGGCGCGGCGCTGTGGAGTGGACGCGTGCGGGAGGGGAAGGTTGTGCCGTCGAAGTTCACGGTGAATGACGGGACGAAGAGCCGGTCCGAGGATTGCGCGTTCTTGCTGGAGCGGAAGCCGTAACGCGATACATCTGGGAATTGATAATTGCTTGCGGACAGCCGCTCGTATCGCGCGCGACGTTACTCTACCGCCGAATCCGCCAGCTTCGCAAAAAACCTTTTGATCATCAACTTCGCCGTTGCGTCAATCAGCCTTTGCCCCACACTCGCGATCGTGCCCCCCACCTGGACATCCCCATCAAAATCCACCTGCGTCCCTTCCTCGATCCCGCTCAGCCGCAACAGTCCCTCGCCCTTCATGAACCCGGCCTTGCCGCTCCCCTCCACAATCAAACGGAAGCTGTCGCACGGCGACTGGTCCGCGATCCGGACCTTCCCGGCAAACTGACCGCTCACCGCTGCCAGAACCATCTTCATGCGCATCTGGTACTCGTCGTCACCGATGCGATCCAGCGATTCACACCCCGGTATGCACCGCGCGAGAATCGCCGGATCCTGGAGCACCTCGTACGCGCGCTCCTTGCCGAGCGCCACCGTGTGCGATCCCGAAATCTTCATGCCGCCCGGTTGACGGCCGCCTGAATCGCGCGCGCCCCAAACACGCGTGCCATCTGCGCGCGATAGGCCGCCGACGCATGGATATCAGAGTTGGCGTCGATCCCATCGGCGATCACCGCCGCCGCGTTCGCGATATCGGACGCCGAGCCCGCGGTCCCCGCCAGCCGCTCCTCGACACCCGCCGCACGGTAGGCGCGCGACCCGAGCCCCGTCACGCCCACTCGCGCGAATGAGATCACGCCGCCCTCCTTGCGGATCCGCACCGCCACGCCCACGATCGCGAAGCCAGACGCCGGTTGGAGCATCTTCTGATAGCTCACACCGGTCCCCTCAGGTTCCACCGGAACCTCGATGCCCGTGATGATCTCGCCCGGCTCAAGCCCCGTGGTGAACGTGTCGACGAAAAACTCATCCACGCTCACAACCCGCGTGCCTGCCGCACCGGCGATCGTCACCCGCGCCTCCAACGCCTGCAACGCCGCTGGATAATCAGCCGACGGATCCGCGTGCGCGACCGCTCCGCCCATCGTGCCGCGGTTGCGAACCTGCACGTCGCCGATCATCGCCGCCGTCTCCGCCAGCAGCGTACACCGTGCCCGCACCAAGGCCGACGATTCCACCTCGTAGTGCGTCATCATCGCCCCCACGCGAATCGCGCCACCGGCTTCGGAGATCCCCGACAGCCCTGCCACGCGGCTCAAGTCGACCACATGCCCGGGAGCCGCCAGCCGCAGTTTCATCAACGGGATCAGGCTCATTCCTCCCGCGAGCAATTTCGCTTCGCCCCCCGAAATCAATCCGAGCGCTTCCTCGATCGTCGCCGGGGTCGAATAGTTGAAGTCTTGCGCGATCACGCCTGGCCTCCCTTCTGAATCACTGCCCAGATCTTCTCCGGCGTCAGCGGCATGTCAAGGTGCCGCACGCCCAACCCGCTCAGCGCATCCACCACCGAGTTCACCACCGCGGGCGAACAGCCGATGGTGCCCGCCTCGCCCACTCCCTTCACGCCCAGCGGATTCACCGGCGATGGAGTCTCCGTGTGCGCCGACTCGATCCACGGCATCATCGTTGCCTTCGGAATCGCGTAGTCGGTCAGCTCTCCGCTTAATAATTGTCCGTTCTCATCATAGACGGCTTGCTCGTACAGCGCCTGGCCCAGCCCCTGCGCGACGCCTCCATGGACTTGGCCATCGACAATCATCGGATTGATGATCCGCCCACAGTCATCCACAGCCACGTACCGCTTGATTTGGATCTGGCCCGTGTCACGGTCCACCTCCGTCACCACCAGGTGCGCGCCGAACGGGAACGTGAAGTTGGGCGGCTCCCAAAAGTACGTCGCCTGCATCCCGGGAGGCGTGTCCGGAGGCAGCTTCATCGCGCGGTGCGCCGCACCCGAGACCTCGGCGAGCGTGCAGGTCCGGCCCGAGTGGTTGCAAGTGCAGACCCCGTCCTCGAAGCTCACGTCGTCCGAATCGAGCAGCATCGCTCCGAACTTCTTGATCTTGACCTTCAACTCCTGCAACGCGTAGTAGAGCGCCGGACCACCGACCGCCGTGCCCCGGCTGCCGAATGTCCCGATGCCGTACTGGACCACCGCCGTGTCGCCGTGCAGCACCACCACGTCATCGATATCGACGCCCAGCTCATCGGCGGCGATCTGCGCAAACGTTGTCTCTTCCCCTTGGCCGTGCGGCGATGCGCCGGTCATCACGGTCACCTTGCCCGACGGCTCGATCTTGACCGTCGCGCTCTCCCAGCCCCCCGCCGGAGTGGCTGGTGACGGACCGAAGGCGCAGATTTCACCGTATGTCGAAAGCCCGATCCCCATCAGCCGTCCGTCCGTCCGTGCCTGCGCCTGCTCGGCGCGCAGCTTCTGGTATCCAGCCACTTCCAGCGCGTGCCTGAGCGGCTTGTCATACTCGCCCGAATCGTAGGTCAGTCCGGTCGCCGTTGCGAATGGAAACTCATCAGGCTTGATGAAGTTCTTCATCCGGATTTCGGCGGGATCCATGTTCAGCTCGGCGGCGAGGATGTCCACCATGCGCTCAATGCCGTGCGTGGCCTCGGGACGTCCGGCGCCGCGATACGCGTCGGTGGGCACACAGTTCGTGAAAGCGCCCACGATATCCGCCGAGATATTGCGGAACCGGTACAGCCCAGGCATCATCAGGACGCTCAACGTGGGAATCGCGGGTGTGAGCAGTTGATGGTAGGCGCCCAAATCCTGGATCAGCTTGAGCTTCAAGCCAAGAATGGTGCCGTCGCGCTTGGCTGCGATCTCGAAATAGTCGACATGGCCGCGCCCATGGATCGTGCACAGGTAGTTCTCCCGGCGGGACTCGATCCACTTCACTGGCTTGCCGATCTTCATCGCGACGAAGCCCATCAGCGCTTCCTCGGCATAGACGTTCAGCTTGCAGCCGAATCCGCCGCCGACCTCTGGCGTCACCACGCGCGTCTTGTGCTCGGGCAGGCCGAGCATCCCAGCCAGCAGCGTCCGCAGCAGGTGCGGAATCTGCGTCGACGAATAGACCGTGAGCGACTTGTCACCGGACTTCCATTCCGCCACCACGCCGCGTGTTTCCATCGGTGTCGGAATCAGGCGCTGGCTGGTGATCCGCTGCTTGAGCACCACTTCGGCTTCGGCGAACGCCTGGTTCACGTCGCCGCCTTCCTGGTGGAAGTTGAACGCCACGTTGTCAGGCCACTCTGGATGCACGGCCGGTGCGCCTTCGGCGATCGCCTTCTCCGGAT
Source organism: Acidobacteriota bacterium (assembly GCA_016871015.1). Classification (GTDB taxonomy): domain Bacteria; phylum Acidobacteriota; class Terriglobia; order Bryobacterales; family Bryobacteraceae; genus SYLY01. Next base: position 18,801 of record VFZX01000048.1, on the reverse strand, counting down.
CCGCAACGGCCGGCAGCTCCTCGTAGTCGACCTCGACCAGATCGGCCGCGTCGCGCGCGATGTACTTGTCGGTCGCCACCACCACCGCCACCGGGTGCCCGGCGAAGTAGACACGGTCGAGCGCCAGGATGTAATGATGCGGCACTCTCAGTCCGGGCAGGGACGCGCCGCAGGGAACCGGTCCCACGCCCTTGGCGTCCTCGCCGGTGAATACGGCCACGACTCCGGGTGTCTCCTTGGCGGCGCTCACATTGATCCCGCGGATCCGCGCCGCTGCGTGCGGACTCCGGATGATGCAGGCGTGATGCATGCCCGGCATCTGGATGTCGTCGACATAGGTCGCGGTGCCCGTAATCAGCCGCGGATCCTCACGGCGCTTGACGCGCTTACCGATGAGCGGCTCAGCCTTTGTTCTGGTGATCGTCGGTGTCATGCTCGTCCTCCTATGCGCTCATTTTGGCGGCCGCGGACCGCACCGCCGCGACGATGTTCTGGTAGCCCGTGCAGCGGCAGAGGTTGCCCTCGATGCCGTGACGGATCTCGGGATCGTCCGGCGCCGGATTCCGGTCGAGCAGTTGCTTCGCCGCCATGATCATGCCGGGCGTGCAGAAGCCGCACTGCAGCGCGTGCTCCTCCCAAAACGCCTCCTGGACCGGATGAAGCGTGCCATTGCTGGCCAGCCCCTCGATCGTGGTAACGCGGCCGCCGTCGGCCTGGACGGCGAACATCGTGCAGCTTTTGATGGCCTGCCCGTTGAACTCCACGGTACAGGCGCCGCACAAGGATGTCTCGCATCCGATGTGCGGACCCGTGAGTCCGCAGACTTCTCGAAGGTAGTGAATCAGGAGGAGGCGCGGCTCGACTTCATCAGTCCGGGTCCGGCCGTTAATGGTGACAGAGATCTGGCGTTTCATGGTTCCGGGTGCCTAGCGGAGAAGCGTACCAAACTTTGGGGCCGCGCGTCACCGCCCCTGCGATACAATACCTCGGGAATGCACTTCTGGCGCGCTCGTCCCATTTTCGCCCTCCTGTTCGCTGCGCTTCCCGCCGCGGCGCAGGATTTCTCGCGCACGCTCTATCCGGTGCTGGAGCGCGTCCAGTGCCGAAGCTGCCACAACGACAACGGAGTCGCATCGACCACGCGGCTTCAGTTCCCGCGTGAGAAAGCGCCGCCCGGCGAAATCAATCGTTTTGGCCTTCGGCTACGCAGGTTCGTCAATGCGGCTGATCCGGCCCGGTCGCCACTGATCGAGAAACCAACCGGCCGCGTGATTCACGGCGGCGGCGAACGGATCACGCGGGGGAGTGCCGACGAAGCCGCACTACGCGCCTGGGTGGAACATCTCGCCAAACTCCCTGAAGACACCGGCGGTGCGCTGGCCGCGGCTTCCGGACCAACGCGGCTCGCCTTGCGCCGGCTGACACACAGCCAGTACGACCACACGGTGCGCGATCTGCTCGGCGACGAGACGCGTCCCGCGAGCCAGTTCCCCAAGGAGGACTTCGTCCACGGCTTCACCAACCAGGCCGAAGCGCAGAGCGTCTCGCCGTTGCAAGCGGAGGCCTACGGCAGGGCCGCCGCGCGGCTGGCCCGCAACGCGTTTCGCGGAGGCGACTCCCGTGGACTTGTTCCCTGCGCACCCTCGCCCGCCTGTGCGGCGCGTTTTGTCCGGGAGTTCGGACGCCGCGCCTTCCGCCGTCCGCTGACCGCCGCGGAAGCAGCACGCTATGAGGCGCTGATCGCGTCCCAGAAGGATTTTCTTGCTGGCGCGCAACTGGTGGTCGAGACCATGCTGCAATCGCCCAACTTCCTGTTCCTACTCGCGCCGGATGACTTCGGCACAGCCAGCCGCTACTCCTACTTCCTGTGGGATACAATGCCCGACGCCGAACTGATGCGCGCTGCCGAAGCCGGTGAGTTGCGGACGCGCGCAGGGATCGAGAAGCAGGTGCGGCGGATGCTCGAAGATGCTCGCGCCAAGGATGCGCTCGACGAGTTCCTCTCGCAATGGCTGCGCTTCGACCGCCTGCGGACGGCGATCCGCGACCGGCGCCTGTACCCCGAGTTCACCTCCGAGCTCGTGTCCTCGATGACCGAGGAGACGCGCCTCCTGTTCCGCTATCTTGTCTGGGAAGACGGCAACTTCATGGACTTCTTCACGGCACCGTACACGCACCTTCTCCCCGAGACCGCGCGTGTGTACGGGATGCCTGCGCCAAAGCAGAACGGTGAGCGGACCGCGTTTCCGAAAGAGTCCGGCCGTGCGGGGATTCTCGGCCAAGCCACGTTTCTGGCGCTTACCAGCAAGCCCGCAGATACTTCGCCCACCGAGCGGGGCATCTTCGTACGCGAACATTTCCTATGCCAGAGCGTGCCGCCACCACCTCCCGGACTGAACGCGTCGTTGCCGCCGGTGACAGATGAGAAGCCGCTGTCAGCGCGCGACCGCCTCGCAATCCATCTGTCGAGTCCCGTCTGCGCCAACTGCCATCAATTGGTGGATCCGATCGGATTCGGATTCGAGAACTACGACGCCATCGGCCGGTTCCGCGAGAAAGAGGCCGTGACGATCTATCCGACCGCTGACGAAATCAAGAACCGGATCAAGACCAAGCCGACCGAGTACAAGCTGGACATCCATCCGCAGGGGATGGTACGCGGCATCGCGGACTCCGATTTCACCAAGCCGGTGGAACTCGGCGTCAAGCTCGCGGCCGAGCCAGCCTGCCAGCGTTGCGTCGTCAAGCAGCTATTCCGTTACGCCACTGGCCGGGCCGAGGAACCGGAGGACGAGCGGCTGGTCAGCGAAATCCACGGGCGGTTTGCGAAGTCGGGATTCCGCTTCCGGGAGTTGATCCTCGCGTTGGCCACTTCAGAGGCGTTCACCGGCCAGGGGGCTCGGCGAATGGATCCCACACCTCGGTGAGGTCCAAAGTGAATCCTTCGACTGGCCCCTCGCCGTGTACTCTGTCAGGGTTCTTCAGGATCTCCGGTCCGCGGCCCGCGCGATAGATCTCAACCGTCCGGGCTTCCGGATCAATGAGCCAGCCGAGGCTCGTGCCATTGGCAATCCATTCCTCCATTTTTTCGCGGAGGATGTGGAGGCGGTCTGTACTGGACTTCAACTCGATGACAAAATCGGGACTCAAACGCCAGTACCTGTCGCGCTCGACGGAACCCGCGGCCGGGATCCTGGACTTGGCGATCCAGCCAGCATCCGGCGCGCGGCGTGCGCCGTTCGGCAGCATGAAACCGGTCGAAGAGTCTGGGGTCACACCGCGCCTGTCGATTCGAGCCCAAGTACCGAGCTGGTTGTTGATCAGGCTGTTCCGGACGCCATTCGACGAATAGGTAGGCGGCATGACCAGAATCACTCCTTCGGCCGTCATCTCGAAATTCAAATCCGGATGTTCCGAGCAAAAGGCTGCGAACTCCTCATCCGTCATCGGCCCGGCGGTCAGGGTCGCGGGTAGAAGCGAATCGTCGATGCTGAATACCATTCCTATACTCACGCCTTCCTGATATCACCTGGCAGGGGAACGCGGCAACGGATTCCATACCTTCTTCAGGTCCAAGGTGAATCCCTCAACTGGCCCTTCGCCGCGCACTCTGTCCGGATTCTTCAGACTTTCCGGATCTCGGCCCGGACGGTAGATCTCGACCGTCCGGGTCTCCGGATCAATCAACCAGCCCAAGCTCACACCGCTGGAGATCCACTCTTCCATCTTTTCGCGGAGCGTGGGGAGCCGGTCAGTCCGGGACTTCAACTCGATGACGAAATTCGGACACGTGTGCCAATACTCGTCGAGGTCCGGCGCGCCGTCAGCAGGAATCCGCGAATTTTCGATCCAGCCAGCATCGGGCGAGCGGCGGGCGCCGTCCGGCAACACGAAACCGGTGGAAGACTCCGTGGTCACACCTCGCCCGTCGAGGTCCGCCCAGATCAGATCCGTCATCGGCCCGGCGGTCAAGGTCGCCGGCAGTAGAGCATCGTCGATGCTAAATGCCATTCCTTGCTCACGCCCTCTTGATATTCACCCACGTATGCACGTGCGGATGTCCACGGAAGTACCAAACCATGTTGGTGCTCTCCAACTGCCACACGTCCCACACGCCGTCGTTGCCGAGATCAAGTCCCTTGTAGAACGACATCACCAGTGACTCCACGCCGCCGTTCCCCTTGATGTACTTCATCGCCTCGGCCGCATCCTTCTTCCGGAACGGCAGCAGCAGGTCGGCGAGGACTTTCTCCACCAGCCCCCGCTGATCCTTCGTCATGCCCGACACGGGCAAGCCGACCAGATCCGCCTTCGCCTTGAGCTCCACAGTCTTGTTCGAAGCCTCCTTGCGCGGAGCCACCTGGATCAGCGCCGTCTCCCGCTGCTTCGGATCCAGCGCCTGGAACACCTCGTTCGCGCGCTTGGCCTGATACCAGTACACGTTGCCCGGGTGCTCCTTCGGCTCCATCCCGTTGGGACCGTGCTGGTGCCCGTACATGATCGGACCACCGAAGGCCGCGCCCGCCACGGAATCGCCGTCGCAGCGGATCGTGCAATGCCGGCCCGTGAGCACGAACTCAAACGCGCTCTTCTTCGCGCCAGGTTCACCGAACAGGGCGATTGAATACTTGCCCAGGCTTCCGGCGTCATCCTCGATGTGCTTGAGCACCTGTGGTGCGAAATCCGGGTTGTGGAGCTTAATGAAGATCTCGTCGATCATCGCCTGCTGTTCCCTCGTGTAGAACTCGGCGATTTTGTGCGGCGTGATGAACCAGTTTGCGTCCACTTTCGAGCGGAGCGGATGGTCGAAGGGGAAGCACACCTTGGACTTCTGTTCCGGGGTCAGGCTCTTGTAGAGAGTCGCGGTAAGGGTTTCGGAATCGGCGGTGCCGGCCTGCGCGGGCACAGCCGCCGCAAGGGCAGCAGTCTTGATAAAGTCTCGGCGGTCCATGGAGGCTTTATCTCACGTCCGGAGCCCGGTGTCAATCGCCCCGCGCGCCCCGGCATTCGGCGCACGGACAAATCTTGCGCAGGTGGGTCCAGGAATAGATGCCAGTGTTGTGGCCATCATTCCAACTGATACGGACCGCGTAGGCGCCCACGGCCTCGGCGTCCAGCATCTTGAGCGCGGGTTTAAACATCGGAAATGGCGACGGATCGGGTTTGGAATACGTGGTCCGTTGTGGCTCGGTCCCGTGGGCTCCGGTGCAGGACGCGCACGGGCATTCATCCCGTAAGAGCGCCACCGGATAGTGGCTCGCGTGGCCGTCTTTCCAGTCAATCCGGATTCCTTTTGATTTCGAGATTGCAATATGTTCAGGGTCGTTGGCGGAATGGTTCATTGTCTGCGTTCCACGTCGCGGACGCCTGGGATCCGGCGCATCGCCGACATCACGCGCTCGAGCTGCTTCTTGTCGCGAATCCCCACCGTCATCTCGACGATGGCCGCGTCGCCGCCGCGCTCTTCGTCCGCGCGCGCTTCGAGCGTCCGGATATTCGAGTTCTCATGCGTAAGGATCAGCGTGAGCTGGTTCAGGATTCCGGGCCGGTCCTCGGAGTAAACTGCCAGGTCCACCTGGAACGGGTCGGCTGTCGCGCGCGCCCACTCGACATCGATCTTGCGCTCGCTCTCATACAGCAGATTGACGACGTTCTGGCACGAAGTGGAGTGGACCGCCACTCCCTTGCCGCGCGTGATGTAGCCCACGATCGGCTCGCCGCGAATCGGATTGCAGCATTTGGCGCGGTAGGTCATCACGTCGTCGACGCCCTTGATCCGGATCACCAGGTCCTGGTCGCCAGGTTTGGCTACGTGCGCGGGCGGCGCCGCCGGGACCGGCTCGGCGGCGGGCGCCGGAGCCTCAGGGGCGAACCGCTGCAGGATCTGGCGCGCCGAGAACTTCCCGTATCCGAGCGCCGCCTGCAGATCCTCCATCTTCGTGCAGCCGTAGTCCGAGCAAACCTTGTCCCATTCATCGCGTGTGACACGGCTCATCGAAACGCCCAGCCGGCGCGCCTCGCGTTCGAGCGACTTCTGCCCGATCTCGACCGCCCGGTCGCGCTCGGTCGCCTTGATCACCTGCCGGATCTTGTTCCGTGCGCGGGAGGTCTTGACGATGTTGAGCCAGTCCTTGCTCGGCTCGTGCCCGGTCTGCGTCAGGATCTCGACCACGTCGCCGTTGCGCAGCGCGGTCCGCAGCGGCACGATCCGGCCGTTGACCTTGGCGCCCACGCAAGTGTGGCCCACGCCGGTGTGGATCGCATAGGCGAAGTCGACCGGCGATGCATCGCGTGGCAGCATGATCACGCGGCCTTTGGGCGTGAAGCAGTAGACCTCTTCCTGGTAGAGATCCACTTTGAATGTGTTGATGAACTCGCCTGAGTCGCGCAGATCGCGCTGCCACTCGACAAGCTGGCGGAGCCAGGCGATGCGCTGGTCGTCCTCACTCACTCCGCGCCTGCCTTCCTTGTACTTCCAGTGAGCGGCGATCCCTTCCTCGGCGATCCGGTGCATTTCCTCCGTGCGGATCTGGATCTCAAACGACAATCCGCCAGGACCAATCACCGAGGTGTGCAGCGACTGGTACAAGTTCGGCCGCGGGATCGCAATGAAGTCCTTGATGCGTCCCGGAATCGGGTGCCATTCATTGTGGATCACGCCCAGCGCCGCGTAGCAGTTCTTCACCGAGTCGGTGACAATCCGGAGCCCCATGAGGTCGTAAACCTGGTCAATGCCGATCTTCTGGCGCTTCAGCTTCTGGTACACCGAATAGACACGCTTGATGCGCCCCTCGACTCGCGCCGGGATGTTTTCGCGCGACAGCTTGAGCGCCAGCGTCTGCCGCATCTCATCGAGCGATTCTTCGTTCGACAGCCGGCGCGACTCAAGCTGGCGCGCCAGATCCCGTGCATCCTCAGGCTCGGCGTAGCGGAACGCCAGATCTTCCAGTTCCCCGCGGATCTTGCCCATCCCCAGCCGGTGCGCGATTGGCGCGTAGATTTCAAGTGTCTCCTGCGCAATCCGCTGCTGCCTGTCGCCGGGAAGGGCATCCAGCGTACGCATGTTGTGGAGCCGGTCGGCGAGCTTCACCAGGATCACGCGCAAGTCGCTCACCATGGCGAGCAGCATCTTGCGGACACTCTCCGCCTGCCGCTCCTCGCGCGAGTACAAGTGGACCTTACTCAGCTTGGTGACGCCATCCACGCAGTGGGCGACCTCGGGGCCGAACTGCTTCCGGATGTCTTCTACTTTGGCGCCCGTGTCCTCCACCGTGTCATGCAGGAGCCCGGTCTGCATTGCGACCAGATCCAGGTTCATGTCGGCCAGAATCATCGCCACCGAAACCGGATGGATGATGTAAGGATCGCCGGAGGTCCGGAGCTGTCCCGCATGCTGCCTGTTTGCGTAGTCGAACGCCAGCCGCAGAGCCGCGAAATCCTCACCCGGCCGCGTCGCGCGGACCCGCGTTTCAAGCTCGTTGTACAACTCCTCCGCGGCAGGAGGATCCGGTTTCCCCGAGTCCATACTCCAGTGTATCGCGCGCTAACGCACTCCCACGTGGGTGCGCTTGATTCGCGGCACTGACGTGACACCGCACTGGCGCATCACCAGGTCCACCTCACGGCGCAGAATCTCGATCACGCGCTCCACGCCCGGCTGTCCGAAGGCCGCCAGGCCCCATACGTACGGACGTCCGATGAACACGGCGCGCGCCCCAAGCGCCAGCGCCTTGAACACGTCGGTGCCGCGCCGGAATCCACCGTCGATGAACACCGGGATCCTTCCCGCCGCGGCCTCCACCACTTCCGGCAGGCACTCGACGGTTCCACGCCCGCTCTCCCCGGCGCGGCCGCCGTGATTGGAGACCACCACCCCGTCGAGCCCGTGTTCGACGCACAGCCGTGTGTCCTCGTGCGTCTCGATTCCTTTGATCATGAGCTTCACCGGGGTCATCTTGCGCAGGCGCCGCACGTGTTCCCAGTTGAGAGCCGGGTTCGACGTCCGCAGGCCCTCGATGTCCACGCCGGAGAACATTGGCTTGCGGCGGAAGAAGTCCTCGTAGCGTGTGCCGTGGCAGCTTTGGCACGGACGTTTGTCCAGGAGCTTCGCCCGCTCAAGCGTCTCCGTGTGACGGCCTGCCTGTGTGTCGACGGTGAGTGCGATCACGGGACACCCAGCGGCTTCCACGCGGCGCACGAGCCGCTCCGTCACTTCCCATCGGGACGAAGGATAGAGCTGATACCACGGCGGCCGGCCGTGCGCCTTCGCGACATCTTCGACGCCGGTGTTGGTGGCCGTCGACAGCATCATGACCGTCCGTCCTGCTTTCGCGCCCCGGGCCACTGCGGTCTCCGCTTCGTCGTGGAACGCCTTCTGATTGCCCACCGGCGCCAGTCCCACCGGCCAGTCCCATTTCTCTCCGAAAATCTCAACGGACAGGTCGGACTTCGAGATGTCGGCCAGCCGGCGCGGCCTCAGATAGAGCCGGTCAAAACCGTTGAGGTTGGCGGCTAGGGTCTTGTCGCCGTCCACGCCGGTGGCCAGATAACCGAAATGCGCCGGAGGAAGGGCGCGGCGCGCGGCTGCCTCGAAGTCGAGCACGTTGATGGCGGCCTTGGGATCCCCGATTGGATCAGTGGCGGCAAGCGGACTCGCGGCAAGGAACGCGAGAAACCTGCGGCGGGCGAGACTCACACTCATGGACAAACCGCCAGTTTACAACGGCGAGTGTGCGAACCTCACCGGCGGCGGTCTGAATCAGCGGCGTTCAACTCGAGCTGGGCCGAAAGCGCGGCGAGTGAATTCTGGAACGTCCGGTCCGTGCAGTCCGCCGGCAAGCCGGCCACCTCCGGGTGGGTGCGAGGCAGCAACATCCATGCCGCGGCTCCCGCCGGAACCAGGACTCCAATCGGCCCGGCCGCCTTCAAGATCGCGACAGCCGCGAAGCCCGCCCCCCAAGCCAACCCCAGGCGTGCAGGCTTGATTTCGCGTAGTGCGAGCACGAGGAACACCGTGTGCGCAACGGCCCAGATCCACGGCTGGACCTCCGGCCTCCCGTCCAGACCTAACAAGACGATCCGCGCAACCGCCACCGGAGCATAGACTGCCGCCCACCAGAATGCGGCCACCGGCCACGAGCCGCTGAGTGGCAGCAGGATGCAGGCACCGGCGACCAGCGCCGCGCCCGACACGGGCGCCAGCAGTGCGAACAGAGCGTCAGCCACTCCCTGCACGGCTGCCGTTCCGACCTGAATTTCCGGAGTTCCGAGCCGGTCCACCCAATCGTACGCGCCTGAGGCCACCGCCAGACGCGCCATCGCGGCCGGCGCCTGCAGCAGTGCCGCGACGATCAGCGCGAAAGCCGCGATCTGGTTTCTGGTCCAACGCATCGGCACAACCAGAGATCGTACTCCAGTCGGTACTAGTATGTCCAGAATTATGGACCGGCGAGTACCCGGACGGCGGAAAACCCAGCCTGCGGTATGATGTCAAGGAATGGTGCAGCGCGAAGCACCCACTGCGCTGGCCGGAGCGGCCGGCAAGGTCCAGGCGCTCGAAGATTCGTTGGCCAGTGTGATCCGGGGTAAACCCGGCGCGGTGCGTCTCGCGACGGTGTGCCTGTTTGCCAAGGGCCACCTGTTGATCGAGGATGTCCCCGGAGTCGGCAAGACGACTCTCGCCCAGGCGCTCGCCCGCAGCGTGCGGTGCCGTTTCCACCGGATCCAGTTCACCGCCGACATGCTCCCCAGCGACGTGCTGGGAGTAACGGTCTATAACGCGCACACTGGCGAGTTCGAGTTTAAGCAGGGCCCGGTGTTCACCAACATCCTGCTCGCCGACGAAATCAACCGGGCCACGCCGAAAACGCAGTCGGCACTGCTCGAGGCGATGAATGAACTGCAGGTGACCATCGATGGACGCTCACATCCGCTGGATCCGCCGTTCATGGTGGTGGCCACCCAGAACCCGGTCGAGCATCACGGAACGTATCCACTCCCCGAGTCTCAACTGGACCGCTTCCTGATGCGCATCGAAGTCGGCTATCCGGACATGGCCAGCGAACGCCAGATTCTTCGCGGCGCGCCCGCACGCTCGCTGGCCCAAGCGGCGCCGGTGCTCAACGCCGATGAAGTCGTCTGGATCCAGGAACAGGTGCAGCGTGTGGCCGTCGAAGAGGCGCTGGTGGACTACATACTCGCGATCGTTGAAAAGACGCGAACGCACCCGGAGCTCTCCCTCGGCGTGAGCCCCCGTGGCGCGCAAGCGCTGTTTCGCGCCGTCCAGTCGCTGGCCCTGGTGCTCGGGCGCGACTACGCAATCCCGGATGACGTGAAGCAACTGGCAGGTCCGCTGTTTGCCCACCGCCTGGTCCTCAACGCACGGACTGCTTTTTCCCGCCGCGATCCCGAAGCCGCCGCCCGCATCATCGCCGACATTCTCACCCAGGTGGACGTCCCACTGTAGCTATATGAAAACCGCAATCATCGGCTTGCCCATGGCCGGCAAGTCCTCGTTGTTCACGATTCTGACCGGTGTCCATGAGTCGGCACGCGTCGGCAGCCAGGAGGTCCGCGTCGGAGTGGCGAAAGTGCCCGACGCCCGGCTGGGCGAACTCGCCCGCGTGTTCGAGCCACCGAAGATCACCCACGCGACAGTCGAGTACCTGGACTTCCCCGCGATCTCCAAGGAGTCCCTGCGCGAGGCCAGCTATCTCGGCAGCCTGCGCGTGGCCGACGCGCTCGCGCACGTCCTGCGCGTCTTCGAATCCGACACCGTGCCCCACGAGAAAGGATCGGTCGACCCGCTCCGTGACGCGGAGGACGTGGACACCGAGTTGATCCTCAGCGATCTTGTCGTGGTCGAAAAGCGCATGGAGCGGGTCGACAAGGACCGCAAGAAGATGCGCAGCGCGGAGCTCGATCGCGAGTTCGATCTCCTCGAGCGCTGTAAGGCCACTCTCGAGGACAATCGCGCGTTGCGCTCCCTCGAGCTCGATGCCGAGGACGAGAAGCGCATCCGTGGATTCCAGTTCCTGTCGCAAAAGCCGATGCTCTACGTGCTGAACCTGGGCGAAGAGGACGCGCCGAAGCTGCACGGGATTGAGGCGCAGTGGGCCACGCGGCTCGGCGGCCGTCCGCACACCGCGGTCTCGGCGGTGTGTGGCAAGATCGAAGCCGAACTGGCCGAGCTTTCGGGTGAAGATGCGCGCGAATACATGGCCAGCTACGGACTCGCGGAACCGGGTCTTGACCGCCTGATCAAGAGCACGTACCACCTGCTTGGGCTCATGTCGTTCCTCACGGCGGGCGAGACCGAAGTCCGTGCCTGGACCATCCCGCAAGGAAGCACCGCGGTGAAGGCCGCCGGCGCGATCCACTCTGATTTCGAAAAGAAGTTCATCCGTGCCGAAGTCGTCAACTGGAAACAACTCGTCGGCCACAACGGATACGCGGGTTTGCGTGGCACGCCCCTGTTGCGCCTGGAAGGAAAGGAGTACATTGTTCAGGAAGGAGACGTGCTGGTAATCCGGCACGGATAACGCCGACATGCGATTTTCCACCCGGGCGGCCGCCGCCACGATCATGATTTTGTTGTGCGCCGCCGCCGCGGCCAAGGGCAAGAAGATGCGCCACCCGGTGGGATTCAGCTTCGAGCTTCCAGACAAGTGGAAGTGGGAGCAGGCCTCCGACGGCGGCGTTCTGCTTCCGCCGGGCGTCGTCGTGGATCCGGACAAAGAAGACAACCCCGAGGTCTATTCGATCAACGGGTCCTACCGCGACACGCACTCCGAGCGGGCCTACATTGACGGACTCAAAGCGGATTTCAAGGCGTCCAAGATCGAAATCGACCGTGGCGGAGATCTCGAGAGTATCACCTCGCCCGGTCTGGCCGGTGTCGTCTACACGTTCGACTACACGCACCCGCGCCACCAGGCTCCCTACCGGATGCGTGTGTTCGCGATGACCCCGGGCGGAAAACTGCTGATGCTGATCGCCTCCGGACAACGGGCCAAGCTCGACTCGCGCGACAAGCCGTTGCGTGAGGTGGCCAAGAGCCTGGCATGGAAGTAGGCCCAGCCCTGAGTATCGTCCGCTTCGACGGTGTGTCGAAGTACTTTCGCGTGCATCCCGGAAACCAGCTCCTGCGCGACAGGCTTCTGCGGATGGTCCGCCGCGGAGATTCAGCGGACCGGTTCTACGCGTTGCGCGACGTGTCCTTCTCCGTCGAGCCCGGCGAGAGCGTCGCCTTCATCGGACACAACGGCGCGGGCAAGAGCACTCTGCTGAGCCTGGTCGCCGGACTGAGCCCGCCCGACGAAGGACAGGTGTCGGTCAAAGGACGCGTGGCCGTGCTGCTCGAACTCGGCTCGGGCTTCCACTACGACCTCACCGGAGTGGAAAACGTCCGCCTCAACGCTTCGCTACTGGGAATGTCGCGCAGGAGAACCGACGAACTCTTCGACCGGATCGTCGATTTCGCGGGCATCGGCGAGTACCTGCACGAACCCGTGCGCACCTATTCGATGGGCATGGTGCTGCGGCTCGCCTTCTCCGTGGCCTTCCATCTCGACGCCGAAGTCCTGATCATCGATGAGGTGATCGCAGTAGGCGACCTCGAGTTCCAGCGCAAGTGCCTGGACCGGATTCTCGAGCTCCAGCGCAGCGGCCGCACGCTGTTGTTCGTCTCCCACAGCTCCTACGTCGTGCAGCAGTTCTGCCGCCGTGCCGTGTGGCTCGACCATGGCCGGGTGAAGATGGACGGATCCGCCAGCGATGTCCTGGGGGCCTACCAGGCGGCGGTCACATGAGCACACGGCGGGACCGGGCGCGCGCCCTCGCCGCGCGATTCCCGGCCGCGCGCGAAGCCCTGCTGTTCTACGGTGAGATCGCGGACTTCGAAGGAGACTGGCGGGAGTTGCGCGAGATCGCACTGCGCCATGGTCCGGCAATGCTGCGCGACGCCGCCTCACGGCTCACGGCGGAGCGGATTGAAGCCGAGCCCGCGGGATTTTTCGCACGCGTGCTCGCCCGCCGGAATCCGCCCGTTGTCCGTGTGGTGGAGACCGGCGTGTGCCCGTCGTGTGGCCATCCGCCCCAGGTTGCCTGTTTGCGTCCGGAAGGGCATGGTACCGTGTTCCTGCTGGCGTGCAGCTTGTGCCGGCGCGAGTGGACCTTCCCGCGGGGCCATTGTCCCGTGTGCGGGGAGACCAGCCGCGACAACATCACCTACTTCGCTGCGGAGGGAATTCCGCATATCAGCACTCGGGTCTGTGAGACGTGCGGCCGATATCTCCATGTAGTGAACCTTGAAAAGGACCCGGAGGCCATTCCGGATGTTGATGAAGTCGCGGCGCTGGCGATGGATGTTTGGGCTGCTGAACAGGGCTGGGAGAAAGTGTGCCCGAACCTGATCGGGATCTGAGCAATGAAACTAGCGGAACGGCTCTATCACCTCACCTGGCTGGGATTCCTGGCCGTCGCGTTCGGCGTCTACGTCACGATGTCGGCGCGGCTCGTGGGCTGGCGTCCGTGGCTATGGTTCCTGACCGGACTTCCGCTGTTCGCGGCCACCGCATGGGTGGCCCGCAAGTGGAATCCGCCATTCGCCGCCGTGCATGGCTCCGCGTACAGGATCCACTGGTGGGCGGTCGCGGCGGGCGTGGTGATCCGGCTCGCCTACGTGATCCTGGTCCCGCCCGTGCAGATCTCCGACTACAGCGAATACTTGAGCCTGTCGCGCAATCTGGTCAACCACGGCGGCTACTTCTGGACCGTGGCCAATGGCGGCACCTGGTATGCCTTCCGCCCTCCCGGATACTCCGCGTTCCTTGCCGCCTGCATGATCGTGGTGGGAGACAATCCCTGGATCCCCACGGTGACCAACCTGGTGTTCTATGTCCTCACCGGCATTCTGCTCTACAAGATGGCCTGCCGCTGGACCTCTCCGTTCGCCGGTGCGGTGATGCAGGTGCTGTTCGCTCTCTGGCCTTCCCACATCGCGATGACCGGACTTGCCCACTACGAGCCCATGTTCATGTGGCTGCTGTGGCTGTGCATCTGGTGGTTCCTGACCCGCGACGGACTCGGTTGGGCCGTCATCACAGGCCTCGCAACCGGCGCATCGGTGCTGACGCGGCAGACGCTTCTGCCCGTGCCAATCTTGTGGGGACTCTACGCCGTCTGCCGCGGACGGCCCCTCATCCCGGTTGCCGTGGCCTCCCTCGCGCTCGCCACCACGATCATCCCCTGGGCAATGCGGAATTCGAGCAAGGGCGTGCCGGTGCTGATTTCAAGCAATACCGGCGGTGCGATCTATCAGGGCGCCAACGACGCGGCACAGGCGGACTACAACGACAAGCCCGTCGGCGAGATGTACCGCAAGCTCAACTGGAACGAATATGAGCAACAGGTGGTGATGACGGAAATGGCGAAGGACTGGATCCGCCGCAACCCGGGCCGCTGGATCCGCCTGCTGTTTGAGAAGCAGGTCTACTTCCTTGGCGAGGACACCACGGGATTCTACTGGACGCTGAAGATCGCGCACAAGTCCGAAGGGACCCTGTACAAGCTGCTCCAGTTGGCCGCCCACGCCTGGTGGGTGGGGATCTGGGTGCTCGCGGCGCTTGCGGCGTTCATGCACCGCGACGAGCTGCGCACGAATCCGGAATGGCAGTTCGTGCTGTGGATCATCCTGTTCTTCGTGGTGACGGCGGCGCCGTTCACGATCCAGCCGCGCTACCACATTCCGTTCATTCCGGCGGTCCTGCTGCTGTCGGGATGGGCGTTCGAACGGGCGCGGCCCACGTCACTATAATGGGATCGTGTTCCGGGCTCTCCTGTTGACCCTTCCTTTCGCGTGGACACTCCTGCCGCAAGGGGCTGACTACGTGCGGGATGTTCAGCCAGTCCTCATGAAGCGCTGCTCCGGCTGCCATGGCGCGGCGCAGCAGATGAACGGACTCCGGCTGGACCATCCCGATTTCATCCTGCGCGGCGGATACTCGGGTCCGGCGCTGGTGAAGAACAAGAGCGCGGAGAGCCGCCTGATTGAGCGCGTTGCCAGCAGCAAGGAAGGAGTCCGGATGCCGCCGGCTGGTCCGGCGGTTCCCGCTGCGGAAATCGAGATCTTGAAGCGCTGGATCGACCAAGGCGCCGCATATCCGGCTGGACTCCGCGCGGCCCCCGCGGCCCGGCCGAAGTCCTCGCATTGGGCATTCCAACCAGTGGCCCGGCCGGACCTGCCTCCGGTCAAGGACGCCGCCTGGGCGCGCAATCCGGCCGACCGTTTCGTTCTCGCGCGGCTCGAAAAGGAAGGACTGAGACCCTCGCCTGAAGCCGCGCGGACCACACTGCTGCGCCGTGTCTTTCTGGATCTGACTGGACTCCCGCCTGCTCCCCATGAAGTCAGCGAGTTCCTCGCCGATACCCGTCCCGATGCCTATGAGCAGGTTGTTGACCGCCTGTTGCTCTCTCCCCACTACGGGGAGCGCTGGGCGCGGCACTGGCTGGATCTGGCCCACTACGCCGACTCTGACGGCTATGAGAAGGACCTCCAGCGGCCGTGGGCCTGGCGCTACCGCCACTGGCTGATCGAAGCCCTGAACCGCGACCTCCCCTTCGACCAGTTCACCATCGAGCAGCTTGCCGGCGACCTGCTCCCCGGCGCGCGCACCGATCAACTGGTGGCGACCGGATTCCTGCGCAACACGCTCACCAACCGTGAAGCCGGCGTCGACCGCGACGAGGCCCGCTTCGAGCAGCTTGTGAACCGCGCCAACACCGTGTCCACCGTGTGGCTGGGGCTGAGCGCCGGATGCGCCCAGTGCCACGACCACAAGTACGATCCCATCAAGCAGACCGACTACTATGCGCTGCTGTCGTTCTTCGACCGCAGTGAGGAGCAGGAGATCGACGCGCCGCTCCCCGGTGAGCTGGGCGCATGGCTGGCCGCGCGTCCCGAGTATCTGCGCAAGCGCAAGCAGTTGCTCACGGAGTTCGAGGTTCCGGCGTTGATGCCACTGTGGGAGGAGCGGATCATCGAGGCGATCGACAAGCCTGGCACGCAGCCGGAGTGGGACTTCGCGCTCACCTCCATGAAGGCGATATTTGACCGCACCGTGAAGGTGATGAAGACGGCTCCCGGCAAACGAACCCTGCGCGACCAGATGCGCCTGGAGGATTACTTCATCGGCAACGGCACGCGGTTCGGGCTGCCGCATCAGGACAAGTTCACCAAGCTCCGCGAGCTCAAGAAGAAGCTTGACGCCCTGGAGGCGGACCTGCCGGTGTACTCGCAGGCCATGGCAATGCGCGATGACTCCGAGGCTCCGCCCACCAAGCTCCGGGTCCGCGGCATGTGGAACCAACTGGGGATCCCAGTGGAAGCGGATACGCCCGCCTTCCTGCCGGTGATGGCCAAGTCCGGCGCTCAGGCCAACCGCCTGGACCTCGGCCGCTGGGTTGCCTCGGCCAAGAATCCCCTCACCGCGCGCGTGTTCGTGAATCGCACCTGGGGCGAGTTCTTCGGCCGGGCGCTGGCGCGTACCACCGAGGACTTCGGCGTGAAGGGCGAAGCTCCTACCCATCCGCAATTGCTCGACTGGCTGGCCGCCGAGTTTGCGGCACCATCCTCCGGGCGCCCGTGGAGCATGAAGCAGCTCCACCGCACCATCGTCACATCGGCCACCTACCGCCAGGCCTCGCTTGCGCGGCCCGAGCTCGCCCAGCGCGATCCTGAGAACACTCTGCTCGCGCGGCAATCGCGGATCCGGCTGCCAGCGGAGACCCTGCGCGATGTCACGCTCGCCGCGGCAGGACTCTTGAGCCGCGACATCGGCGGACGCAGCTTCAAGCCTCCGCAGCCCGAAGGCGTCGCCGAGCTGGGCTATGGCCGCTCGCGCAACGCCTGGACCGCCGCCAAGGGCAAGGACCGCTACCGGCGCGGTCTCTACATCCACTTCCAGCGGACCACGCCCTATCCCATGCTGATGACGTTTGACTCGCCGGACTCAAGCGTTACCTGCGCGCGCCGGTCCCGCTCGAACACGGCCCTGCAGGCGCTGAACCTGCTCAACGACGAAGTGTTCTTTGAAGCGGCGCAGGCGCTGGCCTGGCGCGTTGAGAGCGAGTCCGCTGGCGGGATCTCCGAGCGGCTGAACCACGCCTTCGCGCTGACCGTGGGGCGCCAGCCGGCCGAGGCCGAACGCCAACGGCTGGCGCAGTATCACGACCGGCAGGCGCGCATCTTCGAATCGGAAAAGAGCGCGCTCTCTCCATGGGTGGGCGTCAGCCGGGTCCTGCTGAATCTCGACGAATTCATCACGAGGGAGTAGACGATCATGAACAACCGCCGCCGTTTCCTTTCCGACGTCGCCTGCGGGATCGGATCTATGGCCCTCGGCGATCTGCTGGCCGCTGACGGACTCTCCGCGCCGAATCCGCTCGCTCCGCGCAAGGGGCATTTCGAGGGCAAGGCCAAGAGCGTTATCTTCATGTTCATGGAGGGCGGGCCGAGCCAGATGGACCTGTTCGACCCCAAGCCGGAGCTTCAGAAGTGGCATGGCAAGCCGGCCCCGGAATCGGTCATCAAGCAGGTGACGCTGGCCTTCACCAAGCCGAACGCTGCGATACTCGGGTCGCCGCGCGTGTTCACGCGTCACGGCAAGTGCGGCATGGAGATCTCGGACTGGCTTCCGGGGATCGCCGGAAACGCGGACGACATGTGCCTGGTCCGGTCGATCGCAACCGATGCGTTCAATCACCATCCCGCGCAATGCCTGATGTTCAGCGGATCCCAGGTAGTCGGCCGGCCGACGCTCGGCGCCTGGACCGTGTACGGGCTGGGCAGCGAGTCCAAGAGCCTGCCCGGATTCGTGGTGCTCGCATCGGGCGCGGGAACCAGCGGCGGCGCGTCGAACTTTTCCAGCGGATTCCTGCCGTCCACCTATCAGGGGACGCTGTTGCGCGGGACTGGGGATCCGATCCTGTACATGTCGAATCCGCCGGGGATCACCATGGCAAGCCAGCGCGCGGGCCTCGACGCGATCGCCGACCTCAACCGGATGCGCCACAAGGATACTGGCGACGCTGAGATCGATTCGCGGATCGCCTCCTACGAGCTTGCCTACCGGATGCAGTCGGCCGGACCCGAGCTGGTGGATTTCTCCAAGGAATCCAAGGAAACGCTCGACATGTACGGGATCGATGATCCCAAGACGAAGGCATACGCCACCAACTGCCTGCTCGCACGGCGTCTGGTCGAGCGCGGTGTCCGCTTCATCCTGATCATGAACGCGAGCTGGGACAGCCACACCAACCTCAACACGAAGCTGAAGGCCAACTGCGAAGCTACCGACAAACCCGCGGGCGCGCTCGTGAAGGATCTGAAGCGCCGCGGCCTGCTCGACTCGACCCTGGTGGTCTGGGGCGGCGAGTTCGGACGGACTCCGGTCTGCGAGATCCGCAACACGCAGGAAGCCGACAACGCCGGACGCGACCACCATCCGCAGGCATATTCGATGTGGCTCGCCGGTGGAGGGATCAAAGGCGGACAAGTGTTTGGCGCCACCGACGACCTCGGGTTCTTTATCACGGACAACAAAGTGCACACCCACGATCTGCAGGCAACAATCCTTCACTGCCTCGGGTTCGACCATACCCGGCTCACCTATCACTACATGGGCCGGGACTTCCGGCTGACGGACGTGCACGGTACGGTGGTCCGCCCCATGCTCGCCTAAACTCCGCCGGACGAATAATTTCCGGCGAATTGCTAAAATGCCGGTATGTTTCGATATCTAG
>VFZX01000047.1 GCA_016871015.1 Acidobacteriota bacterium | reverse complement strand
CTAGGCGGGGCAGGGGCGACGATGCCGGAGATCTGGCGAGCCGCGTTGGCTGCGTGATCGGAGTCGGGTTCGATCGAGACGTCGGCCGTTACCGAATTTGGCTCGACTCGGAATTTGCACCAGAGCCGTCTACCGCAACGTGACGTTCACCGCGGGCCTTCCGTTCGTCGGCAAGAGTCACGGGACGAACGCGGCGGACCTGTTCGGCGACGGCCGGCTGTCGATTCTGGTCGCCGCCGGCGGCGCCTATCCGGGCGACCTGCTCACGGCCGCGGTCTATTGCCCGGACGAGCGGCCCGGAAACTACCTGAATGTCCGTTTAGTGGGCACAAAGTGCAACCGGTCTGCGATCGGCGCGCGCGTCACGCTCAGAGCGGGCGGTGTCCAGCAGATGCGAGAGGTAGGCGGCGGCACCAATTTCGGCTGCCTGCCGCTTGAGCAGCACTTCGGACTCGGCGAAATCACCCTGGCGGAGTGGATAGAAGTCCGCTGGCCGGGCGGGGCCGTGCAGCGGGTGGACCAGCCGCCCGTCAACGAAACGATCCGGATCACGGAGGGTGTTACCGGTTGGGAGCGGGTGTACCAGCAGCCTTAAGACAAGATGGGCCGGATCACCTGCCCATGCACGTCAGTCAAGCGGAAGTCCCGGCCCCCGAACCGGAACGTGAGCCGCTCGTGGTCCAGCCCCAGCAAGTGCAGGATCGTCGCGTGGAAATCGTGGATGGTCAGCACGTTCTCGACCGCCCGGTATCCGTACTCATCGGTGGCGCCAAAGATCATCCCCGGCTTGACGCCACCGCCCGCCATCCACAGGCTGAACCCGTAGGGATTGTGGTCCCGCCCGTCGGTCCCCTGGACAAACGGAGCTCTGCCGAACTCGCCGGACCAAATCACCAGCGTAGTGTCCAACAAGCCGCGGGCCTTCAGATCCTTGACCAGCGCCGCGATGGGCTGATCCACTACGAACGCGTTGCCGGAATGGCCCTCACGCAGCTTGCCGTGCTGATCCCACACGTTGCCCGCACCTGAGCCCTTCGGCCCGACCATGGTCAGCTCGACAAACCGGACGCCGCGTTCCACCAGCCGCCGTGCCATCAGGCACTGCTTTGCATAGGCGGCTTTCCCCGGCTCGCTCGAATCGAGACCATAGAGTTTCTTGGTTGCTTCGCTCTCCCGGCTGATGTCGACCAATTCGGGAATCGCCGCCTGCATCCGGTACGCCGTCTCGTAGTTGCGGATAGCGGCGTCGACGTTGGAATCGTTCCCGGCCCGGGCCAGGAACTCGCGGTCCTGCTCGCCGATCCAGGCCAGGCGCTTGCGCTGGACGGGGTCGGGCTCCTTGGGGGTGACATCCTGCAAGGGCTCCGGACGCTCGGGATAGATGAACGAACCCTGGTAGACGGCGGGCAGGAATCCGTTGCCGTACACGTTGATGCCGCCCAGCGGAATCTCGCCGCTGCCAAGCACCACGAATCCCGGCAGGTTGCTCGATAAGGATCCGAGGCCGTAGGTTGTCCAAGCGCCAAGACTGGGATATCCGGTGAACGGCTGCCCGGCGTGAAAGTAGAAATTCGCCTGGGCGTGCTCCATGAATTTCACCGTCATCGAGCGGATTACGCAGATCTCGTCGGCGATCGATCCCATGTGCGGGAACAGGCTGCTCACGGGGATCCCGCTCTGCCCATATTGCGTAAACTTCCAGGGGCTCGGCATGATGTTGCCGTTCTGGTTGAACATGGTCCGCTCGATGGCGAACGGCATCGGTTTTCCGGCTTCGGCATCAAGGCGCGGCTTGGGGTCGAAAGAGTCGATGTGCGAGACTCCGCCCGACATGTAGCAGAAGATCACGTTGCGCGCCCGGGGAGCGGTGTGGGCGTGCCGCGGCGTGGCCGCAAGTCCGGCAAACGCCGTGAGACCGAAGCCCATGGACGCGCGTGCGAGCACGTTCCTGCGGGAGATCAGCCGGGGGAATCCGCCGTCCATGCCTTCATGGTAGCGGATCGTCTACTCGGGAGGAGCTACTTTCCTGGCGTTCTCGAAAAGGAAGTTCAGAACCTTGTTGGTCCGGATTTGGTTGGCTATCCGTCCCAGCGCCCCGTCTTTCTCCATCTGCATGCGCAGGCGGGCCGCCGGCTGGCGGGCATTCCGGGCCATCCGGTGCAATTCGCGGTCGACTTCGTCGTTGAGCACCTCGATCGACTCGCGGTCAGCAATGCGCGACAAAATCAGCGAACCCCTTACCTCGCGGGTGGCCCTGGGACCGACGGCCTCGCGCAGCTTGTCCCAGTCCAAGTTCAATTTGCTGAGATCCACCGGGCCGTCGGTACCCAAGCTCTGAAGCTGGAGCTGCAGAACCGATTCGATCTGCGCGTCCACCCATGCCTGCGGAACAGGAAACTCGTGGGTATCGACCAGCTTGTCGACGATCGCGGTCTTAGCGGCCGCCTGAGCCTCCTGCTCCCGGGCACGCAGCAGATTCCGCCGCGTCTCGTCTCGCAATTCCCCTAAGTTCTGGAAGTCCCCGACGTCCTTTGCGAACTCGTCGTTCAGCTCGGGAATCTCGCGCCGCCGCAGACCTTTCACCACCAGGTGGAAGGTCACCTGGCGGCCGGCCAGCCGCTGCTGGCTGTAATCCTCCGGATATTCAACCTCGACATCCATCTCGTCGCCCGGCGAACGTCCGAGGAGCGCTTCGGAGAACACGGGCATGGTCTCCTCGCCGCCCACGTGGAGCACCATCTCGTCCTGCTGGACCGGCTCGCCCTCCACGCCCGCGATACTGTTGAGCGAGATCGCTACATAGTCGCCCGATTCCACTGAGCGGGGATCGATGTTGACATACTCGGCCCGTTGAACACGCATCTGCTCGACATGGGCGTCGATGTCGGCCTCGGTCACTTCGGGCTCTTTGAACGGAGCTTCGATGTCGCGGTACTCACCCAGTTCGAACTCCGGCGCAACTTCATAGTCCGCTTTGAACTTCAGCGGTGAGCCTTCGTGAAAATGAATGTCCGTTACCTTTGGATCCCCGACGATCCGCCAGCCGGCGGCGTCAGCTTCCCGCCGGAACGCGATCGGCACCAGATGCTCGACCACCTGCTGCCGGATGTCCTGGTGGAACCTCTTCCGGATGACGGAAAGAGGCACCTTGCCCGCCCGGAATCCCGGCATGGTGGCCTTGCGCTGATACTCGAGTACGAGCTTCTCGGTATGCGCCAGGACCTCCGCCAGCGGAACCGTGATCTCGGCTGTGCGTTTGCAGGTGTCGGTGGAACTCACTGCCTCGCCTTTAGATGCCCGCTGCCGCCTTCATGGCCTTGGCCTTGTCGGTGGCCTCCCACGAGAAGCCCTTCCGTCCGAAGTGCCCGAACTTTGCGGTCTCACGGTAAATCGGGCGGCGCAGCTTCAGGTGGTCAATCATGCCCTTCGGAGTCAACGGGAAGTGCTGCCGCACCAGTTCGACAATCCGCGCATCATCGATCACGCCCGTATTGAACGTGTCAACCCGCACCGACACCGGATCCGCAACCCCGATCGCATAAGCCAACTGAACCTCACACCTGGAAGCCAGCCCCGCAGCCACGATGTTCTTGGCAACGTAGCGGGCCATGTAGCACGCGGACCGGTCGACCTTCGTCGGATCCTTGCCCGAGAACGCCCCGCCGCCGTGCCGTCCGTATCCGCCGTAGGTGTCGACAATGATCTTGCGCCCCGTGAGTCCTGTGTCGCCATGTGGACCGCCGATCACGAACCGCCCCGTCGGATTGATGTGGTATTTCGTGTTCTTGTCTGCCATGCCATACGGCTTGACGACCGGATCAATGACCACCTTCTTCACCTGCGCGCGGAGCTTGTCGATATCCATGTCGGCGTGCTGGGTCGAAACCACCACAGCCTCGATCCGCACCGGCTTATGTCCTTCGTACTCGACGCTGACCTGTGATTTCCCGTCAGCCCGCAGGAACTTGAGCAACCCTTGCCGCCGCGCCTCGCTCAGCCGCGCCACCAACTGGTGGGCGATCATGATCGGCATCGGCATCAACTCTTGGGTCTCGTTGCAGGCGAACCCGAACATCAGGCCTTGGTCACCCGCCCCACCCGTGTCCACGCCCATCGCGATGTCGGGCGACTGGGTCTGGATGGCGTTCAGGATTCCGCAGGTATGGCCGTCGAAGCCGTACGCCGCGTTGTCGTAGCCGATCTCGTTGATCACGCTGCGCACAAGCTGCGGGACTTCGAACTTCGCTTTTGTCGTGATCTCGCCGGCGACCACGCACAGCCCGGTCGTGACCAGAGTTTCGCAAGCGACGCGGCTCGTGGGATCCTGCTTCAAACACTCGTCAAGGATTGAATCCGATACCTGATCCGCAATCTTATCGGGGTGCCCTTCGGTCACTGATTCCGACGTGAAAATATGACGCATACCGTCAGCCAAGTTCGAACCTCCGCGAAAATTCCCGCCGGGGCCGCACTACTCGAGCACAAGTTGTCCGATGGGGTGGATGTAGAAGGAAATCGTAAAGGAGGGAAATCCTACTTTTATGTAGTGTACGGGACCGGAAGCACCGCGGTCAAATCACCGGACGCGGATTCGGTACTTGCACGGGCCAGTTGATTGGGCTATCGTAGTCCCCATGCTTCGATCCGCCTCGCTTTATCTCGGCCTGTTCCTGGCCATTGCGGCTCTCGGGAATGCCCAAACGGGCAATGGGAGTATTCAAGGCACGGTCCGGGACGCCACGGGCGCTGTCATCCCGAAAGCCAAAGTCAAAGTGGTCCACACCGCGACCGCGCGTGAGTCCACCTCCGAAACAAACGAAATCGGCTTCTACCTCTTCCCGGCGATGCAGGGCGGAGCCTACGAGCTCACTGTCGAATTCCCTGGAATGGAATTATGGAAGGGCCAGCTCACCCTCGCCGCCGGACAAGCCGCCGCCGTCGAATCAGTGTTGAAGCCGGGAGCCACGGCAACGTCGGTCACCGTGGCCGGCGACGTCACGCCGCTGGTGACCACCACGAGTCCGACGCTTGCCACCGTGATCGAGCGTGAGCGCATCGAGCAGTTGCCGCTCAACGGCCGCTTCATCACGACGCTGATCTACATGACGACTCCGGGTGTCGAGCCGGGCTCCGTCCCGCGCGTCTACGGACTGCGCTACGCGACGGAACTCCTTCAAGACGGCGCCGTGCTCGAAAACCGCGAGTGGCAGTCGATCCCGGCGCGGCCGCCCGGACTCGACACCATCGCCGAGTTCCGCTCCGAGACCAACAACTCCTCCGCCAAGCTGAACCGCCCCGGCACCTTCATGATCACCACCCGCTCGGGCACCAATGAGATCCACGGATCCGTATTCCACACAGCACGGAACAGCGGCCTGGGCGTCGCACGCGCCCGCGAGGACTTCTACCTCAAGCCGCCGCACTTGGTGCGCAACGAATTCGGCGCCTCGCTCGGCGGCCCCGTCTGGATCCCCAAGCTGTACAACGGCCGCAACCGCACGTTCTTCTTCTTCGCCTACGAGGGCTACCAATTGCGCCAGGCGTCGACCCGCAATATCGCGGTGCCGACTCCCGAATTCCGGCAAGGGGACTTCAGCGGACTGATCGATGGCGTCGGCCGCCGGATCACGCTCTATGATCCGCTCACCACCGACGCGCGTACCTGGACCCGGCAGCCCTTCACCGGCAACCGGATTCCCACCGGCCGCCAGAGTCCGCTGTCGCGGTACTTGTACAGCGTGACTCCGCTGCCCACGCGCGGCGACAACCCGCTGGTGACCTCCAACTGGTTCGGACTCGGCTTCAACAACACTAAGCAGCACACCGAGACGGTCCGCGTCGATCACAAGCTGAACGACAAGAATAATCTGTTCTTCCGGTACTCTCACAGCCCGGCGACCACGGAGCGGACCAGCGATCCCTACGGCCTGTCCCCCACCACGCTCGACCGCCGCGCCAACGCCAATATCGACAGTGGCGTGAACGACAGCGGCATCGCCAACTGGACCCACACGTTTTCGCCCACCTTCTTCAGTGAGACCCTGGTGACGGTAGCGCGAGACTATCGAGGCCAGCTTCCCTACACCGGGACGGAAGAGATTTCGAGCCAGCTCGGACTTCCCAACCCCTTCAACGGGATCGGATTCCCCCGTATCCCCTTCTCGATGTCATCGTCCACGGGTCCGGGCATGGCCTACGATTCGAGCATCAACCCGACCATCAACTACGGACGGATTTACAACGTCGACCAGAACTTCACCAAGATCTACGGCCGGCACGAGTTCCAGTTCGGTGCCCGCGTCCGGTATGAGCAGTTGGAAACGCTCAACGATCAGCAGATTTCGCAAGGCCAGCTCAGCTTCGGCAACGTCGGACCGAGCGCGCTCTACGATCCCACCTCGGGCACCGCCTATGGCCCCACACCGTTCACGGGACACACGGCGGCGAACTTCTTCATGGGCATCGGGACGTATGCGGCCCGGTTCAACCGCTCGTGGTACCGTCCGCGCGTGCACGAGCGCGCCGCGTATTTCCAGGACAATTTCAAGGTCAACTCGCGGCTGACGCTGAACCTCGGCTTGCGGTACGAGTACAACAGTCCGGTCAACGAGCGCGACCGGACGATCTACGGATTCGACGAAAAGCAGAGGGCGATCATTCTGCCGCGTCCGCTGAATGAGCTGGCCGAGATGAAGAACGTCCTGCCCGCGGTGGTTAACGCCTACACCGCCCTTGGCGTCAAGTACACAACTCCGAAGGAAGCCGGTTTGCCGGATTCCCTGGTCTACTCGAACCTGTGGGACTTCGGCCCGCGCGCCGGATTCGCCTACCGCCTGGGCTCATCCAACCGGACCATGGTGGTCCGGGGCGGCTACTCGATCTTCGCTTATCCGGAATCGCTGCGGCTGTTCGCCGGACAGACCCAGAACACGATGCCTGGCCAGGGCAACGTGAGCAACGATCCGAACGCCGCCGAGCAGAGCCCCGACGGGCTGCCGAACTACCTGCTCCGGTCCGTGCCCACGGTGGTG
Source organism: Acidobacteriota bacterium (assembly GCA_016871015.1). GTDB lineage: Bacteria > Acidobacteriota > Terriglobia > Bryobacterales > Bryobacteraceae > SYLY01. The sequence continues at coordinate 24,409 of VFZX01000047.1, read as the reverse complement.
GCAGGCGTCAACAGCGCGAACCAGCTCGACGCCTCGCGCATCTCCGGGATCACGCGGGGGAGCGGAAGCTTGTTCTACCTGCACCCCCGGCAACCTACAGCCCGTGCGCATGAGTGGAACCTGTTTGTCGAGCGCGAAATGTTCGGCAACACGGTGTTCAAGATCGGCTACGTTGGAACCCATGGCGCGCGCATGTCGCAGTGGTACGGCTTCAACGACAATCCCCTGGACTACATCTGGTTCACCACAACGCGCCAGCCGTTCCCAACTGGCCAATTCGCGAGCGTCGCCCGGCGTCTATACGACAAGGAAGTCTACGGCACGATGCAGCGCTATCAGAAGACCGGCTGGTCGAACTTCAACGGCGTTCAACTGGAGTTCGAGCACCGCTACTCGAAGGGGTACGCCTTCCAAGTCTTCTACGTCATGAGCAACGCCTTGCGCGTGGCGGGCGACGGCTGGCGCGATGACACCCTCCGGCCGGCGTCGTATTTCCTGCCTGGCACCGTACCCGAGGATGATAACGCGCGCAACCGGCTGCTCTACTACCGCCGCGACACCGGCATCCCCAAGCACCGTGTCAACTGGAACTTCCTGGTCGACCTGCCCGTTGGCCGCGGCAAGGCTCTCGGCCGCAACGCCGGAAGGGCTCTCGATGCCGTGATCGGTGGATGGCAGGTGGCCGGCAACGGATCCCTGGTCAGCCGCTACGTCACGCTGCCGACCGGAAACTGGGGTCCGATCAGTGGGGTCGAAAAATACGGGAAGAAGCACCCGGTTCAGGATTGCCGCAGCGGCGTCTGCTACGACGGGTGGCTGTATTGGAACGGCTATATTCCTGCCAATCGCATCAACTCCCGCGACCCCCGCACTGGACTGCCAAACGGCGTGATGGGCGTGCCGGATAACTACCGTCCTTTCCAGACGCCGATCATTCCGATCCCGCGCGACGGTGGATCGGCTGCCGATCCGAACTCTCCGTTCTACGAATCGAACACCGTGTTCGTCCAATTGGCGAACGGCTTGAACCAGCGCACGACGCTCAACACGGGACTGCATCCCCTCCAGAACCAGTTTTTCCTCGGGCCGATGCAATGGAACATGGCGGCATCGATCTTTAAGTCCGTTCCGATCACCGAACGCGTGATCCTGCGTGTCAACGCCGACTTCCTGAATAACGCCCTCAACATGCCCGGAACCACGATGCCGGACGGGAGTGGCGTCATCACCAACCGTTTCTCGGCCAACGCGGCGCGCGTGCTGCAGTTGACCATGCGTCTGACGTGGTAGCAGCGGCGCTTCTGCTGGCGGCGGCTCAGGCCGCCGGGCAGATCGCCACGCGGCTGGTCGACCAGGGGATCGAGCTCTCTCACCGGGGACGGTTCGCCGAAGCCGGTGAGTTGTTCGTGAAGGCGCTGGCTGCGGATCCAACGCACGCCGAGGCCCACTACCTGCTCGGTTTGGTCCGGCAACAGGACGGCCGGTTGGCGGCGGCGGCCCAATCGTTCCGGTCCGCGCTCAAGTTCAATCCCCGCTTCGGACCCGCGCAGGCCCGGCTGTGTGAGTTGGAGACGCGTGAGGCCCGTGCGCGAGAGTCAGGGTACTCGAAGGCGGCGGCCACGTGCACCCGCGCGATCGCCATGGAGCCGGCGGATCCGGAACCGCATTTCCATCTCGGCTGGCTGCACACGCAGGCCGGCAATCTGCCGGGCGCGGTGAGCGAGTTCCAGACGGTCCTGCGTATGGACCCCAAGTATCCCAAGGTGAAGTTCGAGCTCGCCCAAGCACACCTGGACCAACAAAACGCCGCCGCTGCCATTCCCTTGCTCGAAGAGGTGATCCGCGCCGAGCCCGCCAACACCAACGCGCGGTTTCAGCTCGGTTCCGCGCTCGTCAAGAAAGGCGACTGCGCCGCCGCGGTTCCGATGCTCCAGTCGGCCACCGAGAGCGCACAGACCTTCTACATGCTCGCCGGCTGCCTCAAGAAGCTCGGCCGGGCCGCGGAGGCGGAGTCCGCCATGGTGCGCGTGAAGGATCTGCGGCAGGATGCGGATGCGCGCATGCAGGCCAAGTATCGCGCGGCGGTGGCGGCGCAGAAGCTCGAAGCGGGAAAGGTCGACGAAGCGATCGCCGGGTACCAGGCTGCGCTGGCGCTGCGGCGCGACTCAGGCATCGCCGTTGATCTGGCCGTTGCGCTGCTCAAGAGGGGCCGCAACACTGAAGTGGTCGATCTGTTGGCCGCCGACACGAGTCCGCTGGCGCGTTACCAAACCGCGCTGGCGCTCACCGGCCTGGGCAAACACTCCGACGCCGCGGCGCTCCTGCGGCGGACGGTGGCGGACACACCGGCGTTCTTCGAGGGCTGGTACCAACTTGGCGCGGTGCTGTCTGCGATGGGCCAGCCCAGTGACGCCGCGCAGGCGCTCAGCACCGCGGTCGGACTGCGGCCCGACGAACCGGCGGCGCGCCTGGCGTACGCGAACGTGCTGGACAAGCTGGGACGATCCGCCGACGCTGCCGAACAGCGAAGGCTGGGACGGGTAAGATAGCCGGATGCAGCGAATCCAAGGCATCATTCCCCCGATGGTCACGCCGTTCTGCGCGGACGGCTCGATCGACGAGGAGGCGCTCAGAGCCGAAGTCCGGTTCATGATCAAGACGGGCGTCCACGGACTGGCCGTCTGTGGCAGCACCGGCGAAGGACACACTCTCAGCGACGAAGAAACACGACGCATCACCGAGTGGACCACGGACGAAGCCGCCGGACGAATTCCCATCATCACCGGTATTATCACCAACAGCACGGACTCCGCGGTCCGCCGCGCCCAAGCCATCGCGGACTTGGGACCCGCCGCGCTCCAGGTCACGCCCGTCCACTACGTCTTCCGCCCCGGCGACGATGACATGTACCGCCACTTTGACACGATCGCGGACCGCACTGGCATCCCGGTGATCATCTATAACGTGATCCCGTGGTCGTACCTGATGCCGCCACTGCTCACCCGCATCCTGCGCGACTCACCGGGTGTGATCGGCGTCAAGCAAAGCGCGAGCGACATGAAGGCGCTCGCCGACCTGCTGCTCCTGTGCGGCGAGGCCGGGATCCTCGACCGCGTCCGGATCCTGTCCGCGGTGGACGCTCTCCTTCAGCCCTCGTTCGTGCTGGGCTCGCACGGCGCCATCGCCGCGATCCTCACCGCCGTCCCCGATTGGTGCGTCGCGCTGTGGAACGCGGTCCGCGCGGGCGACTCGGCGAATTCGCTGCGCCTGCACCGCAATCTGTTGCGGCTGTGGAACGCCATTGAAGGCCCCAACCTGCCCGCCAATGTCCGGACCGTGATGCATGCACGAGGGCGCGAAGGCGGATTGCCGCGTCCTCCGATGTCACCCAGCTCACCAGAGCAGACTTGGCGGATCCACGCCGCGCTCGCAGCCGCGGAATAACGGATACAGGCCATCATGCTCCTGCTCCTCCTGCTGTTCGCCACACTCGCCAGCGCGCAGACCGCCCAGATCACCGGACGCGTCTCGGATCCATCCGGCGCGGTCGTGCCTGCGGCTCAAGTCACCGTGACCAACACCGGTTCCGGCGACCGCCGTTCCGCCGAAACCAACGATCAGGGCTACTACACCGTGCTGTTTCTCCAGCCTGGCACTTACCAGATCCAATTGCGCAAGGATGGATTCCAGTCCGCCCAGCGCACCGGGATCAGCCTGCAAGTAGACCAGGCCGCGCGCCTCGACTTCACCTTGCAGGTGGGCAATGTCACGGAGGCGGTGGAAGTCTCCGAAGCCGCTCCGCTTATCGAATCCGAAACCTCCTCGCTCGGCCAGATCATCAACAACAAATCGATCGTCGAAATGCCTCTGAACGGCCGCAATGCCTGGCACCTGGTCCAACTCACGGCGGCCACGGTGTTCGTGGGCGGAATCGGTGACGCGGGCGAGATTCCCGTCGCATCCATGGCCGGGGGACGCGCCTTCTCGCAGATGCTGCTGGTCGACGGCGGCGGCGTGCAGAAGTCTTCGATCGACCGCGCGATGGCCGAGCTCGCCCCGATGGTCGACGCGGTCGAGGAGTTCAAGGTGATCACCAACAACTACGCGGCCGAATACGGGCGCACCGCGGGAGGCGTGTTCACCGCCGTCACCAAGTCCGGCACGAATCAATTCCGCGGAACCGCATTCGAATTCCTGCGCAACAACGCCTTCGACGCGCGCAACTTCTTCGCCACCCGGAAGGCGCCGCTCCGCTACCACCAGTTCGGCGGGACCCTGGGCGGTCCGATCCGCAAGGACAAGACCCACTTCTTCGTCGCGCTCGAAAACACCCGCCAGTCTCGCGGCGAGACCGGAATCTTCACCCTGCCCACCCGCGAGAACAAGGCCGGAAACTTCACCGGACTCCTCGACGGCCAGGGCCGCGCCCTCCAACTATACGATCCTTTCACCACACGCGCCAATCCCGCCGACGCCACCCGCCGGCTGCGCGATCCGATTCCCAACAACGTGATTCCGGCGTCGATCCTCGATCCGGTGGCGGTAAAGACCGCGGCTTTCTATCCGGATCCCAACGCGCCGGGCAACATCGCGGGTGCAAACAACTTCAACCTGAACATCTTCGGACGCCGTACCCAGTACCACGCCACCGCCCGCGCCGACCACACGTTCACGGATCGCGACCGCGTTTTCTTCCGCTACATCAACCAGTACAACTTCACGCCTCAGTCGAACGCGCTCCCTGAGCCTGCCGCATCGGGCATCGGAGGCGCGCCCACTCGCAACATCTCGAACATGGCGCAGACGATGATGGCTTCCTACAACCGGAACTTCTCACCCACCCTCATCAATGAAGCCAAGTTCGCCTGGGTCCGCCAGGGACGGTCGATTTTCCACGCCAGCGTCGGCGGTGACTGGCCCGCCAAGCTCGGCCTGCGCGGAGTGGACGCCCGCAGTTTCCCGATCTTCCGCCCGCAGGGCTACGCGCTGATCGGTGCCCCGAACTCCTTCCGTGAGCAGCGTGGCTCGCCGTACCAGTTCATCGACGTGATCACCTGGAGCCGCGGCACGCACAACGTCAAGGCGGGATTCGAGTACCGCTACAACTCCTCCGGCGACGAGTTCGACCGCGCTCCTTCCGGTGATTTCACCTTCGCCCAGCAAGGTACGGGACTCCAGGGCAACACGCTGTCCGGCAACGGATTCGCGTCGTTCCTGCTCGGATTCGCCACCAACGCCGTTGTCCGCGAGGCGCCGGTCCTGCGCACTACCGCGGGCTACTTCGGCGGATTCCTGCAGGACGACTGGAAACTGACGCCGCGCCTCACGTTGAATCTCGGTCTCCGCTACGATGTGGAGCCGTCGCCGCGCTCACCGGACAATTCCTTCAACAGCCTGGATGGCAACGCGGTCCACCCCCTCGCGCGCGTGCCCGGTGTGGTGCGCTTCGCAGGTGTTGATGGCGCGCCGGAGAGTCTGTTCGACACCGACATGAACAACATCTCGCCGCGGTTCGGATTCGCATGGCGTCCCTTCGGCAACGATCAAACCGTGATTCGCGGCGGATACGGCGTCTTTCTGGGCAACACCAACGACATCGGATTCGGCAACGATGCGCGGCTGGGCTTTTCGACCGACCTGCTGCTGGTGAGCCCCGATCAGAATCAAACTCCAGCGTTCCTGCTCAAGAACGGATTCCCGCCTTATCCGCAGCCCGGACCGGAAACCCGGAACGCAACGTTCGGGCTCAACACCAACATCACCTACTACGAGCGCAACCGCGCGACCCCCTATTCGCAGCAGTTCAACTTCGGAATCCAGCGCGAACTGGGCGGGCTCCTGTTCGAAGGCCAGTACATCGGCAACCTGGGGCGGAAGCTCACCGCAACCGCGGCCAGCGTCAACCAGGTCCCCGAGCGCCTGCTCACCGGCGCTGGCTCGATCCAGTCACGCCGTCCGTTCCCGCAGTTCACCGACGTGGTGCTGTCGGCGCCGAACTGGGGTGCATCCTCCTATCACGCGTTCTCGTTCCGCGCCGAGAAGCGGTACCGCAACGGACTGCAGTTCCTGGTGAACTACACGTTCTCGAAGTTCCTGGACAACGTCGACCACATCGCCAGCGGTGACTTCGGCGGGACCCCGGGTGCGGGATATCAGGACTTCTACAACCGGCGGCTCGACAAGGCGCTGAGCCCGAACGATGTCACGCACCTGGTCCACTACAACGCGATTTGGGATCTGCCAGCGGGCAAGGGACGGCGGTTTTGGGCCAGCGGTCCGTTGAGCCAGATTCTCGGTGGATGGCAGCTCTCGGCGCTGGGGACCATCAACTCAGGTCCGCCGTACGGCGTAACCACGCAGCAGAACACGTGCGAGTGTTTTTCCACCGGACCGCAGCGGGCTGACATCCTCCGCGATCCAACACTCGATGGCGGAGCGCGATCGGCCGCGCGCTGGTTCGACATCGCCGCCTTCGGCCAGCCCGGGCGGTTCCGGTTCGGCACGGCGGCGCGATCCGTGGGCCGGGCGCCGGGAGTGTTCAGCATGGACCTGGGGATCATGAAGAACTTCGCGATCGGCGACAAGCGCCGGCTTCAGTTCCGCGGCGAGCTGTTCAACGCGTTGAACCATGCCCGGTTCGGAATTCCGGGCAACGCCTTGGGGTCGCCGAATTTCGGGGCGATTAACGCGTCGGGCGATCCGAGGATCGTTCAGTTCGGATTGAAACTATATTTCTAGCGTGGCATCTCTCCCCACGCAGGTAGACACAGACCGCAAACTGCGCTACCCTAAAAATTCCCGGCAGAGGTTGCGGCGAGCATGAGTAGCCGGATGCAAGACCGGCCGTCCGGGCATCCGGTGAAAGGATTTGACCCGCCGAAATCACGGTGAGCGGCGGTTGCTTGCCTGGTTGGTGAATCCGGCTAAATCCGGTTCACTGTCGCGTTGAGGACGGCCAATCCCAGCGCGGAGCGCTCCGAGAACCAGGCGTGGATCTCCTTGTGTCCCCGCCCCGGTGCAAAGCCTCTCACGGGTTGGCTTCATTGCCATGACCGTTTTCGAACTCACCCGCCAGCTCATCAATATCCCGTCGGTCACGGGCAACGAACACGACGTCGGCGTGTTTCTCGAGCAACGCCTCACCGAAATGGCCGCGCGCCACGGCGGCACTGTCGAGCGGATGCCCGTCGAGGAACGCCGGTTCAACGTCCTGTGTACATTCGGCGAGCCGATTGTAACCCTGTCCACGCACCAGGACACCGTGCCGCCGTTCATTGAGGCATCCGAGGATGAGGAGTTCATCTGGGGCCGCGGCGCCTGCGACGTCAAAGGCATCATCGCATCGATGATCATGGCCGCCGAGAGTCTGCTCGCGTCCGGCGTGCGGAACTTCGGACTGCTGTTCGTCGTGGGCGAGGAGCGGAACTCGGCCGGTGCGTTCGAAGCCGCCCGGCATCCTCGCGGATCCCGGTATCTGATCAACGGCGAGCCCACAGAGAACAAGCTCGCGCTCGGAAGCAAAGGCGCGCTGCGGTATGAACTGCGCGCGTCCGGCCGCGCCTGCCATTCCGCCTACCCGGAACTGGGCGACTCGGCGCTGCTCAAGATGCTGGACACCCTCGCGGCGGTGCGGCGGATCGAGCTGCCGGTGGATCCCATCCTCGGCCCGAGCACCTGCAATATCGGGACTCTCAAGTCGGGCCGCGCCCCGAACGTCGTGCCCGATGAGGCCTTCGCTGAGGTCCTGATCCGTCTGGTCGGCGATCCCACGTCGACCCGGGCGGCGATGGCAGAAGCCTGCAACGGGCGGGTCGACCTCAAGGAAGTCGTGTGCCTCCCGGCGATCCATATGGAGTCCGTGCCGGGCGTCGAGACCACGGTGGTTGCCTACACGACCGACATTCCGGCGTTCGGAGGGCAGTGGGGAAGGCCGCTGCTGCTCGGTCCCGGCACGATTCACGTCGCGCACACGATGGAAGAGCGGGTGCCCAAGCGCCAGCTCGTGGAAGCGGTAGGTTTGTACGAGCATCTGGTGAAGAGCCTGCTCGTCTGATGTTCAGCGAATAAGGAGTATATGCAACCTCGTATCGAAGCCGGAGTTCTCGGCGCCACCGGAATGGTGGGACAGCATTTCATCAGGTTTCTCGCCAACCACCCGTGGTTCCAGGTGACCTGGGTGGGCGCAAGCGACAGGTCCGCAGGCAAGAAGTACAGCGAAGCGACCGCGTGGCGGCTGGGCGGAACCATGCCCGCGGCCGTCGCCGATCTGACCGTTGAGGAATGCAAACCGGGAAAGGGCGCTCCGAAGTTGGTCTTCTCCGCGACTGACGCCTCCGTCGCCACCGAAATCGAACAGTCGTTCGCCAAGGCGGGACACACGGTGGTGTCGAACTCCCGCAACCACCGCATGGAAGCGGACGTGCCACTGCTTGTGCCCGAGGTGAATCCCGAGCATCTCGGTGTGCTGCCGTTGCAGAAGCAGAATCGCGGCTGGAGCGGACAGATTGTCACCAATCCGAACTGCTCGACCATCGTGCTGGCGATGGCGCTCGCGCCGCTGAAGCCGTTCGGCATTGAGCGGACCCTGGTCACCACCATGCAGGCAATCTCCGGCGCCGGATATCCAGGTGTCGCATCGATGGACATCAACGCCAACGTAATCCCGTTCATCGGCAGCGAAGAGGAGAAGATGGAGAGCGAGACCCAGAAGATCCTGGGCGCCTTCGACGGAGCCGCGTTCAACGCCCACCCGATGGCGGTGAGCGCGCAGTGCAACCGTGTCCCAGTCGTCGACGGGCACTTGGTCGCCGTGAGCGTGCAACTGGCGGCCAAGGCCGGCGAGGCCGAGTTGATCGGCGCGATGAACGCGTTCCGCGGCGCGCCGCAGGAGCGCGGCCTTCCGAGTGCGCCCGCGCAACCGGTGATCTACATGTCCGATCGCGACCGTCCCCAGCCGCGCCGCGATGTCGAGCGCGAGAACGGGATGGTGGTTTTCACGGGCCGGATGCGTAAGTGTCCGGTATTCGACTTCAAGTTCCTCGCCCTCGGCCACAACACCGTGCGCGGCGCGGCCGGCGCGGCGGTGCTCAACGCCGAGCTGATGCACTCGGAAGGGATCCTCTAGACGCGATGATCGTGATGAAGTTCGGCGGGACCTCCGTCGAGTCGGCGGAGGCGATCAGCCGGGTTGCGTCGATCGTCAAGGCGCGTGTGGACCGCCGGCCTGTCGTAGTGGTGTCGGCAATGGGGAAGACCACCAACCGCCTGCTGGCTCTGGCCAACGCGGCGGTTGAGGGCCGGCGGGACGAGGCCTTGCGCCAGCTTGCTGAACTCGAGGCCTACACACTGAAAGAAGGCGGATCCCTCGGTGGCCAGGTGGAGGAGCACTTCCGCGAACTGACGGACGTCGTCAAGGGTCTCGCCGCGTTGGGGGAGTTTTCACCCAGGTCCGTGGATGTCGTGTCGGCTTTCGGCGAGAGGCTGTCGAGCCTCATCGTCGCCGGACACTTCCGCCAGCACGGCATCGACGCCGTGCACCGGGATGCGCGCGACTTCATCGTCACCGATGACCGGCACACGCAAGCCGCGCCTCTGTATGCGGAAACGTACGCGCGGCTCGCAGCGCTCCGGCCGGTCGCGGAACGGCAGGTCATAGTGCTCGGAGGTTTCATCGGCGCGACTACCAAGGGTATGACATCGACGCTCGGCCGCGGCGGCTCAGACTTCTCCGCATCGATCGCCGGCGCAGGCGTCGGCGCGGAGGAAATCCAGATTTGGACCGACGTCGACGGGATGCTCACCTGCGACCCGCGGATCCTCGCCGGCGGCCATCGCGTGAAGGTGATTTCGTTTGACGAAGCAGCGGAGCTGGCCTACTTTGGCGCGAAGGTGCTTCATCCTTCGACCGTCGTGCCGGCTGTCGAAAAGAACATCCCGGTCTTCATCCTGAATTCGCGCCGGCCGGAGGTCGAGGGAACACGGATCATCCGGGAAGCCGTCGGATGCTCGAATATCTTCAAGTCGATTGCGTGCAAGCCGGGGATCACGGCGGTCCACATCAAATCGCTGCGGATGCTGATGGCCCACGGATTCCTGAGCCGGATCTTCGAGGTGTTCGCGCAACACGAAACGTCGGTCGACATGGTGACGACGTCGGAGGTCAGCGTTTCAGTGACGATCGACAATACCGCTAACCTCGACGCGATTCGGGCCGACCTCGCGGAGTTCGCCGAGGTGGCGGTCGACTCCGGCCAGGCCATCATCTGCATGGTGGGCGCCAACATCGCCACAACGCCGGGAATCGCCGGACGCGTTTTTCGCTCACTGAACGGCATCAACATCCGCATGGTCAGCCAGGGCGCCTCGTTGCTCAACCTCAGCTTTGTGGTAAACGGTAAAGATCTGCACGCCGCCGTCAAGGCGCTGCACGAGGAGTTCTTCGCGAACCCGGATCCGCTCGTCTTCGAGCCCTCGGCATGAAACTGGCAATCATCGGCTACGGAAAAATGGGGCGCATGATCGAGGGCTTGGCGCCTGCCCACGGGTTCAACGTCGCCGCCCGGCTGGACCTCGGCTGGGAGCCCGGACAACTCTCCGCCGCATCGCCGGACGTGGCGATCGAGTTCTCGACACCCGAGGCCGCGCCCGCCAACCTGGAAGCGATCGCAAGCCTCGGCATCCCCACGGTCTGCGGAACCACCGGCTGGTTCCACGAACTCGGCCGCGTCAGCGCCGCCGTGGCGCGCCACGAGTCCGCGCTTGTCTACAGCGCCAACTACTCGATCGGCGTCAACATCTTTCAACGGCTGGTGGCGGACGCCGCGGCGCTGTTCGAAAAGCAGGACGCCTACGAGGCCTGGGCTTGGGAAATCCACCACAGCGCGAAGAAAGACGCGCCGAGTGGAACTCTCCTGAAGCTCGTGTCGGAAATGCGCAAGGCCGGATACACGAAGCCGGTGCACGAGAGCGCAAGCCGCGCTGGACGCCATCCCGGCACGCACGAGATCGGCTTCGACTCGCAAGCCGACACGATCACGCTGCGCCACACCGCGCGCAGCCGCGAGGGATTCGCTCAAGGCGCGCTGACCGCCGCCCGGTGGATCATCGGCAAGCGCGGTGTCCACGAATTCAGCGACGTATTGTTTGGAGGTAGCTCATGTTCATAGGCTGTGGAACAGCCATGGTGACGCCGTTCCGGAAGAACGGCAAGCTCGACGAGGCGGGGATGCGCCGGCTGGTGAAGCGCCAGATCCAGGCCGGGATCAACTTCCTGGTACCGTGCGGGACCACGGGTGAGAGCCCGACGCTCGTTCACGCCGAACACCTGCGCGTGGTCGAGATCACGCTCGAAGAGGCCAAGGGCAAGGTGCCCGTGCTCGCGGGCGCAGGCGGCTACAACACCGCCGAAGTGATCCACCTGGCCAAGGAACTTGTGGCCATGGGCGCTGACGGGATTCTGTCGGTGACGCCCTACTACAACAAACCCACGCAGGAAGGCCTCTACCAGCACTACAAAGCGATCGCAGCGTCGGTTAAGAAGACCCCGATCGTCGTTTACAGCGTGAAGGGCCGCACGGGCGTGAATGTCGAACCTTCGACCCTGAAGCGGCTGGCCGCCATCTCGAACATTGTGGGCGTGAAGGAAGCCTCGGGCGACATGGCCCAAATGGCCAACGTCATCCAGGAGGTGCCGGATTCATTCCAGGTCCTGTCGGGCGACGACTCGGTCACCATCCCGCTGATGGCGCTTGGCGGCAAGGGCATCATTTCGGTGGTGTCGAACGAGATTCCGGCGGAGATGACCGCGCTCGCGCAAGCCTGTCTCCGCGGCGACTATGCGGCGGCCCGCGAGGTCCAGCGCAAGTACCTCCCGCTGATGAACATCAACTTCGTCGAGTCCAACCCGATCCCCGTCAAGTACGCCATGGCGCGCATGGGACTGCTGGAGCCGAAGTGGCGTCTGCCGCTCGTCCCGCCCTTGGACGCAAATGCCGCCAGGATCGATGAAGTGCTTCGCCAAACCGGATTGATTGATGCAGCAGCAAATTGAACAGCTCTTCGACAACAAACCCGCCTCCTACACCGAGGACCACTTCCGCCTGTTCGCCGGGTTCAAGCAGGCGCTGAACGCTGGCGCGATCCGGTCCGCTGAGCCTGACCTCACATCACCCACCGGTTGGCGCGTGAACGCCTGGGTGAAGAAGGGGATCCTTCTCGGATTCCGCATGGGCGCGGTGGTCGACATGTCGGTGAACACGCAACGCCAGCCGCTGTTCGACAAGGCGACCTATCCGGTAAAGCAATTCTCCGCTACAAGCGGAGTGCGGATCGTTCCGGGTGGATCGAGCATCCGCGACGGCTGCTACATCGCGTCCGGCGTCGTGTGCATGCCGCCCATGTTCATCAACGCGGGCGCCTGGGTGGACGAAGGCACGATGGTTGACTCGCACGCCCTGATCGGAAGTTGTGCGCAGATCGGCAAGAACTGCCACGTGTCGGCCGCGGCCCAGATTGGCGGCGTGCTCGAACCGGTGGGAGCGCTCCCCGTCATCATTGAGGACAACGTGATGGTCGGCGGCAACTGCGGCGTTTACGAAGGGACCGTGGTGAAGCGCCGGGCCGTGCTCGGCACGGGCGTGATCCTCAACCGCTCGACGCCGGTCTATGACATCGTCAAAGGGGTCGTCCATTCCGCAACCGGGGATCAGCCGCTCGTGATCCCGCCGGAGGCCGTGGTGGTTGCGGGTTCGCGCGGCATCACCACGGGCAAGGGCAAAGAGTGGGGTCTGCACCTCTACACCCCGGTGATCGTGAAGTACCGCGACGAAAAGACCGAAGCCAAGCTCCAACTCGAAGACCTGTTACGATAGGGGCGGATGAGGCCCCTGCTCTTGGTGATGGCGCCCGTGCTCGTGGCGTCGAACTGGCCGCAATTTCGCGGTCCGGACGCAAATGGAATCGGGGACGGCGATCCGCCGTCGGAATGGAACGGCGAGTCGGGCAGGGGCGTGCTTTGGAAGACCGCCATTCCCGGCCTCGGCTACTCGAGTCCCGTGATTTGGAATGGGCGGATCTTCCTCACCAGTGCGGTTCCCGCCACCGGCGACGCTTCGGTGAAGCTCGGACTTTATGGCGACATCGGCTCCGTCAACGGTGAGGGGCCGCACAGCTTCAACGTGTACTGCCTGGACCAGAAATCCGGCAAGATTCTCTGGACCCGCACCGCCACCACCGGCCAACCCAAAATCAAACGCCATCCAAAGTCGAGCCACGCGAATCCCACGCCCGCCACTGACGGCAAACACTTGGCGGTGTTCTTCGGATCCGAAGGGCTTTACGTCTACGACCTCGACGGCAAGCTCCTTTGGAAGAAAGACCTTGGAACGCTCGACTCAGGCTACTTCCGCGTCGCCTCCGCCCAGTGGGGATTCGCCAGTTCGCCCGTGATTCACGACGGAGTGCTGATCATCCAGGCCGACGTTCAGAAGGATTCATTCCTGGCCGCGTTCGACATTCGCAACGGGCGCGAGCTGTGGCGCACGCCACGGGCGGACGTGCCCACATTCGGCACCCCGGCGGTGGGCCCCTACACGGCGGGCGGCGCCAGGTCGAAACAGATCGTCGTCAATGGCTGGAGGCACATCGGCGGCTACGACCTCAAGACCGGCAAGGAACTCTGGAAGCTGCGTGGTGGCGGCGACATCCCGGTGCCGACTCCCTTGTTCACGGATGGAATGGTGATCGTCACGAACGCGCATGGATCGAGCCGCCCAATCTATGCGATCCGCACCGATGCCTCAGGCGACATCACGGGCAACAAGTCCGCCATCGCATGGTCGCAGGACCGCGTTGGCACCTACATGCAGACTCCGGTCCTGCACGCCGGCACTGGCTACTTCTGCCTGGACAACGGAGTGATGACGGTGTTCCAGCTCGCCACCGGCGAGCGCCTGTTCCAGCAGCGGATCGGCGGGGGAAAGTCCGGATTCACGAGTTCCGCGGTGGCCGCGGCCGGACGCCTCTACGTCACCGATGAAGAGGGCCACACGTACGTGCTGGCGTTGGGAAATCAATACAAGGTGCTGGCCGAGAACGATCTCGGCGAGCAGGTGATGGCCAGCCCGGCGGTGTCGCGCGGCGTGCTCTATATGCGCGGCCGCTCGCACCTCTATGCGATTGGATCGCGCTGATGCCCAATATCCCGGTGGGTAAGACGCACGAGCGGCGCGTCCTGGTGACGAGCGAGATCGCGATCGATTTCATGGGCGTCGAAGAGGCGCGCGTCCTCGCCACGCCCTGGCTCATCTGGAACCTCGAAATCACCTGCCGCGACCTGATCAAGCCGCTGCTCGAAGAGGGGTTCGATTCGGTGGGCACCGACGTCAGCGTCAAACACCTTGCCGCGACGCCGCTTGGAATGTCGGCGGTGTTCCGTGCCGAGGTGCTCCACGTCGACGGCAACCGTGTGAAGTTCAGGGTGGAGGCTCACGATGAGCTCGAAAAAATTTCCGAGGGCACCCACGAGCGGTATGTGGTGAACATCGCGCGTTTCGCTTCAAGGGTGGCGGCGAAGGCGCAGAGCTGATGGAGTGCGAGCCTATTCGGATTCGGTCCGGATCAGGACGAGAGGCGCGTATCCTTCAATTCGGCGCGGTCTCCAGAGGGACTGCTTCCGCCAGGACCTGGTCGCGGATCGGCGGATGCAGCATCCGGGCATCGACCACATGCACCGGACACTCCAACAGTTCCCGCAGATCCTCTAGCAATCCACCCAAATCGAACAGATTCCGGCCCGGCTCCAGGTCGACCAGAAAATCCACGTCGCTCTCAGGACCCGCCTGGCCGCGCGCCACCGACCCGAACACACGGACATTGCCCGCCCCGTTCCTGCGCGCGGCTTCAAGGATTCCAGCGCGCTTGCCGGTTCTCAACAACTCCATTGTCATGGCTGTCTCCTCCCAGTCTCGGACTGATTAATCCGATGCACATTCCCCGCCGCACCTTCCTTGCAACTCCCTTCGCTGCCGCCGCTCAAAGGCAGGAGCGCGTCAACCTCCTGATGATCATGGCCGATCAACACCGCGGCGACTGCCTCGGCTGCGACGGACATCCCGTGGTTAAGACGCCCAACCTGGACCGGCTCGCGAACGAAGGCGCACGCTTCCGCAACGCCTACTCCTCGACTCCCACCTGTACACCCGCGCGCGCCGGACTCCTCACGGGCCTGAGTCCCTGGAACCACGGCATGCTCGGCTACGGCCGGGTAGCGCGCAAATATCCGCTCACCAAGCCTCAGGCATTGCGCGACGCTGGATACTACACGTTCGCGATCGGCAAGAACCACTTCTCGCCCCAGCGCAACACGCATGGCTATCACGGCCTGTTACTCGACGAGTCCGGACGCACCGAATCCCCCGAGTTCCGCAGCGACTACCGTGCCTGGTTCCATACCCAGGCGCCATCGTTCAACCCGGACGAAACCGGCATCGGATGGAACGACTATCGCGCCAAGGAATACGCGTTGCCCGAGCGGCTCCACCCCACCCACTGGACCGCGGATGCGGCGGTGAATTTCATCGGCACCTACCAGCGCCCGGAGCCGTTCTACCTCAAGGTCTCCTTCGCCCGCCCGCACAGTCCATACGACCCGCCGTCCCGCTTCTTCCGCATGTACCAGGACGCCAGCATTCCCAAAGCCGCCGTGGGCAAGTGGGCGGACCGCTACCGCGAGCGCAACAACGCAGGCTTCGAAGTCTGGCGCGGCGACCTCGGTGAGGCACAGGCCCGCCACTCGCGCCAAGGCCACTACGGCGCGGTCTCGTTCATCGATGAGCAGATCGGCCGGATCATCGAGTCGCTCGAAAAGCGCGGGATGCTCGAGCGCACGCTGATCCTGTTCTTCTCCGACCACGGCGACATGACCGGCGACCACAACCTGTGGCGCAAGAGCTATGCCTACGAAGCGTCGGCGCGGATCCCGATGATCCTGCGATGGCCCAAGGGACTGATCGCGGCGGAGCGCGGCAAGGAGCGGCCCGAGCCCGTGGAGTTGCGCGATATTCTGCCTACTCTGCTCGATGCCGCCGGTGCCAGCACCCAGCACAAGCTCGACGGCGCCAGCCTGCTCCGGTGCGTCGCCCGGAACGGCCAGGGCTGGCGCGAGTCAATCGATCTCGAACACAACGTGTGTTACGACCGCGCCAATCACTGGTCGGCGCTCACGGACGGCTCGTGGAAGTACATCTACCACGCGCGCGACGGAGAGGAACAGTTGTTCGATCTCCGCAAGGACCGGAACGAGCTCGCCGACCTCGCGGGAGATCCCGCGCACTCAGCGGAGCTCCGGCGCTGGCGGTCGCGGATGCTGGAACATCTCTCAGTGCGGGGCGAGCCGTTTGTCCGCGCTGGGCGCCTGGCACCACGGCCGGATCCACTCCTGTACTCGCCAAACTACCCGAAGCCGGCTTAGAAACCCATGTCAACAATCCTCGCGTAACGCCACTGCCGGATCGACGTTGGCGGCGCGCGAGGCAGGCACGGCGCACGCAATCATCGTCGCAGCCGCAAGGATCAAGGGTCCGGCCACGTACGCCGCGGGATCACCGAAAAGCTGTGCTGCGGCCCGAGTGAGACGGCCTTGAGAATGAGGAGGTCTCTCCTAACCTGTCAAGGAGAATCGGCACGCAAACGCGGCTGCTACAACGCCGCGCCGCTGTCGCGCGTGTGGATTGCCCGCATCCCGGCGGCGATCACCTGCTGCGCGCGCACGCCATCGCGGTGTGTCGACGGAAACGGATCGCCCGCCTGGCAACACTCAATGAACGCCGCGGCTTCCGCCTTGTACGCAGGCCCGAAGCGTCCCACGAACTCCGGCAGGTGCGCTGCGGTGCTGCCACCTGCAAACACGCGCCGTGCGAACGGTCCGGACTGCCCGCGCCTACCGAAAGCCTCCACCACGATCTCCTCCGGATTCTGGCGGAAGTGGCCGATCTGAATCTGTCCCTGGTCGCCGTAGATGGCGCTCTCCACGCGATATCCGGAAACGTGGTTGCGCGTCACCTGCACCTGTCCGAGCAGATCCTCTCCAAACCACATGTAGAGCATGGCGTCGTCAAAGTCTTCTTTGCAGCTCGCCACATGCTTGTTGTGCAGCACCGACCCGACGGCCATCGCGCGGTCCGGCATGCGGCCGCCCGCGAGCCAAAGGATCTCATCCACGTTGTGCACCGACATGTCGGGCAATATGCCCGGACTCTGATACCCCTCCGGCGGTGGACCAGAATCCTCCAGCGCCGAATAGATTTTGAACACGCGCCCGATTGCGCCAGACGACGCCAGTTCCTTAGCCCACGCCAGCGCCCCGTCAAAGCGGCGCTGAAAGGCAAGCATGACGCTATTCGGAAAGCGGCGGTCCAGTTCGGCGGCGCACTCGATATCGCCTTCGAGCGTACCGGTCAGCGGCTTTTCCAGTAGCACGCGATGGCCGGCCTCGGCGAGCTTCATCGTGACGGCAAGATGGTTCTCCGTCGGCGCAGCCACGAGCGTCGCCTGAGCCATACCCGCGGCGAGGTAGGCGTCCACCGAGCCAAACACCCCGCCCTGATAGCTGTTGTCACTGGCAAAGCGGTCCAGCCGCGCGCGGTCCGGATCCACCACGCCGGTCAGCCGGCAGGCGCCCTCGCGCTCCAATTCGAGCAAGTGGCTGGCATGGACCCATCCCATGCGGCCGATCGCCACGATTCCGATATTCAACGGTTCGCTCATTCCGCTCCCTTATGTTCAACTGCCAGGCTCCGGCGCCTACCGGACCTGATCCTCAACTTCCTTCAGCCATTCCGGCCGCTTCAACACATCCCGCGGCCGGCTGCCATCCGGTGGACCGATGATCCCCTCCTTGTACATCATGTCCAGGATCCGTGCCGCCCGGCCATAGCCCAACCGCAGACGCCGCTGCAGCGTCGACGTGGACGCCTTGCCCACCTCAAGCACCACCCGGACAGCGTCCTCATACATCGGATCATTGAAGTCATCGAGCCCGTCTGGAACCTCGTCCTCATCCGACGGTGGCGCGATCAGGTAGCTCTGATCGTAGTCCGGCCTCGCCTGCTTCTTCCAGAAGTCGGTCACACCGGCGATCTCGGTCTCCGTGACATACGCCGCGTGGACCCGGGTGAGCCGCGACGAACCCGGCGGCAGAAACAGCATGTCGCCCTTGCCCAGCAGGTGCTCGGCGCCCATCACATCAAGGATCGTGCGCGAATCGACGCGTGTCGCCACGCGGAAGCTGATCCGCGCGGGGAAGTTCGCCTTGATCAACCCCGTGATGACGTCGACGCTCGGACGCTGCGTCGCCAGCACCAGGTGGATGCCAGCCGCACGCGCCATCTGGGCCAGCCGCGTTACCGACTCCTCCACCCCGGCCCGCTCGAGCATCATCAGATCTGCCAGCTCGTCGATGATGATCAGAATGTAGGGCAGCGGCTTCAGCTCCTCGGTGCCCGATTCTTCTTCAAACAGATTCTTCGGCTGCGCCATCAACTGCCGGACTTTTTTGTTGAACTGATCGATGTTCCGCACGCCCTGGGACGCGAGCAGCTTCAAACGCCGCTCCATCTCGAGCACGGCGTTCCGCAGCGCGTTGGTCGCCTTGCGCGGATCGGTGATCACCGGCGTCAGCAGGTGCGGGATGTCCTCGTAGGGGCCCATCTCGACGCGCTTGGGGTCCACCAGAATCATCCGCACGTCCTCCGGAGTCGCCTTGAACAGGATCGCCATGATCAACGAGTTCAGCATCACACTCTTTCCGGAGCCAGTCGACCCCGCGATCAGCAGGTGCGGCATGGTCTCGAGCGAATGGACCTTGATCCGCCCGCTGATGTCCTTGCCGAGCGGAATCGACATCTTCGAAGGAGAGTTCACGAACTCATCGGACTCAAGGATCTGCCGGAGCGCGATCAACTCGCGGCGGCTGTTGGGCACTTCAATCCCGACCGTGGGCTTGCCCGGGATCCGCTCAATCAAAATCGATTCAGCTTGCAGGCCCAGGCACAGATCCTCTGTCAGATTCGTGATCCGGCTGTACTTGATGCCGGCTTCGGGCTTGAGCTCAAACGTTGTCACCACCGGCCCAGGATTGATTTGCACCACTTGGCCCAACACGTGGAACTCTTCGAACTTGGACTTGATCCGGCCAGCGATCTCTTTCAGTTCGATCGCGTCATGCACCGTGCGCGCCTCGGCCTCGTTCAGCAGCAGCGTCGGCGGCAGTTGGAAGCTAACGGGACGGCGCGGCGCCTCCGCGGCCCTCGCCACCGGAGCTTCTTCCCAGGGTGGACGGGACGCCGGCGGAGGCGGTGTGTACTCCACAACCACCGGATCCGGCTCTGGCTCGAACTCGTGCTCTGCATAAATCTCTTCCGCGACAGCCGGTGCGAGTTCGGCCCGCGGCGACAGTCCATCCAGATCATCGAGGGTCCGGATTGGAATGTCTTCCGCTGGCGCGGGCGGCGCCGTGTCATACTCCTCAACTACGCGTGCATCGTAGAGAGGGGCGAGCTCAGGAGTCTTGTCCTTGCGCGCACGCTTCTCGCCTTCGGCCCGCTTGGCCTCGGCCCGTGCCGCCTTCTCTTCGGTGCGCTCCGCCTTGCGGCGGATCACCGAGGCACGCCACTCTTGCCACCAGTTTCGCATCCGCGCCGTAAGGTTGTTGGGTCCGGCGATCCATTGCGGAAGCCGGGCCGCCGAGAACGCCGACACGAGGTAGAGTGAGATCAAGACGGCAGTCGAGATCGCTACTACGGCACCGGTGAGATTCAAGGAGCCGACCATCGCTTGGGCGAACAGCATCCCCATCAGACCGCCGCTCGGTATCGCGCCGCTGTAGATCCGCCAGTCAGCCAGCGACAGCAGGCCCGACAGCGACACCGCCAGGCAGAACGCACCGGCGATCTTCACCAGCGGCAAAGTGATGTCGCGCGACCAGAACCACTTGAAGGCGAGCACCAGCACCAGCAGTGGCCAAAGGAAGGCGGCAAGCCCAAATCCTTGCAACAGCAGGTCCGCAAGATGGGATCCTGTGACGCCGATCTGATTCCGCGTGTTCGCGGCGTCGGAAGCAGTGTTCCACGACGGATCGTGTGGATAATACGAGACAAGACTGAAGGCCAGGCCGAACGAGGCGGCAGCCAACACTATCCCCACAGCTTCGTTGAGCCGGGGCAACGGAGAGGGTCCCAGAATTTTCATCCCGCCGGATGGCGGAAATACGCAAGAGCGATTATTATTATGCCAAAAAAGATGCGGTAAAGCACGAAGGGGCGCAAAGAGTTCGTGCGGAGGAAGTTCATCAGGAACGCGATCGCCGCCGCGCCGCTGATCGCGCTGAGCGCGATACCCAATACGAACGGCGTCACCATGTCCGCCGGAATGCCGCCCTGCTTGTGCAGATCGAGGAACGCCTTGGCGGCGGCGGCAGTGATGGCTGGCGTCGACAACAGGAACGAAAACCGCGCGGCGGTTGCCCGGTCGAGATTCTGAAGCAGCCCTGCGGAGATCGTGATGCCGCTCCGGGAGGTTCCCGGAATAATCGCCACCGCCTGCGCCGTGCCGATCACCATCGCGTCGAGAAGGTTGACGTGGTCCATCCGCTTCTGCTGGCGGCCGATCCGCTCGGCGAACTCCATCACCAGCGCCACCAGAATAAGCATCGTGCCGATCACGTAGGGGTTCCGGAGCGTGGTCTCGGCGTATTCCTTGAACGCAAGCCCGAGGATTCCGATCGGCAGCGAAGCGGCAGCCAGCATCCAGAGGAGCCGCCGGTTCCGCCGGAACTCGGGGTGTCCGTCAAAGTCGAATCCAAACCCGTGCACGATCACCTGAACCCAGTCGCGAAAAAAATAGGCGACAACCGCCAGCAGGGTGCCGAAATGTAATGCAATGTCGAAGGCCAGGCCCTGATCCTTCCAACCGAAGAGCCACGGCATCAATGCCAGATGCGCGGAGCTGCTGATCGGAAGAAACTCGGTGAATCCTTGAACCAGCGCAAGGACCACCACCTGAAGGAGGGGCATAATGAAGAGGGTAACATGCGAAATACGAAAATCGTCGCGACGCTCGGTCCCGCGAGCTCATCGGCGGAGATGGTCCAGAGCCTGATCGTGGCTGGAGTAGACGTATTCCGTCTCAACGCCTCGCACGGGACGCCGGAGGGCCGCGTCGAGCAGATCCGGACGATCCGCGAGGCATCCCCAACCGCCGACCGGCCCATCGGTATCTTGCTCGATTTGCAGGGTCCCAAGATCCGGCTCGGCAAGTTCGAAGGCGGTGGTTGTGAGCTCGTGGCAGGGGCGCGGTTCACCGTCACGACCCAGGAGTGTCTCGGCACAGCCGCGCGGGCCAGCACTACTTATGTGGAATTCGCCAAGGACGTGCGGCCGGGGGACCGCGTCCTGTTGGCCGACGGCAGCCTCGAATTGAGCGTCGTGAAATCCGACGGTGTTGAGGCCGAGTGCGACGTCGTCACCGGAGGCTGGATTTCCGACCGTAAGGGAATCAATCTGCCCGGAGTTCAGGTCAGCACGCCATCACTAACCAAGAAGGACATGTCAGACCTCCGCGCGGCGCTGGAAATCGGAGTCGACATGGTGGCCATGTCCTTCGTCAGGCGCGGACAGGATCTTCTGCGTCTGCGGCATTTCCTGGAGGAGCATGACGCCTCGCTGCCGGTGATCGCCAAAATCGAGAAACCAGAGGCGTGGGCCAATCTCGGCGAAATCATCGACGCCTGCGACGGCGTCATGGTTGCGCGCGGCGATTTGGGAGTCGAGATGGCGCTCGAGAAGGTTCCGTTCATCCAGAAGTCGACCATCGAGCGGGCACGCGCAAGAGGCCGGTTCGTGATCACGGCGACGCAGATGCTCGAGTCAATGATCGAGAACCCTTATCCGACGCGGGCCGAGGTCAGCGATGTCGCCAACGCGATCTTCGATGGCACGGACTGCGTGATGCTCTCGGCCGAGACTTCCACCGGAAAGTACCCGGTGGAGACGGTGAAGATGATGCGCCGGATCGCGCGCGAGGCCGAATCGACACTCGCGCCCTGGCGGAAGTCGGACCTGCTTCCTGCCGCGGCCACCGAGCCGGAGATTGTGGCGGACTCGGCATTCCGGGCTTCAAAGATGATCGGCGCGGCCGCGATTGTCGTGTTCACCTCGAGCGGCAAGAGCGCCCGGATGGTGTCCCGCTACCGCCCGCCGGTGCCGATCTACGCGTTCACGCCCTCCCCGGTTGCGGCACGGCAGCTATCCTCTATTTATGGGGTCCGTGCGGTGGAGGCTCCGATGTTGTCGAGCACCGATGAGATGCTCGACCAGATGGACAAGATGCTGGTCCAGCAGGGTCTGGTCAAGCTCGGCGACAAAGTGGTGTTCGTTGCGGGACACCCGATCGGACGGTCCGGCACGACGAATCTGATGCGGATCCACGTAGTGGATTAATGGCGGAGGAAGAGGGATTCGAACCCCCGGTAGCCTTTCGACTACTGCGGTTTTCAAGACCGCTGCCTTCAACCGCTCGGCCATTCCTCCGGTCACCTCCATCCTAACACTCCATGCGACGATGATCCTATGGATCCTCTTTACATCAAGGTCCACCCCTCGGATAACGTCGCGATCGTAGTGAATTCCGACGGATTGCCCGCCGGCACGGCATTTCCCGACGGATTCCGGCTGATTGAACGAATTCCGCAGGCCCACAAAGTTGCCCTTGCCGAAATCGAGCCCGGTGGTCCGGTGGTTCGCTACGGCCAGGTGATCGGCACCGCTAACCGCCTCGTCGCGCCCGGTGGCTGGGTCCGCGAAGACGTGATGGATCTGCCCGCCGCCCCGGCTCTCGGGCAACTGGAGCTCGCCACCCGCACGCCCGCGCCGCTGCCGCCGCTTGAAGGCTACACGTTTGACGGGTACGTTAACCCGGACGGCTCCGTTGGCACGCGCAACCTGCTCGGCATCGCGACCACCGTCCAGTGCGTCGCCCCGACCGTCGACTACGCCGTCCGCCGGATCCAGACGGAGCTGCTGCCCCGGTTTCCAAACGTCGACGGAGCCGTCGCCGTCACCCACAGCTATGGCTGCGGAGTGGCGATCGACGCGCCCGGCGCCGCCGTGCCGATCGCCACGCTGGGCCACATCGGCCGCCACCCGAATTTCGGAGGCGCTCCGCTGATCGTGAGCCTGGGCTGCGAGAAGCTTCAGCCCGTCCGGCTGTTCCCGGAATTAAGAGTCATCACCGATGGACCACCCGTGCTCCGGCTTCAGGACCAGCGGGGATTCGCTGAGACCGTGAGCGCGATTCTCGAATATGCTGAAAAGCGGTTGGCCGAGCTCAACCGCCGCCAGCGCCGCCCGGTGCCGGCCTCGGGACTGAACGTGGGAGTCCAGTGCGGCGGCAGCGACGCATTCTCTGGTGTCACCTGCAACCCGGCGGTCGGCTACCTCGCCGATCTCCTGGTGCGCGCCGGAGCGACGATCATGTTTTCTGAGGTCACCGAAGTGCGTGACGCCGTCCACCTGCTGGCCCCACGCGCCACAACCGAGCAAGTCGCGCTCGACCTGATTCGGGAGATGCGCTGGTATGACGAGTACCTGGAACGCGGCTCAGCGGACCGGAGCGCCAATCCGACGCCCGGCAACAAGCGGGGAGGACTGTCGAACGTGGTCGAGAAGGCGCTGGGCTCAGTGGCCAAAGCGGGCACGTCCGCCCTGATGGCCGTTGCTGGACATGGAGAGCGCGTCACGGCCAAGGGCCTCGTGTTCGCTGCCACCCCTGCAAGCGACTTCATTTGCGGGACCCAGCAACTCGCCTCCATGAATGTCCACGTGTTTACCACCGGGGAAGGCAGCCCCTACGGATTGTCCATGGTTCCAGTTGTCAAGGTTTCATCCAGGACCGCGCTGGCCGAGAAATGGCCAGACCTGATTGATATCGATGCGGGCAAAATCGCCACCGGACAGGCATCCATTGAAAACATTGGATGGGAATTGTTCCGGTTCATCCTGGACACCGCCAGCGGGCGGCGGAAAACCTGGGCCGAGCACTGGGGACTGGGGAACGCGCTGGCGCCGTTTAACCCTGGGCCCGTGACGTGACGCCACGGTACGCCCGCGCCACGGCCTCGGCTAGCCGCAATACTGTTCACTTAACGTTTCTTGATCCGCAATACGATCTTGACGCGGCGGGTCTGGCATCGTCCGCGTGGC
The DNA here is from genome assembly GCA_016871015.1 of Acidobacteriota bacterium. Taxonomy (GTDB): domain Bacteria; phylum Acidobacteriota; class Terriglobia; order Bryobacterales; family Bryobacteraceae; genus SYLY01. The sequence continues at coordinate 155 of VFZX01000047.1, read as the reverse complement.
CTCAGGTTGTAGTTGCTCATCTTCCGTTGGCTCTGGTGCAAATTCCGAGTCGAGCCAAATTCGGTAACGGCCGACGTCTCGATCGAACCCGACTCCGATCACGCAGCCAACGCGGCTCGCCAGATCTCCGGCATCGTCGCCCCTGCCCCGCCTAG
>VFZX01000046.1 GCA_016871015.1 Acidobacteriota bacterium | reverse complement strand
CAAAGGAGATCACGGTGGAGAGGGGGGGGGGGGGCAGGGGGGGGGGGGGGGGAATGCGGGGGGGAGGGGGACGCGGCGGGATGGGTGGAGGCCGCGGGGGAATGGGAGGCGGCGGCGGAGCCGATGCCAGTGAAGGTGGTGGCGGAGGTGGAGGTGGGTTTGGCGGAGGCGGCGGAGGTGGATTCGGAGGCGGTGGCGGGGGCGGCATGGGTGGAGGTGGAGGCATGGGCGGCGGGGGCGGAATGCCCGCGATGAAAGCCACGATCCGCTGGGAGTCTGCCCTGCCGATGTACGACGCAATGCGGAAGCAGCGGACTCCGGAGTCCGCGCACGTCTACGTGATCTCGGTCACCGGACTGCGGCTCGGCGGCCCGCCGCGAGGGGGGCCGGGAGAGGACAAGGGACCGGGCAAAGGCGGCAATCCGCAGGACCGGCGGCGCGCGATGCTCGCCATGATGAAGCAGTCTGCCGCGCTCGAACGCAAGGGCAAGGATCCGATCCACGCCGAACTCGCCGAGTGGATGGAGACCGCCCAGGGTCCCGTGCTGATGTTCGGATTCCCACGTGCCAGCCAGCCCATCGATCTCGCCGACAAGGAGGTCACGTTCCACTGCAAGGCGGGTCCGATGGACCTCAAGGCGAAATTTGCGTTGAAGGACATGGTCTACCGCGGTAAGTTAGAGTTGTGAACCGTTTCGCAATTCTGATTCCCGCCACGGCGGGTCTTTTTCTGATGTCCTGCGGTGGCGGAGGCGAGCCTGCAAAGAAGGACGCCGAGGCCCCGAAGTCCTCTGCAACCCCGGCGGCGCCCGCGGGCAACGCCTCAATCTCGGGCAAGGCCATCTACAGCGGGGCCAAGCCTGTCCTGCGCGCGGTGAGCATGGACGCCACGCCCGCCTGCGCGCGCATGCACAAGGAGCCGCCCAAGTCCGAGGAGGTCGTCCTCGGAGCCGACGGGTCGCTCAAGAACGTGTTCGTCTACGTCAAGGCCGGACTGCCGGACCAAAAATGGCCGGTCCCCGGCAAGGTGACCGTCGACCAGGTGGGCTGCGTCTACAAGCCGCACGTGGTGGGACTGATGGCTGGCCAGGACATCGAGTTCCTGAACAGTGACGAAACCAACCATAATATTCACCCGCTGCCACGGGTCAACCGTGAGTGGAACGAATCGCAGCCTCCGAAGGGTGACCCCAAGGTGAAGCAGTTCCCCAAGGAAGAAATCATGATGCCCGTGAAGTGCAACGTCCATCCGTGGATGCGGCTCTACGTCAACGTGGTCGCGCACCCCTACTTCGCTGTCAGCGGCGATGACGGGACCTTCACCATCCCCGGACTCCCGGCGGGCGAGTATACGGTGGAGGCGGCGCACGAGCGGTTCGGCAAGCAGGAGGCCAAGGTCAAGGTGGACGCCTCCGGCACGGCGAAAGCGGACTTCGTCTTCAAAGCTGTAGAATAGGGTATGGGTTCCTCCCCCCAATCTATGCCGGACTGGTTACATCGATACGCAATATTTGTTGCTGCCTGTACGCTTTTCCTGGTCATCGCCGGCGCTTCCGTGACCTCCACCGAGTCGGGCTTGTCCGTTCCGGACTGGCCGCTCTCGTATGGACAGGTGATGCCAGAGATGAAGGGCGGCATTTTTTATGAACACGGCCACCGCATGGTGGCCTCAACAGTGGGCTTGTTAACGATCGTGCTGGCGGCCTGGCTATGGCGGTCCGACCCGCGTCCCTGGATGAAGCGGATGGGACTCGCGGCGCTGGGCCTGGTCATTGTCCAGGGTGTGCTGGGCGGAATGACGGTGTTGTTCTTGCTTCCCAAGCCGGTGAGCATCGCTCATGCGTGCCTGGCGGAGTTGTTCTTCTCAACCACCTGCGCGATTGCGTTGTTTACGTCGCGCGAGTGGAGGGCCGGACCGGTAGCCGCGGCGGCAGCCGGATGGCCGGCCAAACCGGGATCCGTAATCTGGCTTCCGGCGCTGGTGCTCGTTCAGGTGGGACTCGGAGCGGCGTTCCGGCATAAAGCGCTGGACGTGATTCCGCACGTGGCGGGAGCGTTCGTGGTAGCGGCGGCGTTATTGTTTGCTGGCATTGTTTTCCTCATGAACTACCGCGATCATGCCCCGTTACGGCGGACGGCGGCCGCACTGCTGGCCATCACGCTCACCCAGGTGTTCCTGGGCGTGGGGGCCTACATGAGCCGTGTCGCCACCGCCGACGCTCCTCAGCCGATGCCGGTAATGATCATTCTCACGGTGGCGCACGTGGCCCTGGGCGCATTGACGATGGCGTCAAGCGTTCTCATGGCGATCCAGGTGCACCGCCACTTGCGGCCAGTGAGTGTGGAGGCGCCTCGAATGGGTGTAAGCTACGCGCGATGATTGCGGCCCTCATTGAATTGACCAAGCCACGGATCACGTGGTTGATCCTGTTGAGCACCGCCATCGGATACTTCTTTGGCGTCCGCGGAGAGTGGAGTTGGATGGCGCTGTTCCATACCATGTTGGGGACGGCGTTGATCGCCAGCGGCACGGCGGCTTTGAATCAGTGGTACGAGTGGGACGCCGATGCGTTGATGGCGCGTACGCGTAACCGCCCGATTCCGTCCGGCCGCGTTGCGCGCGGAACCGCACTGTGGTTCGCCGTGGCACTGTCGGTGCTGGGATTCTTCGAGCTGGCGCTGGGAGTGAACTGGCTGACCGGCTGGCTCGGGCTGTTCACACTGGCAAGCTACCTGTTCCTGTACACGCCGCTGAAGCGCAAATCGTGGCACTCGACCACCGTTGGAGCGGTCCCTGGAGCCATGCCGCCCATGATTGGTTACGCGGCGGCGGCGGGCGTGGTGGATGCACCCGCCTGGGCACTGTACGCGATCCTGTTCGTGTGGCAGTTCCCGCACTTCTATTCGATCGCCTGGATGTACCGCGATGACTACTCGCGCGCCGGGATCCGGATGCTGCCCGTGGTCGAACCCGATGGAGCCTCGACGGCGCGCCACATTCTGGCGTTCCTGCTGCTGCTGATTCCGGTGAGCCTGACGCCGTCGCTGTTGTCGATGACCGGCACGCTCTATCTGGCCGGGGCGCTGGTCATGGGGCTGTACTTCCTGCGGGCAGGATGGCGTGTGGCAAGGGAAAAGTCGCTCATGAACGCGCGCGGAGTGCTGCTCGCTTCGGTGGTGTACCTTCCGGTGCTGTATGGGCTCATGGTGGTGGACGTTGGTAGCGCGGTCCTCCTCGTTGCCGCTTGCGGACGGAGCCGGGAACCGTTGGAGTCGTTCAACACGGTCCCGGATTTCACGCTGACCGCCGATTCGGGCGAGGAGCTGACCGCTTCCAAGGTGCTGTCCGGCAAGGTGTGGGTAGCCAACTTCATCTACACCACCTGCCCGGGGCCGTGTCCGCGGACGTCGCGGCAAATGGGATTGGTGCAGTCGAAGCTCGCCGGTGAGCCCGAGGTCCGGCTGGTGTCGTTCACCGTGGATCCCGAGAACGACTCTCCGGCGGCGCTGTCGGCCTACGCCAAGCGCTATGGGGCTGAGCCGGGACGGTGGTACTTCTTCACGGGCTCCAGGGATGTGCTTCACAAGTTGTCGCGCGACGTGTTCATGCTGCATTCGGTGGGCGGGCAGAGCGCGGATCACTCGACGCGCTTCGTGCTGGTGGACCGCAAGGGGGTCATCCGCAAGTACTACGATTCGACCGAGGCTTCGGCGATCGACGGCCTCGTGGCCGGGGTCAAGACCGCGCTGAAGGAGCCAGGCTGATGCAGGTTTCGGACTTCCCTGCCCTGAATGCGTGCTTGAACGCGACGTCGTTCCTGCTGCTGATGCTGGGCGTCTACTTCATCAAGAATGGCCGCCGGGAAGCCCATAAGAAGGCAATGCTGGGTGCGTGTGCGGTGTCGGTGCTGTTCCTGTCCTGCTACTTGATCTACCACTTCCAGGTGGGATCGGTGCGGTTCGAGAGGCAGGGCTGGATCCGGACCGTGTACCTGAGCATCCTGCTCACCCACACCGTGCTGGCCGCGACCGTCCCGGTGCTGGTGGTGGTGACGTTAAGGCGGGCGTTCCGCGGCGAGTTCGCCCTGCACCGCCGGATCGCACGGTGGACATTCCCCATCTGGGCCTACGTCAGCGTCACCGGCGTGGTGGTGTACCTGATGCTCTACCAGATGTAGGGGTTCTCTGGGTACACAAAACTCAACTTCTCGAATCATCCCACCTGGACTGCTCCGGGCGCGGATCCGTTGAGCACCCAGACAGTCTTGTAATATGAATGATATGAATATAATCGCTATAATCGCTCATCGCTCAAAATAATGGCGCGACTCGTCATCTTCATTCTCGCCGTGGTGGCTAATATGGCATCGGCGGACTTACGCTTCCACCAGGTAGACCTGTTCCGCCAGGGCGACGCCGGGGTCCACACGTACCGAATTCCCGCGCTGCTGGAAACGCGGAAAGGCACCCTGATCGCCGTCGTGGACGCGCGTCACGACAAGACGGGCGACCTGCCCGGCCGCATCTCGCTCGTCATGCGGCGCAGTTTCGATCGCGGTACGACGTGGTCGGCGCCCCAGGTCATCCGGAAGGTGGAGGAAGGCGGTGTAGGGGACGCCTCGCTGCTGCTGGACCGCAGGAACGGGCGCATCTGGTGTTTTCACGCGTATGGGCCTCCCGGCATCGGTTTCCCGACGGCGCAACCCGGCGCGGTGACCGGACCGGACACATTGCAGGTCCATGCCATGTACAGCGATGACGACGGCAACACATGGTCGTCCGCAAGCGATATCACCCCGCAGATCAAAGATCCGTCGTGGCAGGCCATGTTCGCCACTTCGGGCACACATTTCGAAACCTCGCGGGGCCGCTATCTGATTCCGATGGTTGTGCGCGACGGCAATCGCACCGTATCGGCGCGCAACGCCTATAGCGACGATCGGGGACGGACATGGAAGATCGGCCCCGCCATCGGCCCGGGCACTGATGAGAGTAAGGCGGTTGAACTGGCCGACGGTACCGTACTCGAGAACATTCGGGCCGGGAAGGCGCGCGTGGTGGCGCGCTCCCGTGACGGCGGGGTTAGTTTTGATGAGCCGGTTCCGGATGCGGCGCTGGTGGACCCGAGTTGCAATGCGGGCATCATGCGCTATCGGCGGGGAGGAAAGGATCTGCTGATATTCACCAACGCGGCGGCAGTCCGCCGCGAGAACCTCTCCGTGAAGATCAGCCATGACGGTGGGTGGACGTGGCCGGAAGGCCGGACGATTCACCCTGGCCCGGCGGCCTACTCGACCGTGATTGCGCTCCGTGACGGAACCATCGGCGTGCTGTACGAGCGTGGGGAGAAATATTCCGCGGAGCGGATCACCTTCGCCCGCTTCAACCTGGAATGGGTCAGAGGACCCGGCCGGACGGCCAATTCCGCAAAACCAAAGGGAGAAAGATGAACGGCATGACTCGATTCAAGGCTTGTTTGTAACCGCCAGGGGCGGGAATCCGCTATGTGTGGGAGAATCCGTCCCGCTGGTGGAACCGTGGTGCGCAACGGTTTCTACCACAACAGCTTTCCGCCCAGGGTCACGCGGCGTTGGGCACTGCCCTGAACCGAGTTGATTTGGCCGAAGAGAGTATTGGTTGGGGAGGTGTTCGGATTGGAGAAGACAGCTTGGTTCAGGGCGTCCTGCGCCTCAGCGCGGAACTCGAGTTTCAGCTTCTCGGTGATGTTGACCCGCTTGATGATCGACATGTCCCAGGTGCTGAAGCCGGGACCGCGAACGCCGGAAAGACGCTGCGGGAAAGTTCGCAGATTCGAAGCGAGTTGCCTCTGTGCGGATTTCTCGAATCCGGCCTCGGTGTTGAAATAGCGATCCACGGTCCGCTGGCCGTCAGGTAAGACGATGTCCTTGATGTCACCACGGAACAGGACGTTGCCCCAGTCAAGCGGCTGCCCGCTCTGGGCTTGGAAGATCCAATTGAACGACCAGCCTCCAGCGGTGTAGTCGAGCACAGCGGGACCGCCGTTGAGCCACCTGCGGCCCTTGCCCAGTGGGAGTTCCCAGATTCCGCTCATGGTGACGCGGTGCGGGCGGTCGAGCGTGGAGATAGCTTCGTGCGGGCGCAGATCCGCATCGTTCAATAGGGTGGTTGCTTCCATGAACTTCGACCAGGCGTAGCTCCCCTGTACCGTGAATCCGCCGCTGAAGCGCTTATCGAAGCGAACCTGCATCGAGTGGTACCAGGAGTAGCCTTCATTGGTTGCAGCAGTGACGGCGGTGAAGTGCGGGTATGGTCTCAGCAACTGGGCCCGCGTCGTGTTGGCCCCCTGCAGGTTCGTACCGGCGAACTCGGGCATCCCAGCGAAGGGATTCGGGTAGGCGCGGGAAAGGTAATCGATGGTGGCCTAGTCGCGTTCCGGAGACTTACTCAGGTACTGCGCGGGCATTGTGTCGAAGGGGCGGTTGAAGCTCAGGCTCGTGCCACGATTGCCGAGATAGCCCACCTCAAGCAGCGTGCGCCAGGGAAGTTCTTGTTGAATATTGAAGCTCCAACGCTGCATGTAGCCGCTGTAATTGGAGGGCAGAAGGACTATCAGATCCTGCCCGAGAAAAGTCCGCAGGCCCAGCGAGGCGCCGGCTGGTTCCCGGATGCCATCCGGGAAGGGATTCTGAAGGGTGCCCCGGAAGGTGAGGCCGTTGTCGTGGGAGGCAACGAGGGTGGTGCTCTGACTGAAGCCCTGCTGGCGCGAGTCCAAGCGCTCCGCGCTGAGAGGTTCGTAGAAGATGCCGTAGCCGGCGCGGAGGACCGTCTTGGGCGTGAATTGGAACGCCAGTCCGATGCGAGGCGAAAAATTGTTCCGATCCGTATTCCAGTGTCCCCTCGGCTGCCCGTTCACGCCGGCGAAGAGCAGACCGCCGATGGTGCGGAAATCGGCCGGCGCTATCTCCGGGATCGGATTCCTCGTGTAGTTGATTCGAGCGGCATCCTGGATCGGATTTGCGGTGGTGAAGCCGTACCCCCTGCTGGCCCGGTTGTAACGCTCAGTCATTGGCGGGTCAACCTCGTAGCGGAGGCCGAGATTGAGCGTCAGCCGGCGTGAGATCTTCCAGTCGTCCTGGAGGAAGAACGCATAGTATTTGGATGTCTCCGCCGACGATGCGTTGCGGTCGATGCTGCCGCCGGCCGGCAGACCCAACAGAAAAGACGCCATCCCCTGGCCGATGGGAGAGGCGGCGGAGGAATCCAGCGGGCCCCGGGTCCAGGTTGTCGCGAAGCTCATGGAGGGCGATACCTGGCCATAGGTGTACGCGTTGTCCTGATAGACGCGAAACTCCCCGCCGAAGCGCAGAGTGTGCGTGCCGCGGGTATGGGTAGCCTGAGAAGAGAGGAAATGATTCTGTGTCTTGGCGTCGCTGCCGCTGCCGCCGCTGAAGCCGAGGCCTGCGTAGCCGTCAATGGTGATGTAGGGCAAAGCCGTCAGACTCGGGTCCAACTGGTTCACCAGAGAGGGGGGCATGCCGAGTGAGGTGAGGTCGGTGCCGAGAGTGAGCGGCCCACCGGCCGCGCCAAAGCGATTAAAGCCATACCGGCTGTTGATCACCAGCGAGGGGTTGGCCACGTAAACATCGTCGAGTGCAAGGCCGCGGCCCCGCCGCGAGAGGAAATCGCCACGCACATCGGTTGGGAAGTCGCGATTCCGCTCATTGTCCTGCATGAAGAGTGTCAGGACGCCATAGATCCGGTGGCGTTCGTTGAAGCTGTGGTCGGCGCGGAGCATGTGCGAGCGGTACACGAGGGAGTTCTGAACGGCGGTGCCGTAATTGTTTCTGCCGTCCGCCGTGCCGCTGGCGGTTGCGGCAGGGTAGGATTGCAGGTACTTTTGCGCCATGGGGTCTAGGCGCGAGGTGGGGATGCGGTTTCCGGCGAAGGGCTGACGGCTGAAGCGGCCTCCGGGGGCTGGGGCTATCGTTGCCGGATCGTAGATCTGATACTGCGAGCCGACATCCAGCAACGAGGAAAAGTCACCTCGCCGCTGTGCGTCAGTGGGAAGGGTGAGTTGCGAAGTGTTCGTGTTGGCGAAATCCATTATGTCGATTCCGTAGGCCCAGAACGTCCGGTTGCGTCCGTTGTAGAGTTTCGGAACCACGATGGGGCCGCTGGCGGTGCCTCGCACCCGGCTCACCTGCTGTGGGGGAACGAGGCTGGCGATCTTCTCCGGCGTCACCGGACCCGTGGAGGGATTGTAGAGCAGGCGCTTGCGGAAGAAGTCCAAAGCCGCGAGACTCTGGTCTGTGTAGTTGCCCAGAGCGTTGCCGTGCCAGGCGTTCGTTCCACCCTTGGTGACCATATTTACCTGCGCGCCGCTGAAATGGCCCGCCGCGGCGTCGAACGGCGCGGTCTCCACTTTGAATTCCTGCAGCATCTCCGGCGGGGGGAAGAAGGACGTTTGGCCGTAGCGCGTGTTGGCGGGGATGCCGTCGATCATGGTGGCGCCCGAGCGGGTCTGGGTCCCGACGCCGCCGATGTTGGAATTGGAGCCGAGGTTGTCGGGTGTCCAGAAGGCGGTGACTGCCTTGGAGGTGATCATCCCGGGAGCAAGGAGCGTCAGATAGGTGGGACTGCCGCTTGGGATCGGGAGATCGAGAAGGCGGCGGCTGTCGGTGACTTGCCCGACCGTCGATGAGGCGGATTCGAGCAGGGGTGTCTCGTCGGTGACCGTAATGTTCTGAGAAGCGTCGCCGACCTGCAGTTGGATGGACAGGTCAACGACATCGCCAATGCGAACTTCAACGGAGCGTGTGTAGCCACTGAAGCCGGCCTGCTCGCAGGCGATGCGGTAGGAACCCGGAATCAGGTTGGGGAGATTGAAAACGCCCTCGGCATTCGACCGGCTGGAAGTTTCGACTGCGGTCTCTGCATTGACTGCGCGCACCGTGGCGCCGGGCACCAGGGCACTGCTGGGGTCCGTGACTCTGCCGGTGATCCGGCCGAAGGCGTTCTGCGCATAAGCAGGGTGGAGGTTGAGGAGAGCGAGGGCAGAGGCGAGGGCGAGCGGCAAATGTAGTTTCACTTCGGCGGGCGGCATACTAACGCGAATCATATCACCGGGCAATTTGTGGGAGTGCACGCCGGCCGTCTGATCGTCGCAGGCGGAGAAGATTCGCCGCGGGAGCCGGAGAAATACGGGAACTATGATGGTACGGACGCTTGCCAATGGGACGCTTCTGATGCGCTACTTCTCCACACTTGCATTTCTGCCTATTTCTGTTTGGGCACAGGTTTCCACCGGAACCATCAACCTCGACGTTAAGGACTCGACGGGAGCCGTGATCCAGGGGGCTAGCGTCTCGCTGCAGCACGCCGCCACGGGTGCGGTTCGCGAGGGTGCTACGAACGAACGTGGCGAGTTTCGAGCATCGTTTATGCCGATCGGCGAGTATACGATCACGGCCACCATGCAGGGCTTCAAGCGGCAGACCGTGCGGGGCCTGACGCTGCGGGTGGACCAGGACGCCAACGTGCCCATCGTGCTCACGCCTGGCGAGGTGCGCGAGACCGTTGAGGTCACAGGTGCGATGCCGTTGCTCGAATCGTCGACGTCGGCCATCGGACAGGTGATCGAAAACAAGAAGATTATGGAACTGCCGCTGAACGGGCGGAACCCGTTCGCGCTCGGACTGTTGGCGGGCAACACGACGCCGATGTTCGGCATGGGGTCAAACCTGCCATTCATCGGCGGCGGCGGACGCTTTTCGTCGAACGAAGTGATGCTCGATGGCATCGACAACAACACGGTGCAGAACGCGGGAGCGGTGGGCCGCGCCGGTATGGCCTACACGCCGTCGGTGGACGCGGTGCAGGAGTTCAAGGTCAAGACCAACAACTTTTCGGCCGAGTTCGGACACTCGGCGGGCACCGTGATCAACGCGACGATCAAGAGCGGGGCGAACGACTTTCACGGGTCAATATTCGAGTTCCTGCGCAACGACAAGCTCGACGCCAACAACTTCTTCACCAACTCGGCGCGCCAGCCCAAGGGCAAGTTCCGGCAGAACCAGTTCGGATTCGCCTTGGGAGGGCGCATCCTGCGCGACAAGCTGTTCTTCTTCACCGACTACGAGGGTACACGCATCCGCCAACAGGCCGGGTCATCGATTCTCGACGTGCCCACAGCGGAGTTCCGCAACGGCGACTTCGCGCGCTACAACAACCTGATCTTCGATCCAGGCGCCCGCCGCCTGGGCCCGGCCAATACGGTGATCTCGACGCCGTTCCCCGACAACCGCATCCCGCAGGCGCGCATCAACCCTACCTCAGCGGCGATCACGGGGCTTGTGCCGCAGCCCAACTTCGGCGCCGCGGGCGCGCAGTCGCGCAACTTTTTCCGCCAGCGCCCGAACCAGTTCCGTGGCGACCGCGGCGATCTCCGGCTCGATCATAACCTCACGGCCTCGAACAATCTCTACGCGCGCTACTCAGTCTGGAACCAGCGGCAGCCGATTCCCGGCGGGTTCGAAGGATTCATCGGGGGCGGGTCGCGGCGCATCGATCTATCGCGCCACGCCGTAATCTCGGACACACACATCTTTTCGCCGCAAATGGTGAATGAATTCCGGTTCGGCTTTGTGCGGCACAACGGGTCCGACGTGGGCGACGCTCCTTCGGGCGTGAGCTTCGCGAATGCGAACCGGCTGGCGCTGTTCCCGTTTCCGGACCTCGGGTTCCCGGCGATCAACTTCAACTTCTCCGGAAACATATCGGGATCGCAGCAGTTTTCAGGCTGGGGCGGCGGCACGTCGAACTACAACATCGAGAACACGTTTCAATGGTCGGACAATTTGAACATCACGCGCGGCAACCACACGTTGAAGATGGGCGCGGATTTCCGGCGGTACCGCTACGAGGTGCTCAAAGGGTCGCCGTTCTACGGCAACATTGTCTTCGGATCGATCTTCTCGTCGTCGTCGGACCGGCCGGGCTCCGGTGCGCCCTTCGCCGACTTCCTGATGGGCTTCTCGTCGTTCTACGAAGGCACGCAGATGCTCGACTGGGGCCGGCACCGTTGGGTGTATGGCGGCTTCTACTTCCAGGATGATTGGAAAGTGTCGCAGCGGCTGACGCTGAACCTCGGCATACGCTATGAGAAGTACACGCAACCGGTCGACGCGCGGGACCGGGGTTCGTTGTTCAATGTCAACACCGGGCGCTTCACGCTGCCCGGCCAGGACGGGCGCTCGCGGGCGATTGTCGATGGCGATCATAACAACATTGGCCCGCGATTTGGTTTTGCATGGCAGAAGTCGCAGAAGCTCGTCGTGCGCGGCGGCTACGGCATCTTTTACGGCATGCGCGACCAGAACCAGGAAACGTCGCAATTTTCGGGGAACAATCCCAACGTGCCAACGCTCTCGGTACCGGTGGTGAATCCACAAACAACAGTGGCGCCTCCGATCAACCTCAACACGGCCATCGTGGCCCAGCCAAGCGACACCACTCTCGAGTCGTTCTCCGCCGCGCGGCCGTTCGTCCGCACCATCCGCACGCAGAAGTTCGACGGCGCGAAGTTCCCCATGTTGCACCAGGCCAACGTCAGCTTCCAGTACGAGCCGAAGGCCAACTGGCTTATGGAGGTGACGCTTTCGGCCTCCCGCGGGCGCGACCTCGCGACTGCCTTTCTCCACGGCAACCAGGTGCCTTTCGAGTATGCACTCGATGGGCGCAACGTACAGCGGTTCCGTCCGTTCCCGCATGTGAACGGCACGGTGCCCACGGTGGATTCAACCGGCACGTCGTCCTACCACGCGGCCAACGTGAAGATTGAGAAGCGGTACTCGTCGGGGTTGAATTTCCTGCTCAACTACACGGTGCAGAAGAACATGGAGACCAACGGCACGGGTCCCTCGGCGTTCACCCAGAACGGTGGCACCAGCTTCGTGTTCGACAACTTCAATCTGTCGCGCGAACGCGCGGTGGCGCCCATCGATGTGGCGCAGATTTTTGTCGTGAGCTACGGATACGAACTGCCCTTCATGAAACAGAATCGCGTGCTGGGCGGGTGGCAGGTGAACGGCATCACGACGCTGCGCGGCGGCTTCCCGTCGGACCTGCGCACGAACGTGCTGGCGCCGATCTTCAACACGTTCAACGTGCCGGACCGCGTGACGGGGCAGAAGTCGCAATTGGAAGACCGTTCGGTGGACCGCTTCTTCAATCCGCAGGCGTTTAAGGTTCCGGGGACGACGCGGTCCACGACGGGCGCGACCATTCAGTTGCTTGGCGACTCGGCGCGGCGCGTGGTGCGCGGACCAGGGTCGGTGAATTTCGACTTTTCGGCGTTCAAGAACACGCGGATCACGGAGCGGTACGTGGTGCAGTTCCGGGCCGAGTTCTTCAATCTCACGAACACGCCGACGTTCTTCCTGCCGTCGGCCTCGGCGCAGAACATGACTTGTATTGGTCCTGCGGGGGCGGCATGCAATACGGGTAACGCGGCGTTTGGTGCGTTGTCGAACGGCACGGCCACGGGCCGGCAGATTCAGTTCGGTGTGAAGTTCTTGTTTTAAGAATCGGCGGCGGGGCTCGCGGCGAAACTGTTGGCGTTGAGATCGAGGCGATGCGGGCTGGCGATAGACCCGGTTACAATCGATGTCATGTTCATGCGAACCGTATTCGCACTCGCTTTGGCCATGGGGAACGCCCTGGCGCAATCATTCACCGCAAGAATCGTCGGCACCATTACCGACCCGCAGGGCGCCGTGATCGCTGGCGCGGAGGTGAAGGCGATCGACGCCGGCACCGCCCGCACACTCACCACAACCTCGAACGCCGACGGCAACTACTCCATCAACGAAGCCCCGCGCGGGGAATATTCGATTGAAGTGTCCGCCGCCGGATTCAAGCACTTCTCGCGCCGCGGAATCATTCTCAACGTCGGACAGCAGGCGCGTGTGGATGTCCGCCTGGACGTCGGAAGCGTGTCGGAAACGGTCGAAGTGGTCGCCGATGCGTCGCTGCTGGAAACGGTCAACTCGACGCTCGGAAAAGTGGTGGACAACAAGCGGATCACCGAGCTTCCGCTCAACACGCGCAACGTCTTTTCGCTGCTCTATCTGACTCCGGGCGTGACCGGCAGTGTGAGCAACACCTACAGCACGGGCTACGGCATCAACGGCGCGCGCAACTCGATGCTCGACATTCTGGTGGATGGCGTGAGCACGGCGCACCCGACGGTAAACGGATTTTCGGGCAACTCGACGTTTCCGCCGGTCGAGGCGATCGCCGAGTTCAAGGTGATGGGATCGAACTTCGCGGCGGAGTTCGGACGCAGCAACGGCGGCATCGTGAACGTGGTGTACAAGTCCGGATCGAACAGTCTGCACGGCAGCCTGTTCGAGTTCATGCGCAATTCCAAGCTCGATGCCAACGACTTCTTCAACAACCGCCAGGGCCGTGCGCTGGGAAGCTTCAAGCGGAACCAGTTCGGCGCGATGGTGAACGGCCCGGTCCGCAAGAACAAGACGTTCTTCCTCGGCAGCTACGAGGGGCTTCGCGAGCGCGCCTCGTCCAACACGCTGACCTCCGTCCCCACCACGCAACAAAAGGCGGGCGACTTCAGCGGAACGCGCGCGGCCAACGGCGCCCAGGTGAACATCTTCAACCCGTTCACCACGCGCGCGCAGGGAAGCGCGTTCGTTCGCGATCCGTTCCCCGGCAACATGGTGCCCGCCGCGATATTTGACCCGGTGGCACGTGCCGCCATCCGCTACTATCCAGAGCCGAACACGGTCACCAACGCCGTCACCAATCTGAACAACTTCTTCAACGTCGGTTCACGCTCGTTTGACCAGGACCAGATTGACGGCCGGGTGGACCACAACCTCACCGACAGCCAGCGGATCTTCGGGCGCTTCTCGTGGCGCGAGAACCTCGACTCCCCGGCCGCCTTCTTCCCGGGCGATCTGCAGATTGCCGAGGGGCGGGTGAACCAGGGAGTCCGGCAGCCATCGGCTTCGATCGACTACACCAATACGCTTTCGCCGCTGACCGTGCTGACGGCGCGCGCCGGAGTGTCGCGCTCGGTGTTTAACTTTGACAACCAGGGACTCGGGTTCAGACCGTCGAGCCTCGGGCTGCCCGCCGCCGTCGACACCGTGGTGGACCGCCAGATGTTCCCCCGCTTCGGCGCCAGCGGATTCGTCAACCTGGGCGGCAACGACCACCGCTTCAGCACGTTCAACACCTTCACGCTGCTCTCGAACCTGTCGACCATCAAGGGCAACCACACGCTGAAGTTCGGCTGGGAGGGACGCCTGATCCGAGCCAACGTGTGGGAGGCGCGATCGGCGGGGACCTTCGGATTCTCGGCCGGATTCACCCAGGGTCCGAATCCGAACCAGGCGAGCGCCACAGCGGGCAACAGTCTGGCGTCGATGCTGCTCGGAACAGGAACCACCGGAAATGTTCTGATCCGCAACTGGAAGAACGTCGCCTCGCAGAGCTTCTATCACGGATTCTACGTGCAGGACGATTGGCGGGTGACTTCGAAGCTCACCGTCAACGTTGGACTCCGGTACGAAGCCGACCTGCCGCGCACGGAGCGTTACAACCGCTTCAACTGGTTTGAGCCCCACGCCGTTTCGCCGCTGTCGGGCAGGGTGCCGGGACTCGGCGAGATCACTGGAGGCGTACGGTTCGTGGGAGTGGATGGGAATCCGCGCACGCAGTTCCACAAGGACCTGAACAACTTCGGCCCGAGGATCGGATTCGCCTATCAGGCTACTTCGAAGACCGTGATCCGCGCGGGCTATGGCCACTTCTTCGGCCCCTCGCGGCAGGGCGCGCAGGGCACCGTGGGACCGTTCGGATTCCGCGTCGAGTATCCGTGGGTTTCCACCGTCGATGGCATCACGCCATTCAACCTGCTGCGCAATCCCTATCCCGAGGGATTCCGCGCGGTTCCCGGGGCAGCGGATGGCCTGCTCACGCAAGCCGGCGCGAATCTGCAGGCTTTCCTGCAGGACTCGCCGTCGCCTTGGAACATCATGTGGAACTTCACGATTCAGCGCTAGCTGCCGAACGGGATCCTGCTCGAGTCGGCCTATGTCGGAAACCGGGGACTGTACCTGAGCCGGAGCGGCGAGGGCGGCATGGAGATCAACCAGTTGGATCCGCGCCACCTGGCGCTGGGGGCGCAGTTGAACCAACGGGTGCCGAACCCGTTTTTCGGGATCGTGAACAATGGCGTGCACCTTTCGAACACGATCGCGCGCGGCCAGCTTCTGCGGCCGTATCCGCAGTTCACCGATGTCCAGCCGCTTTATGACGCGGGCGCGAACTCGATCTATCACGCCTGGCAGAACACCTTCAAGCGGCGCTTCGCGAATGGATTCCTGTTCGAGGGCAGCTATACATGGGCCAAATTGATCGACACGGGTGACAGCCACCAGAACACCTATGACGTTGCCGCCAGCCGCGCGCTCGCGGGCCACGACATCGCGCACCGTTTCGTGGCAAGCGTGCTGTACGATTTGCCGATCGGGAAGGGGCGCGCGCTGAGTACGGGCGATTCGCGCATCGCGGACGCGCTGCTCGGCGGATGGCAGGTGAACGGGATCGTGACCTATCAGTCCGGCACACCGGTCGCGCTGTCAGCGAGCAACACCGCGGGTCTGTTTTCGCCCCGGACGCAGCCGAACAACAACGGCCAGAGCGGCAAACTGACGGGCCGCGTGCAGGACCGGTTGG
Organism: Acidobacteriota bacterium; assembly: GCA_016871015.1. Lineage (GTDB taxonomy): Bacteria > Acidobacteriota > Terriglobia > Bryobacterales > Bryobacteraceae > SYLY01. The sequence continues at coordinate 16,061 of VFZX01000046.1, read as the reverse complement.
ACCGCTACTTTAATCCGGGCGTCTACAGCCAGCCCGCGCCGTTCACGTTCGGCAATCTCGGCCGGTTCCTGCCGGATGTCCGGAACGACAGGGTGCGGAACTGGGACGTTTCGGTGTTCAAAGAGTTCCGGATCACCGAGAAGGTGAACACGCAGTTCCGGGCGGAATTCTTCAACGCGTTCAACCGGGTTCGGTTCGGTGGTCCGGCAACCAACGTGACGGCGAACAACCTGGGTGTCATCACCAGCCAGTCGAACGCTCCGCGCCAGATTCAGTTCGGATTGAAGGTGCTGTGGTAGTCCGGAGGCTGGCCTGTTGGGCGCTGGCGGCGGCTTTGCTTGCGCCCTGTTGCGCGGAGACGTTGCGGGTGATGACGTTCAACGTCCGGTATCCGGAAAAACGGGACGGAGCGGACCGCTGGGAGCTGCGCCGGGACATCCTGCTGCGCGTGATCCAGCAGAAGAATCCGGACGTGATCGGGACCCAGGAGCTGTTCTACATCCAGGGGCAGTACATTGTTGGGAATCTGCCGGATTACGTGTGGACCGGGAACAGCCGCCGTGGGAACCGCGAGGATGAGCACATGGGCGTGTTCTACAAGCGGGGCAAGCTGCGGGCCATCGAGTCCGGCAACTTCTGGCTGTCCGATACGCCCGAGGTTGCGGGCAGCCAGAGCTGGGGCGCATCGCTTCCGCGGATGGTGACCTGGGCGCTGTTCGAGATCACCGCTACCGGGCAGCGGTTCTACTTCTTCAACACGCACTTCCACCACACGGGCGACGGCAACGTGGCGCGGGTGAATTCGGCCAAGTTGATCGCGTCGCGGGTGGCCGCGCTTCCGGCGGGAGTTCCGTTCGTGCTGACGGGAGATTTCAACGCACAAGCGCCAGAGTCCGATCCGTACAAGGTGTTAACCGCGGATCTCAAAGACAGCCGGCTCACGGCGGCGAGGAAGCTCGGCCAGGAAGGCACCTGGAGCGGGTTCAAGGGCGACACGGCGGCGCGGCGGATCGACTGGATCCTCTACCGCGCCCCATGGACCGTGCTGGAGCACGAGACCGTCACCTACAACGAGGACGGGCGCTATCCGTCGGACCACTACCCGGTGATGGCGGTGTTCGAGTACTGAGCGCTACTTCGGCTGGCGGGCGATCACGCGGTCTTTGATCTTGTCGTAGGCAGCCTGCGGGATGATGTCGCGGCTGACGAGTTCATCCTTGCGCGCGTACGGACGTCCGGCGGCGATCTTGGCAGCGTAGGCTTCACCGATCCCAGGGAGCTTTTCGAGGTCCGACTGAGAGGCGGAATTGATGTCCATTTGCCCGAGGCCCCGGACCTTCTCACCGGCGGTTGCGAGGCCGCCGCCAGTGCCGCGCGCAGCGGCCTTGGAGCCGTCGACTGTCTTGTCGGCGGCAGTGCGGGTTCCATCCACAGTTTTGCCCGCGGCGGTCTTGCTCACATCAGCGGTCTTGCCGGCCGCGGTCTTGCTTGCTCCCACCGTGGCGGTGGTGGCCTTGTCGACACCTTGGCCGACCTTGTTCAGGACCTTTGTGGCAGGACCGGTCTTGGGCGGATTGGTGGTCTGGGTTTCCTGGCAGAGGAGCCCGCCAGCGAAGAAAACGGTTGCGGCGATCGAATTCAATGCGATTCGGGTCATACCACCCGTATAGCACGGCCAGCCTAGAACTTCTTCAGTTCGTCGACCAGAGCTTGAAGACCCTTCCGGCGGTAGAGGTTGGTGAGCCGCTGTTCCTCGGCCGATGGGTAGAGCGCTTTCTGGAGCGTGGGATCGCGGAGTTCACCCCGGCTTGGGATCCAAACTGAGCCGTCGGAGAACTCGACCTGGCTGACGAACCCGGTCATGCCGCCGACTGGCACAGTCTCGCCTGTCGGCTCGCTGAAGCGGAGCGAGGCGTCCTGCAGGACTTGCGTGCGGCCGCCCGGCATCAACGCGGTTTTGGCCGGCACGGCGCCCGCCAGGAACTCGCGGCCCTTCTGGTCCTTGAGGATCCAGCCGATTTCGAGATACCGGACATCGCGCCGGGACCGGTTCACCACTTCGAGTTTCGGCGCACGGGCTTCGCCACCGGCGAGCCGCGCCATGCCAGAAACCGGTTCAACCGGGGCGTCCGGGAAGCGGAGGAACGAAAACTGGACTTCGCGCTCAGGATCAGCGCCAGTGGTCCGTCCGGCGCGGGCGAGCGCGACGTTCAGCCGGGGCATATCCGCTTGGCGCGCGAGCGAGGCCAGGCACTCCTGCTTTAGACCGTCCGTTCCGCGCGCCTGGAGAACTTCTTGGAGGTACTTGCGGTCCCTTCGGGCTTCCATTTCGAAAGCGGTCATGGTACGCCGGGAATCCAGGCGGTTCGGCCCCTGAAAGGAAAGGTCATCGAACAGGACACCGTCCAGCGTCATTTCGACCATCGGACCTTCGTGGCGCTGGACCGGACGCAGCAGGCGGAGGTCCACGCGCAACGGGAAGTTCTCGCCCGGCGCAACGTCGAGGCTCGCCTTGGTGACCGCGGCGCGGCCGCCAGGCGTCACCTCCTGCGAGATCACCATCCAGGAAATGGCGCGGATCTTGCGGTTGCTCAGGTTGCGCAGGGAGAGCGACGTGCTCAGGTTGAGAATGGTCGCGCTGCCGCGGTCTGCGGTGCGGGATTCGCCCCAGTCTGCCGAGATCAAGCCCACCAGCGAGTCAGGCGGCAGATTCACCTTGACCGAGCTTCTGGAGGCGCCCGGTACCGGAGTCTGCGCGTCTAACTGCCACGCCGCAAAGACCGCGATCAGGCTATTCCGCAAAGACATGATGAATCGTTACCTGCCCGGTTTCATCGTCCACGTACCGGGCGTTCAGGCCGCCGTGGGACACTGCGACCGCGGGAATCACCCGTGCCCCACTGGTGTAGGTCAGGGTCATGCCACGCCCGTCACGTTCCATTTCAAGCCCAGCGCGGGTGGCTTTGAGAATCATCTGCCCGGTCACCGGCGCCGAGGCGGCCACGGTGGCTTGGGGCGCCGCTTGCGTCGCCCGGGAGTAGACCCACAGCCCGCCCGTGACGAAAACCGCTACTGCCGCTGTCCCGGCAGCCAGTTGCCAGCGAAACGAGCGGACCCGGGACGGAATCCCGACATTGGCGATGCACTCGGCCGCGGAGAGTCCCAGCCGGATGTTGGCCCGCATCTCCGCCGCCAGAACGTTCCACTCGGCCCCTGGTGGCATCTCTTCGGCCACCGTACGGATGGATTGCCTGCGCCCCCGGAACGCTTCCACTTCGCGCCGGCACTCCTCGCAGTCATGGAGGTGGTGTTCAACGCGGAAACGCTTCCAGAAATTGAGATCGCAGCCGGAGTACAGCGCTAGATCAGGTCTGGAGGGATGGGTCACGTATGCACTCTTTCCAAAAATCGCCGGAACTTGATCCGCGCGTTCGCAATATGCGAGCGCACGGTAGCCTTGGAGCAATTCATGTGGCGGGCAACCTCTTCCGCTGGCAAGTCCTCGACGTCCCGCAGCAACAGGGCGACCCGCTCCCGCTCGCTGAGCTGGGAAAGGCCGAGCTCCAGATGCTGGCTCTGCTCGATGCGCAGAAGCTGATCCTCGGGGCTCTCGTCGTGGGACACCATTACCGGCTCGGGCAGCTCTTCCAGTTCGGCGAAGCTCACCCGTCCGTGCCTGCGGAGGTAGTCGATCGCGGTGTTGGTCGCAATCCGGGACAGCCAGTGCGCTGTTTTGCCGGATTCCTTCAACTGCTCAGATCTCTGCAATGCCTTGATGAACACTTCCTGCGTCAGGTCCTGGGCGTCGGCCGTGTTGCCAACGATCCGGTAAATCTGCAGAAAGATCCTGCGCAGATTGTCGTGAACTAAACGGTCCTGCCAATCTGGCTCGGACTTGGCGTGCTGCGCGGGCAAAGGTTGCAGAGCTTCGCTCATTCGCTCCTCGGTCTGTCCGGTTGCCGCCAGCATCTTGCTCTAGAGAGATTGACGAGCGGCTTTCGGAAACGTGCAACCTTTATTTCGGCGCTATGCTGGAGTTTCATGAGGTCCGTTGCCGTCGCTGGAATTGGGAAGACCCCCTTCGGGGCATTGACTGCCGAAAATATCCGCAGCCTGGCCGTCACCGCCTCGCGCAAAGCACTGAGCGACGCGGGAATCGAGCCCGGCCAAGTAGAAGCGTTCTACCTGGGGAATTTCGCTGGTCCATCGTTTGTCGGACAAAACCATCTGGCGCCTTATATCGCAGCCGAGACCGGAATCACTGGGGTTCCCTGCACCCGGTTTGAAGCCGCCTGCGCCTCCTCGGGCGCCGCGTTCTTCCACGCCTGGTCCGCGGTTGCCTCTGGCATCTACGATACCGTACTTGTGACCGGTGTAGAAAAGATGACGTCGCAGACCACCCCCCGGGTTGCCGAGATCCTGGCCGGGGCCGGAGATACGGCTGGGGAGATGCGGGCGGGCGCGACCTTTCCGGCGCTGTTCGCCATGATCGCCACGCGGCATATGTACGAGTTCGGGACCACGCGGGAGCACCTGGCCGCGGTCGCCGTGAAGAACCACGCCAACGGCGCGCTGAATCCGGACGCCCACCTCCGCAAACGCATCACGATCGAGCAGGCGCTCGCCGGGAAACCCGTCTCGACGCCGCTGACCGTGTACGACTGTTCGCTGGTCAGTGACGGTGCCGCAGCGGTGGTATTGACTTCGAAACCTGGCGCGGTGCGGGTGGCGGGAATCGCCCAGACTTCCGACCACGTGGCGCTCGACCGCAAGGCGACGATTACGACCTTCCCGGCGGTCCGCGCGGCCGGCGAAAAGGCGTGCCGGATGGCCGGAGTCACACCCCAGGACATCGACTTCGCCGAGATCCACGACTGTTTCACCATCGCCGAGATCATCGCACTGGAAGATCTGGGGTTCGTCCCCAAGGGCCAGGGCGGACCCTTCACCGCCGCGGGCCACACGGCGCTGAACGGGCGTTTGCCAGTGAACACCAGCGGCGGACTCAAGTCCAAGGGCCACCCCGTCGGCGCGACTGGCGTGGCGCAGATCTGTGATCTCGTCCTCCAGATGCGCGGCCAGGCGGGCGAACGCCAGGTGGAGCGCCACCGGCGGGGACTGGCGCAGAACCTCGGCGGATCGGGCGCGACCTGCGTGGTCACGATCCTGGAGGCGGCGTGAGCCCTGGGACCGTATACACGGAAACTACGGTCTATTCCGCGCCCGAAGCGTGGGTGATCGAGGCGCCCTACCAGATCGCGATCATCGAGCTTGACTCCGGCGGGCGCGTCACGGCGCGGATCCGCGGCGGTGCGGTGGCCACCGGCGATCGGGTAGAATTCATTGAGCCCGCCGCAACTGATTCCAATCCAGTCCCATCTTTTAAGAAAGCATCTGAATGAAACTTGCTCAACGCATGAACAATATCCTTGTGGAAGGCGCTTTCGCCGTTCTGGTGAAGGCGCGCGCGCTGGAGGCCCAGGGCCGCAGCATCATCCACCTGGAGATCGGTGAACCGGACTTCGACACGCCGAAACACGTGATCGCCGAGGCGCAGAACGCGCTGGCGCAGGGCTGGACGCATTATGGTCCGACGCAGGGCTTGCCGGAGCTGCGGAAGTCGATCGCGTCTTATGTGTCGCGGACGAGGGGGATCAGCGTGGGTCCGGAGCACGTTTGCGTGGTTCCGGGCGGCAAGCCGATCATCTTCTTTCCGATGATGGCGCTGCTTGAGGAGGGCGACGAGGCGATCTATCCGAATCCCGGGTTTCCGATGTATGAGTCGATGATCCAGGTGTGCGGCGCGAAGCCCGTGCCGATCCCGCTGGTGGAGTCACGCGGCTTCTCCTTCGACCTCGACGTGTTCAAGGCGAGCCTGACGGACCGCACCAAGATGATCGTGCTGAACTCGCCGCAGAATCCTACCGGCGGGATCATTCCACGTGAGGACATCGAGGCGATCGCGGATCTGATCCGTGACCGTGACGTGGTCGTGCTGTCCGATGAGATCTACTCGCGGCTGGTGTTTGGCGAGGAGGCATTCTCGATCGCCTCGCTGCCGGGGATGCTCGAAAAGACGATCATCCTGGACGGGTTCTCAAAGACATACGCGATGACCGGCTGGCGCATGGGCTATGGCGTGATGGCGCCGTGGCTGGTGGAGGCGGTCAACAAGCTGGGCGTGAATTCGTTCTCGTGCACGGCGAGCTTTACTCAGCGGGCGGGGATCGCGGCGATTGATGGTCCACAGGACGAGGCGGATGCGATGGTGGCCGAGTTCAAGCGGCGGCGCGATGTGTTCTGCAAGGGGTTGAACGAGCTTCCGGGGTTCCGCTGCCAGATTCCGAAGGGCGCCTTCTACGCGTTTCCGAACGTGGCTGGGGTGGGGATTCCATCGAAGGTGCTCGCCGAACGGCTGTTGAACGAGGCGGGGGTGGCGTGCCTGGATGGGACGGCGTTCGGCCAGTACGGCGACGGGTATCTGCGGTTCAGCTATGCGAATTCGATGGAGAACCTGATGGAGGCGCTGGACCGGATTCGCAAGTTCCTGGGGACACTCTGATGCCGATGTACGAATACCGCTGCCAGGAGTGTGGCCGGAAGTACGAGCAACTGCGGCGGTTCGCAGATGCGGACCGGGATTTGCAATGTCCTGAGTGCGCGTCGGAGCGGGTGGAGCGGCTGCTGTCGGCGTTCGCGGCGCATGGGTGTGGGGGTGGCGGGCGGTTTACTTGAGCGAGGTGAGTCCAGCCGGTCTGGCTGAACCTCCTCGCGAAATTACCGGCAAGTGAGCCCAGCTTCACCGGGCCGGATGGCGGCTGGCCAGGTGGCCGATACAGTGCCAGTCCTTCAAGAGCAAACTGCTTGCCGGCCACCACTCGGCAGGTTGACGGTCCTTAATGGCGTTAACAGTCAGGGACTCAACGTCTGTAGGCGTGTGTGGTTGCAACCGCGGTTGACGGAGCCGCGCGGATTCACAACACGTGTTACAGTGCGGGGTGGCGATGACACGAATCCTTGTTGTTCTCCTGATGATCCCGCTTCTGCTCCAAGCGCAGGGCAAGAAAAAGGGCGGCAAGAAAGCAGCCAAAGAGGACAACCCGGAAGGACCAGCCGCGGTGAACCTCGCACCAGCCAAAGTAGGACCCGGTATCGGCGGAGATGTCATCAGCGACCCGGGCGATCAGTCCGACTGGCCCGCGATCACCTATGCGGCTGACGGATCGCTGTTCGCGGTCTACATTCGCTGGAACGGCAAGGACGCGGACTCGGTCATAGTTCGCAAACGCGATCCGCAAGGGGCCTGGAGCACTCCGGTGACGGTGGATGACGGAAGCTGGGACCATTATTTCCCGGCCATCGCGGCGCGTGGAAACGGCGCGCTCGCCGTCTGGTCCGCGCAGGTAGACGGAAACTTTGAGTTGTTCGCGTCAGCCCTCGCGCCGGACGGCAGCGCCTCGAAGCCCGAACGGTTGACGCGTGCTCCGCACAGCGACTTCAATGTCCGCGCCGCCTCCGATGCGTCCGGCAACGTCACCATCGTGTGGCAGTCGTTCCGTTCCGGCAACGCGGACATCTTGGCGCGGCGGTTGAACGGATCCAAATGGGGACCCGAAGTCCGCATCTCGGCGAGCGATGCAAACGACTGGGAGCCCTCCGTGGCGCTCGACAAGAACGGCGCCGCGTGGATCTCCTGGGACACCTACGCCGCGGGCAACTACGACGTGATGCTGCGATCGTTTGATGGCGCAAAGGCTGGTCCCCTGATCGCGATGACCACCGAGCCCACGGCACAGTTTCATTCGACCGTCGCTGTCGACGGCGAAGGCCGCGTATGGACCGCATGGGACGAGGCGGGCATCAACTGGGGCAAGGACTTCTCCCGCAGCAGCGCCGCTCCTGGCAGCAACGGCCTGCATCATTCGCGGTCAATCGGCATGCGGGTCTACGCGAATGGAGGCGTGCAGAATCCGTCGCCGGACATCAAAGATGTGTTCACGGGCCGGATGATGCGTTACGCCGAGCTCCCGCACCTGCTCGCCGATGGATCCGGCGCGCTGTGGATGGTGTTCCGCCACTGGACCGGCACCAAGCCAAACGAGATCTATCACTTCTACGCGTCGAGCCTTACGGGAAGCGAATGGACTCTGCCACGGCAGTTCCTGAAGAGTTCCGGACACAACAGCCAGCATGCGTCGCTTGCGCTGGCTCCGTCCGGAGATCTGGCCGTGGCGTACTCAAGCGATGGACGCTCGGCGACGGTGGTCCCCACGGATCAGGCTCATGCGCTGCACTACCTGGCGTACGTGTCCGCGCTGCCCAAGAGTGGAGGTCCGGCGGCGGCCAGCTTCACCGGCGCGGCGCTGCCTGCCCCTGGAACCCGTCCACCGGCACGTCCCCGGAACAGCATGAGCGCGGGCGGCAGAACGTACCATCTGCTCATGGGCGACGCCCACCGCCACACCGACATCCGCGGCCACAGCGGCGTCGATGGATCGGTGCTCGACACCTACCGTTATGCAATGGATGCGGCGCAGCTCGACTGGCTGGGAACCGCGGACCACAACGAGGTCCTCGGTGGGCGCTGGCCTGACGGGCTCCGCGATTATCAGTGGTGGTGCGTGCAGAAGACCGTCGATCTGATGACGCACTCACCGGAATTCACCGGAGTCTACAGCTATGAGCACAGCATGGCGCGCCCGGCGGGACACCGGAACATTTTGTTCCTGAAGCGTGGCGCGCCGCTGCGCATGATTGACCGCAACAAGACCGATGGTCCGGACAACTCACCGCCGGATCTGTGGAAGTGGATGGAGACGAACGTGTTCACCCAGTCCGGACAGAAGTCGGTCATCGTGCCGCACACGTTCGGCGCGGGTCCGCTGGCGGACTTCAATTGGCCGAACGCGCGGTTCGATTGCCTGCTGGAGATCTACCAGGGCGCGCGCGGAAGCTACGAAGCGTTCCGGACGCCGGAGAAAGAGAAGCGCGGACCCACTCAGGTCGACGAGCCCGGCCACTTCGCCCAGGACGCACTGGCCAAGGGCAACGTTTATGGGTTCGTGTCGTTCAGCGACCACGGGTCGACGCACAACAGTTGGGCGGCGATCTGGGCGCCCACGCGCGACCGGGCCGGGATCCTTGAAGGGATGTACGCCCGCCGGACCTACGCGGCGAGCGACGAGATGATCATCAAGATGACGGGCGCGGGACGGATGCCGGGCGAGGAGTTCACCGCTCCGGTGAGCAGGCCGCCGATGATCGAAGCGTCGATCCAGGCGCCGGACACAATCCTGCGGATCGATGTCGTGAAGGACGGGAAGTTCGTCTACACCACACGGCCGCTGGCGCGGACGGCGTCGCTGAAGTACCGGGATGGAGAACCCAAGCCTGGGAATACGTACTACTATCTGCGTGTGTTCCAACGCGATACGGAGAAGCCGGATGGGGATCCGGAAATCGGATGGGTGTCGCCATTCTACGTCACCTATCAGTGATGCGGAACAGTGGAAGAGCGCTATGTTCGGGCCGCGTGGTCTTGTTAGATGCTGCTGCCCCGTTGGCTAAGGACCTCTGCGGTCCCCTTCAATCCGCTATTGCGGAGAGCGTTCAGGTACTGCCGCCGGTCCATCGGTGGATGCTTGAGACGCTCTCTGTGAAGACGGGCCGTCTCGATCGCCGCTTCCGGAAACAGCCCGATCAGATCTTGCACGAATTCGTCTGGGCCAATTGTGCGAATTCCATACGGCTTCAATATCGCTGGCGGGAAGTGCTTGTGGTTCAACGTAACGATCATGTCGGCCCGGCTCCGGACCGCGGCTGCCAGTACGTGGCTGTCCTTGGGATCGGGCAGGCGTGTTCTGAACTCCGAATCCGGACCTGTCGGCACCATTGCATCAGGAAACGTCTCTTCCATCAGTTGCCTCGTGCCCTTCAGTCTATCTGCAAGGTCTGGGCGATGCCTGACCAAAGCCCGAATCCACTCCTCGTGTACTTCGGCGGTCCATTTCGGCTTGAACAGCCTCGCCTCAGCTAAGCACAGCAGCAAGTCTCGCAACAGGTACGGAAACAGGACATTGGCGTCCAGGAATGCGGTAAAGACCGGGTCGAGAGCGGAAATCAGATCCCGAGTTCCTGACCCAGCGCGGTGAGTTCGGCCAATGCTGCCTGACCCTTGCTGCCGGATCGCAGACGTGCGACTGCGGCTTGGTCGATCTCTTGCAGGACACGCTTGATCTCATCGTCGCTTCCGACGTAGCCCTGGCTCCAACGGTTCACCTGACTAACCGGAACCCCGAGCAGTTTGGCGCAGGCATCAGGGCCGAAATCTCTGACTGCGGCCAGAAACGCGCTCACGGCGGGTTCCACCGCGTTGACCGAGTCGACTGGTGTACTCGTTGCGTTCACGCCACCAGCATGCGGGTCCGGTCCGGATTAGTCAAGTTGATTCGGACTACCAAATCATCCGATCTGTGTTATGCTGCGGGGTATGCGGGTCCGCAGTCTTGAACCCGGCCTCTTCCGCCTCCTCCGCCCCCTCGTCCCCGGCGAGGCAGCCAGGACATCCCTGGACATCATCGCCGAGCACCAGAGGACTGGGCGAACCATCAGTCTCGGGAAACTTGCGGATCACGCTCGCTGCGATGAGCGGAATGCCCGCATCCACCTGAAATCGATTGAAGACGCAATCGATGAGAAGCTCGCCCAACTTCGCCTGCCCGTCGAGTTCGAATACACCAAGCGCGGACCGGGACGGCAGATACCCATCGACTACCGCGCCGTACTGCACCGCCAGTGGGGCCATTCTGAAAAGTTCCTTCTGGGGTTCACGACCTTCGGGCCGGACGCGGCTCCCGACGTGGACCTCTGCATCTACAGACGCGGTTCCGAGGCCAGATCTTACGCCTGTGGCGGTGTCGAACTCGCCCTGCCGGTCTCAGGCTTGCTACAGGCCCGTGGCGTCCGGGTCAACCATCTCCATCAGATTGAAGACATCTGGCTGGCCCAACGGCCGGCGATCGTGATCTGCGACACGGAGCAGGCACAGGCCCTCGACCGGCCGATGTTCGTCGATGCCCGCCCGGAACCCGCACGCGTCGAACAGAGCACGGGGCGCGCTCTGCGGTACGAAGACCTGCTCGTCACCCGCTTCATGAACTCATCGAGCCCGCCCCAGCCCATTCTCGTCATTGAATACCGCGACGACTTCGCGCCCCTGGGAATGAAGTGCCTGCTCCTCCGCAACGAAGGAGCCAAGGCCGTCTGGCATCAGCTTCAGTTGTGGGACGATGTGCTGCCGCCCGCCCAGTATCAAATCAAGATCCGCTTCGAGCTGATCGACCGGAAGAACGACCTGAATAACCTGGGCGATCCCCAAGTGATCCGCCCCTATCACTTTGACTTGCCTTCACCCGAAGAACCGGTTCTGATGATGCCGCCTGCACGCGAGGGTCCGTCCACACCGAAGAGGAGGAGGGCCAAGGGCGGGTCAGGCGCTTCCCTCAAGAGTACAACTTGATCGCGAACTGCACGAACCGGGGCGTGTAGGCGCGCCCGTTATGGCCGGATTTGCCGCAACGCTATTCGTGACAAGCCAATGTGATGTCTGTCGCGTGAGGTCGCTTCAGTGCACCACCGGCAGGTCGACTGCCGACGAGTATACCGGACCCGTATGCACGTAGCTGAGCCCCTTGTGCGGATTCGGTTCCGCGCGTGGATAGTTGCTTGAGGCAACCTCGATCCCGATCCGGTGGCCGACAGCAAACAGGTTGCTGACCGAGCCCACGTCCACCCGGATCTGGCGCGGCGTCTGCGTCATCTTATCCACGCGCACGATCCCGTCGGAGAGGATGAGCCGGTAGCCGCCCGGATAGAGGTCCACCAGTTTGACTGCGAAGTCCGCGCCCGGCAGCGCGGAGGACACCCACAGCCGCGCGGACACCTTGCCAGTCACATCCAGCGGCACGGTGATCCGGGCCGATTCGAACCGCAGCACGCTGGCCCCCGTGCCGATCGGGGACTGATCCTGCGCGCATCCGGGAATCGTCGGCACCATCGTGTAACGGCCGCCGATTGAAGGCACCGGATCGGCCGGGTCGTGATGGAGCTGATCGACCGCGGGCATCGGCGTTTTCGCGCGAGTCAACTCCCTGCCCACCCGCATGTAGTAAGGAGTCACGCGCGCCGGCGGAGGCCATACCGCCGATTGCAACCATTCGCCGCCGTGCTGGATCCGTCCGTTTGAATCGAGCTGGCCCGGACCTCCACCCATCCGGAAGTAGCGCACCTTCGAGTCGGTCAGCACCTCGAAGGGATCCGATTTGGCCCAGTGGTCGAACCAGTCGAGCGCGAGCTCCCGCACGTCGTAGCCAGCCGTGGGACCGAAGTCCGCCGTTCCGCACTCGGACCGGCCCACCGAGTGCGGCCACGGTCCAAGCCACATCTTCTTCTGCGTCTTGTGCATCCGCGAGAGTCCGGTGAAGTTCTGGATCAGACCCTCGGCGAAGTAGTCATACCAGCCGCTAATGAAGAACACCGGAACGTCCTTGATCTCGCGCCAGGAGCCCTGGGTGTAAAAGCCCTTCTGCTGCCAATAGGCGTCGAGAGTGCGATGCGTGTAGAAGTCCTCGTACATGCGCTGGTGCGAAGGAAACTTTTCAAACAGCGGCATCCGCGCCTCCCACGGCTTGGCGAGCCACGGTGCCGGATCGCGCAACGCGGACTCGAGCAGCGCGCGGGCCTCCGGTTCCTTCGCCGCGATCGGACTCGTAGCCGCCGAGCGCATGATCCAGACGAACCAGCCGAGATTCGGAGCACCGCCGGGATGAGCGAAGTCCTCGAGGAAATTGTTGCCACCCACGTCGGCGAACATCGCGACCAGGTGCGGCGGGCGGTACATCGCGGCGTGGTATTGATCCCAGGCGAGGTAGGAGGCGCCGTTGGTCATCACCTTGCCGTCCGACCACGGTTGAACCGCCGCCCACTCGATCGCATCGTAGCCGTCCATCCCTTCATTCACGAACGCGTAGAAGCTGCCCTCGGACTTGAAGCGGCCGCGAACGTCCTGCGCCACTACCACGTAACCGCGCGAGGCGAAGTAGTTGCCGTGGCCGCGGAGCCCGTCCTTGTTGTACGGCGTGCGGTAGACGATCACGGGGAACTTGCCGTCATCGGCGGGCAGGTAGAGATCGGTGGCAAGCCGCACCTGGTCGCGCATGGCGACCATCACATTTGTCCGGACCACCGGCGTGTAGGTTGGCTGTGAGGCGGCGTGCAGAGCCGCGGCGCCGGTGAACAGCGCGGTCCACCTCACGCGGACAGCTCCCGCGGCTTGTGCCAGGCGAACAGCTCCGCCTTCATGTCCGCCGCACGCGAGCGGTACTGGGTGACCTCGGCCAGATTCCGCATCTCATCCGGATCGTCGCGCAGGTTGTAAAGCTCGGGCATATCGTTGACGTAGAAGCAGTACTTCCAGTCGCCGCGGCGTATCATGTACTTCGCATTCTTGGTCCGGAGCGCGAACTCGGAGTAGACTGGCGCGCCGGGGTTGTGGTCCGGATTGTGTAGAAGCGGCGTGAGCGTCCCGCCGTCGAGCCCCGCGGGGACAGCGATCCCGCACAGGTCGAGCAGTGTAGCCGCAATCGAGGCCTGGCTGACCGGAGTCCGGCACACCTTGCCTTCACCGGTGACGCCGGGGACGCGGAAGATCAGCGGGACGCCAACGCTCGGCTCATAGAAAACGAACTTCTGCCAGAGTCCGTGCTCGCCGAGCATTTCGCCGTGGTCGGAGCTGTAAAGAACCACCGTGTCCTTCTCGAGGTCAAGCTCGCGCAGCGTCCGCAGCACGTCTCCGATGCAGTCGTCGAGGAAGGCGAGGTTGCCGTAGTACATCGCAATCCGGCGCCTGGCGTTGGCCGGATCGGCGAGCTCGGCCGTGGCGGTGGGCGCCGAGATGCGGTCGCGGATCTCCCGCGGCACTCGCGAAAGATCCACCTTGCCGAAGCTGTCCGGGATCTTCATGCCGGCATCGGGGAACATCGCGGCGTGGCGGCGCGGCGGCATGAAAGGGTCGTGCGGCTTGAGATACGACACGATCAGGAAGAAGGGATGATCCTTGGCGAAACGCTTGATGAAGCGGATGCTTTCGCGTGAGACGAAACTCTCGAAGTGATCCCGCTCCTCGATCAGCGACGCGCGGCCGGTGTGGACCAGTCCCTTGCGGTCATCGAGCGTACGGTGGCCCTGCCAGGGGTCGCCGTAGTCGGCCCATAGATCGTCAATCTGCGGCATGCCGGATCCGGAGTTGGCGCGGCTCAGCTCGTCGGCGTAGAGCTTGGTCTTGGGTCCGAGGTATTGATACCAGTCGTTGAAGTCGAGCCGGTAGTCGAAGCCGTGTGTCTGGGCGTCAACGAAGTGCATCTTGCCGATGAGTCCGGAGACGTAGCCCGCGCGCGAGAAGTGATGGGCCATCGTCTTGACCTCGAATGGCCAGGGCGTGCGGTTGGACCAAGTCCGGTGATTGTGCGTGTAGAGTCCCGTAAGGATCGAGGCGCGCGACGGCGTGCAAACGGGATTCGTGCAGTAGGCGGCGTCGAAGCGGACTCCAGTACGGGCGAGCGAGTCGATGCTCGGCGTCCGCGCCACCGGATCGCCCATGTAGCCACAGGAGGACGGGCGGTGCTGGTCCGAAAGCAGGAACAGGACGTTCTTGCGCCTGCGGCCGGCCGGCTGGGCAGCGGACATGGCGGGCGCGGCGGTTGTGGCGATGAACTGCTTCCGGGTCAGCTCAGGCATCGTGCGGACTAGCGTACCACGCCGTTCCGGCAGCGGATCACGGACACGAGGCGAACGCCGACGCGTCCAGGATCTGCGAGAAGCGTGCCGCGTCGAAGATCTCGTGGGGCTTGTTGACCGCGACGGTTTGCTCCTTATCGTTCGCCGCGAACGGGATGAGCCGGAAGTTCGTGGTGATGCTCTCGGTCCACAGTTGTCCGACTATGCCGGTGATCTGAGGACTTGCCCCCTGCGTTCCGCCCAGCGTCGCCGAGTTGAAGTGGCTGGAGCACGGAGCTGCGCACGGCCGCGAGTTGCGCGGGATCGGCGGGCAGGTAGCACCGGATCCGTTCAGTTCCGTGCGGGCCGTAGTTGTAGATGCGGTCATAGACTGCGTACAGGTCGCCAGACAAGGTGGCGGCAGTAAGGCCAATCATGAGTTGGGGGAGGCAGATGTTGCGGTTCGGGTCCCATTCGACGCGGCTCATGACGCTCTCCAGGCCCGCCCCCGCAAGCCGCTGGTACTGCGCCCCGGTGGTGTTGGGCACGGCCGCTCCACCGATCCGGGGAAAGAGAACGGAGTAAGAGCCGGCGCGGAACGGGCTGGGCGCGGCTCCGAAGAGGTTGGAGTAAGGGCCAAGATTCGAATTGGGTCCCAGGGGAATGGTGGTGTTCGGAAGCTGGAGCTGGTAAGGCCCCTCAAGCGGCAACCGCACCGGCGCGAACGGATTGGTGGCGTCGGCGGGGAACCACCTCGTTTTGCAGGTGCCCAGGGGCTGGGGTGGATCGTAGGATGCCGCGTTGTAGCGGTCGGCGGAGAAGTCGGCGCGCAGCAGCGTGCGGGTCTGGCCGCCTTGATCGGAGAAGACCTCCGAGAAAACCGTGCTGGCGACGGTGTATCCTACGTTGACCGTCAACCGCCGCACCTCACTCGAGTTGAATCCATGCGAATCGCCGCATGGGCCTCCGTCCTTTGACACGGGGATGGTCACCGAGTTGGACACCCTTTCGGGTCCAGCCTCCGACTCCCTCCACCGCGCGTAGAGCGCCAATGCGCAGGCGTCCGGGGCAGCCTCCGGCAGGCGGAACCAGATGTCGTCGCCACCCGGCACGTGTGCGAACCGGAGACATCCTTGACAAGTGTGCCGGTGGGCGGTTGACACAAACGAAGGGTAACCAGGGGACAGCGGTTAAGCTGGGGGATGCCCTGGCGAGAGGTGAGCCGCATGGACAGCAAGGTCGAGTTTATCGAAGATTGGCAGGCAAACGACCTGTCATTTTCAGAATTG
>VFZX01000045.1 GCA_016871015.1 Acidobacteriota bacterium | reverse complement strand
CTCTAAGTTGCGCAATCGAGGGGTCCGCCAGGAAGAGCGGCTCGACGTCATCCAGGAGACGTATGTGCGGGTCCTGGCGTACCTGAAGAAGCACCAGAAGCTGGACAACGCAGGTGCGCTCGGCGCCTTCGTCAACGCGGTCTGCGGGAACGTGCTGATGGAGCGTGTGCGGCACGATAGCCGGGCCAGAGCGGTGCAGGACACGTTCGAAGAGTACGCCGACCTGAGTCCCTTGCCAGAGGCCGCGATGGTGACCGCCGAGCGCCGGAGAGCAGTGACGCTGCTGATCCAAACGCTGTCCGCAAGCGATCAGGCGGTGCTGCGGGCGGTTTTCCTGGATGAGGAAGACCGGGATCAAGTCTGCGAGAGGATGGGGATCAGCCGGGACTATCTCCGTGTTCTGATCTTCCGGGCACGGAACCGCTTCCGCGCGGAGCTGCGGGGAGGATCCTTCCAGGCAGCCGGGATTTTTTTGTTAATCATGATACGGATTCAGTGGTGATTTCACTATTCATCTAGGAAAGCATGGACCACCAGACCGCCTCGCGTGACAGGTTTGCCGAACGGTATTCTTTCGGGGATCTGAACCCGGCCGAGTGCGAGGAATTTGAAGCGCATCTCTTTGATTGCACGGAGTGCAGCCGCGTGGTTCAAGAGTCCGCTGTCTTTGAGGCCAACCTCAAGGATGTGCTGCGGAATCAGGCACCCATGGCGAGGCTGGCTCCGGTGGTCGGGTTTCCCGGCAGGATCCGGAGATCGATTCCGGTGGCGATCGCGGCTGCGGCGGCAGGGGCTTTCCTTACGTGGTCTTTTACGCCGGGGGCAAGGGTGGTGCCCGCGGCTGCGCTTCTCATTCCGGCGGCACCGGAGACTCTCGGAGCTCCGGTTGCGATCGAGCGGCAGGCTGGCCAGGCGTTTTTTCTCCTGGCACTGGACCTGCCGGACGAAGAGGGCCCGGTCACTTGGGCGGTTCACCGGGCTAAGCCGGACGGTACACCAGATGGAAACCCCCTCGCAGGGGGGAAGCTCGCAGTTCGAGGAGACCAGACGAGTACGCAGTTGGGGATTCAGTTGCCAGGGGATACGATCCAGTCAGGCCGGTACGTCGCCGTGCTGAAGGCTGTGTCCGGGAAGACGACGCGTCATCCGTTCGTCGTCCGTTAATCAGAGCATAGGAGGGATATGCCAGAACCGAATCGGAAGTATTTTGGGGCGCATGCGTGCGGGCTGAGTGCGCGCATTCGGAGGCCCTTGGAAGTCAACGTGCCCGTACAGGCTTCGGTGGCGCTGCCAATAACAGGGGGAACGGCCGAGGGCGAGGTGAAGAACGGAAGTTTCCACGGCGGCATGATCCGGTTTGACCGGGTCTACTCGATGGTCGAGGGAGACTTCGGGGACCGGGAAACGGCCGCTCAATTCACGTTCGGAAATTGGAATGCGAATCCGTCGCCGATCGCGGCGAAAATCGTCTGCCAGGTGGAAGGGTTGACATACGTCAACCGTGGACCTTTGAGTGTGCGCACGCTCAGTATCGGATCCTTGAATCTCGAGATCAACAGCATCGCACGCTCGAATCTGCCCACATCGTTCACCGTGGCTACCTCCATCACCGGAGTGGTGCTTGACGGCGTGGCAAAGCTTGCGGTGACGCTGGCGCCCGAGGCGCTGAAAGCCACCTCCGATCAGTTGGCCCAAGCCTACGAACAGGACGAGCAGTTCTATCAGCGGTATGGACACATGGTGATTCCGCCTGTGCCATTGGCGGCCGGGGGTCCCAGGATGTTCCCGAAGGCGTACGGGATGACGGCGGCAACAGTCGTAGACAAGATTGAATGGGCTGGAGCGCCGCTCCCCGGGGTCGCCATTCATGGCAACTCAGTCGTGTTTCCGGACTTTGGCGTCATCCACTTCGGAGAGGTGATGCTGAGCCGGTTCACGCGGCGGATCTCCATGCTGCGCGTAGAGCTTGGGTCACCGGACGGCGGAGACTCCACCGCTGGCGAGGGATCGGGCGGCCAGCACGAGTATCCATAAGCTGGCGTTACCGCGGTGGCGGATGCGGAGGGAATCTTGCAGGCTGGCCGGTATTCTTGTTGGACAATATCTGAATGCGCCGGAGCGGACTGCTTGCACTTTTCCTCCTCCTCTGCACCTGCTCCCCCTCCGGTCACCCCCTAGCCGAAAGTGAACGCCTCTTCCGCGCCGGCAACTTCGCCGCCGCCGAGAAGCGCCTGGACCAGTGCCGGAATTGCGATGGCTGGCCGGCCCTTCTGCTGCGCGCGGAGTTGAAGCTGCGCCGCGGATCCGTGCAGGATGCGGCGCGCATCCTCGACTCGGCTCCGGCACTGGCGGATCCGCTATCCGCACTACGCCGGGACCGCTTGCGCGCGACCATCGCACTCCGCTCACCCGGAGTGGATGCCACGGCATTGACAGCCCGGTTCGGCGAGTTGGCGGCCCGGTCCCGGTCATTGAACTCGCGGCCCGAACAGATCGATGCGCTGCTCGGCCGCGGCCGCGCCGAACGGATGCGCGAGGACAACCAGCGCGCCAGCTCCACCTACCGGGAAGCGCGGGATCTCGCGCGCGCCAGCGGCGACCGGGTCCGGGAGGCGCTCTGTCTGTTCGGCGAGGCGGCGCTGCTGCTCTCCGGCGAGCGTTTCGATGCGGCGGCGCGGGTGCTGCGGCAAGGCCTGGAGTTGCTGCCACAACGGGACGCCGATGGATTCCGGGCGTTGCTGCTCGGCAACCTTGCCCATGCGCTCGCCAGGTCAGGCCAGTTTCCGGAAGCGCTCCGGGCGCGCCAAGAGGCGATCGACCTCGAAACCAGAGCCGGTGCCGGTGCCGATCTGGCCGAAGGGCTCGGCGACCTGGGCAATATCCACTACCGCATGGGGAACCTGAAGGAAGCGGCGCGCTTCTACGACCAGGCCGTCGGACAGGCGCGGACGGTCCAAGCGCAGCGGTCCGAGATGATCTATCTGTCCAACCGGGTGCTGGTCCTGTCGTCCCTGGGCGAAATTGACGCGGTACGGGCGGCGCTGGCACAGGCTCAGGCACTGGCGGACAAGGTGGACGGCGCAACCAAGCGGGACTTGATCCGGGCCGAGGCCCACGTGGCCGAAGCCAGTGGCGACCCGAAGCGCGCGGTGGAGTTGCTCCAACTCCACACCGCAGCCGAGCCCAGAGCCTTGATTCGATGGTCAAGCCATAACCGGCTCGGCCGGTTGCTGCAGAACGCGGAGCCCAAAAAGGCGCGGAATCACTTCGAGGCCGCGATCCGGGACATCGAGTCGCTGCACGGCAGGACCGAGTCGCTGGATGCATCCACCGCGTTTCTGAGTCCGGTGTTCGAACCCTACCAGCGGCTCCAGGAACTGCTCGCGGGACAAGGCGATCTCGCCGGTTCGCTGCGCGTGATCGAGGCGAGCCGCGCGCGCAGCTTGCCGGGACTGGCGCGGGGCGCGACTCCAGCGGGACTGCAGACGTTGGCACGTGGCTCGGGAGTGGCGCTGGTCTCCTATTGGGTCGCGCCCGCGGGGTCGCACGCCGACGTGATCACCGCGCGCGGCTGGCGGCGGATCAAGCTCCCGCCCGAAGCCGAAATCCGGGCGTTGGTCGCACGGCACCAAAAACTGATCCTGTCGCAGCGGAATCCGCGGGAGATGCCCGGTTCGGCGAGTTGGAAACTGGCGGACGCAGTGGGAGATCCGGTGTGGCAGGAGATCGGGCCTGGGCAACAGGTGGTCATCGTGCCGGATGGTCCGCTGTGGAACCTCAATTTCGAGACGTTGCCGGTGGGACAGCCGCGGCGCTACTGGATCGAGGAGGCTTCGATCACCGTGGCGCCGTCGTTGAGTAGTGTCAGGGCCGCCGGACCTGGGCCGGGCCCCCGCCGGCTGTTGCTGATCGGGGATCCCCTACAGTCGGAGCCGGAGTTCGGCGTGCTGTCGCGTGGGCCGGAAGAGGTGCGTGCGGTGGCGGGCACGTTCGAAGCCGGGCAGAGCGTGCGCTTGACCGGCGCTGAAGCCTCGGCTGAGGCTTACGCGCGGACCAACCTCGAAGGATTCACCCACATCCATTTCGCCGCCCATGCACTGAGCAATCCGAACGTGCCGCTGGACTCGGGCGTGATCCTGTCCGGGACGCGCCTGTATGCACGCGACATCGCGGAGAGAAAGCTCAACGCGCGCCTGGTCACGCTGTCCGGGTGCCGGGCGGCTGGTGAGACCGCCGTCCGGGGCGAAGGACTGCTCGGATTCGCGTGGGCGTTCCTGCACGCCGGAGCCGGATCGGTCGCCGCCGGAATCTGGGATGTCTCCCAGGACGCGGCACCGGTCTTGATGGAGCGCTTCTATGTGGGATTGCGCGCGGGAGCCACGCCGTCACGGGCACTGCGGGAAGCAAAGCTGTCGTTTCTGAAGAACGGCGGGAATCCGGCTAAGCCCTGGTACTGGGCGCCGCTGATCCACTACTCGGCCGAAATTTTTTAAGAAAAACGTCAGGGACGTGAAACGGGAGTTCGCCCAGTTTCACTATAAGGGTACAACGCTAAATTCCCGTGGTGAATGCCCGCGTGCCGTTCGGAGCGGCGGCGGGCCTCTTTTCTGGCGGCGGCGTGGATTTCAGGAGGAACGGACGGGGCGACTCGTCCGGGCCGGCCGCCGCCGGATTTTTTTCGTGAGCTATGTTTTCCCGTGAGATATGATGGCGGGAGATGCGGACCCGGACACTCGCGCTGATTCTGACTTGTACCGCGCTATGGGCGGGTACAGCCGACCGCCGGGTGGCGGAGTGGACGCTGACCATGGGCGGCAGGGTGGTCCTGCAAGGCCAGTCCGTCCGGTTGCACGACATCTCTCAGCTTCCGGCGGGCGACTTCGATGTTGTGGTGCTCGACTGGGTGGGTGTCAACGCGGATCCACCGGACCTGGAGCGCCTGACCGGACTCCGGGCGCTGCGGGAGCTGCACCTTGGAGGTCCGTTCTGGAATCGCAACGCCGACAGCGGACGGGATGGAAGCAAGGACCTGAAGTACCTGGCTCCGATCGCGACGCTCGAAGCGATTACCTTTGGCTATCACTTCCTTGACAATATCCGGTTCCGAGACGCAGGTCTGACGGAGATCAAAGGGCTCACCGGGATGCGTGAGCTGGTTTTGCGGCAATCCGGGGTCCAGGGACATACGCTCGAGCCGTTCCGCCAATTGCAGGCGTTCGATTGCACGCTGTGTCCGTTCGACGACGCGGGGTTAAAGAATCTGGCGGGGATGGCGGACATGAGGCGGTTGTGGATCGGCGACACGGCGGTCACCGACGCCGGGATGCAGGTTCTGGCCGGAATGGCCAAGCTTGAGGACCTCGACATCCACGGCACGGTGGT
This sequence comes from Acidobacteriota bacterium, assembly GCA_016871015.1. Lineage (GTDB taxonomy): Bacteria > Acidobacteriota > Terriglobia > Bryobacterales > Bryobacteraceae > SYLY01. The sequence continues at coordinate 26,960 of VFZX01000045.1, read as the reverse complement.
GACGGGCGCGGGACTCGCGCACTTGCAGAGCCTCACCGGACTCAGGAAACTGAACCTGATGGGGCTGCCAATCGGCGACGCCGACATCGCCTTCCTGTCCGGAATGAAACACCTCGAAGAGCTGAACCTCTACCGGACCCGCGTGACCAACGCCGGACTCGCACCCCTGCACCAGCTCCGCAAGCTCGCGGCGGTGGATCTGCGGTACAGCCGCGTGACGCGCGGCGGGGTTGAGTCGCTGACGGCTGCACTTCCATCGGTGCGCGTGCAGCACCTGGAGCTCGCGTCGCGTCCGAAAGCGGCGCGGGATGCGGCGGCGTTGCGTGGTGATGCCTGGCTTGCGGCGCTCGGCGGACGGCGCGCGGGGAACGCGGTGTTCCTGGCCGGGTCGGCGGTGACCGATGCGCAACTGGTGAAGCTGGCGGACCTGGGGGCCATCAGGCGGCTGGATCTGCCCGGTACGGAGATAGGGGACGCGGGCGTGGCCCACATCGCGCGCCTGGCCAGCATCGAGGAATTGAACCTCTCGAGCACATCGGTGTCCGACGCCGGAATCGCGGCTCTCAAGGCCCTGCCGAAGCTGCGCAAGCTGACCGTGCGGAACACCTACGTCGAAGGAACGGGGATCGAGTCGCTGCAGGCGCTCGAGGAACTGGACTTTCACGGATCGCCCGTTTCAAGCTCCGCAGTCGAGCGGCTTGGCACGCTTCCCAAGCTGCGGAAGCTGTCCCTAGCCGCCACCGATATCGCCGATGGGGCCCGGATCGAGGCGCTGCAACAGGTGCGCGAGCTTGACTTGCAGTCAACCGATCTCACCGACTCCGGACTCAAGGGCCTGGCCAAGCTCACCGGGCTGCGGGTGCTCGTGCTACGCGATGCGCGCCACACGGACGCGGCGCTCGAATCGATCGCCGGGCTGCCGGAACTCGAAACGCTCGACCTGGTCCGGACCAGGATCAGCGACAAGGGCATGGCGGCGCTGGGCAGGATCAAGAGCCTGCGGACTCTGCTGATCGATTATGCCGAGGTGCGCGACGAGGGCCTGGCTCCGCTGGCGGCGCTGTCCGGGCTGCTGGAGCTGAGTCTCGACAGCACGCTGATCACCGGCAAGGCGGTGGGGGTGTTGACGCAGCTCTCCGGCCTGAAGCGGCTGAATCTTTACCACACGCTGGTGGGCGAAGAGGCCCTGGCACAAATCAAACAGGCGCTGCCCGGCTGCACGATCATTTGGGACGGCAAGTCGAACCTTCCGAACCGCCGCAGGAGTTGACCCGCATGCAACTGCTTCCTCTTGTTCTCGCTTTCGCGATCCACGACGGCCAGCTTACGCGCGACGCCGCTGGCAACGTCGTGGAGGCCGATTTCACCGGAACCTGGATCACGGACGCCGATCTCGCCAAAGTGGGACGCATGCCGAAACTCCGCCGTCTGGTGCTGTCGCAGGCCAAGATCACCGATGCCGCCATGGAGCACCTGCGCGGATTGACGGAAGTCCGCGAGCTGGACTGCCACTACGCGGAGTACCTGACCGAGGATGGAGTGGCTCATATCACGGGCTGGAAGAAGATCGAGCGGTTGAACCTGCGGGGGACTCAGGTCACGAGCAAGGTGTTCGAGCATCTGGCGCGGATGACGTCGTTGCGCGACGTGGATATCGCGTTCACGCAGGTCGACGACGAGGGCTTCGAACAACTGGTTCAGCTTCCGCATCTTGAGCGGCTGGCGATGGGCGGCAACCGGCTGACCGGGTCGGCGGTTCAAGTGCTGCGTCCGATCCGGACACTGGTCCACTTGGACGTGGGCGGAATCCAGCGTGTCGATAGCGGGCTGTGGGGCCTGCCGCTGACTCCGGAGAATCTCCGCCGGCTCGGACAGTTGACGCAACTGCGGTCGTTGAATCTGAACGGCGCCACGCTGTCGGACCGGGGCACGGACCGGCCCGGGAATCCCGAAGCTGAGCGGGCGGAGATCCGCGACCTTTCGGCACTGGCGTCGTTGCGCCAGCTCGAATTTCTGGACCTCAGCCGGCTGCCGGTGACCGAAGCGGTGATCGCGCCGCTGCGCCAGCTCCCGAAGCTGCGCGAGATCCGGACGCGGATGACGGCGGTTCAGTCGGCGCGGTAGACAGGTCCCGAGGGATCCTCGGCGTGGCCGAGCTTCCAGGGCTCGAGCGCCGCGAGTTCGAACGATGCAGTGCGCTGGCGTAGCGATTCCATCTCCGCCGCGGTCATTGGCTTGGCGGTGCGGGCAAGCGCGAGATTGCTCTCAACATGGGAGATCTGGTCGCAGCCAAGGATCGCCGTCGAAACAGGCAGTGACCACGTGTAGCGCAGGCACTCTTCCACGGTCGCGGCCTTGTTCTTGAGGATCGCCCCCGCGCCGAGCGTCTTCATCGCAATCACGCCGATGTTCTTCTTGCGGGCGAGCGGAAGGGTCTCGTTCTCGAAACTCTTCTGCACGTTTCCGCCATCAGTGGCGCTGAGCGGAATCAGGACCGTGGCGAAGTCGTACATGCCCAGGATTTTGTTGATGATCTTAGGATCGGTGTGGCCGGTGACGCCGACGAAGCGGATCTTGCCCGCCTTCTTTGCCTTCTCGATCATTTCCATCACGCCGTTGCGAGCGAAGATGAATTCGATGTCCTCTTCGTTGATCACGTTGTGGACCTGGTAGATGTCGATGCGGTCGGTCCGCATGTTGGACAGGCTCTGGTCGAGGTCGAGCTGCGCTTGCGTGGCGGTGCGGTGGCGGGTCTTGGTCGAGATGACGACGTTGTCACGAATACCCTTGAAAGCGGCGCCGTAGCGGGCCTGGCTGAGTCCATAGGCGCCGGCGCCCGCAGTGTCGAAGTAGTTGACACCGAGATCGTAGCAGCGCTTGATGATGGCCTGTGCCTCGCGGCCGTCATCCAGCGTGCCGATGCGCGCTCCACCGAGCCCCATGATGGATACTTGCAACCCGGTCTTGCCGAGGGTCCGGCGTGGGACCCCGGTGGCGGCGAGCGCAGAGGCGGCAGTCATGGAGGTGGCGGAGAGAACGAAATCGCGTCGCGTGTTCGGCATGAGTCTGATTATAGCTGTCAGAGTTCGCCTTTTTTGGCGGCGGCGGTGATGTGGTCCGCGGCCCGGTAGGCTAGAGCCGCGATTGTGCAGGTGGGCTGCTGCCGCGCGCAGGTGACGAAGCTGCTTCCATCGACAAGGAACAGATTCCGGACCTCGTGCGCGCGATGGAACTTGTCGGTCACCGATGTGCGCGGATCGTTGCCCATGCGGCAGGATCCCATCAGGTGTCCGGTGAATGTGAGATCTCCGAACTCGCCGCCCCAGATCTTGCTTGCGCCCGCGGCTTCGAGGATCTCGCGCATCCGGTCGCGCGCAAAGGCCAGGATCTTGAGATCGTCCGGGTGGTTCTTGAACGTCATGCGGAGCGCGGGCAAACCCCAGGAGTCCTTGAGGTCCGGATCCAGGCTGATCGCGTTGGACTCAACCGCGAGGCAAGTGGTGTGCGCGAGCAGCGACATCATCCTCGTGAAGTAGTGGCCCAGGGCTTTTTTGTAGCCTTCGCCCCACCGCGGAACATCGCCTGGCAGGGCGCCCTGTGCGAATCCCACCGGGAACTGGTCGAACCGCGCATCAATGCCACAGCCTCCATAGAAGCCGCGTTTCGGGTCGGAGCCGTAGAAGTCGTGAATCAGGCGCGACACGTGCACGCCGCGATAGTCGTTCAGCGGATGCTCGAACAGCGCGTTCATCATCACGCCGGTGTCGCCCTGGAAGTACTTGCCCACCACGCCGTTCGAGTTCGCCAGTCCGTGCGGGAACCGTTTGGACTTGGACAGCAGCAGCAGGCGCGGAGTCTCGGCTCCGTTGGCGCACACCACCACCGCGCGCGCCTTTTGGAACACCTGCTTCTTGCGCGAATCGAAGTACACAACTCCGGTCACCCGGCCCTGGCCGTTGATCTCGATCTTGCGCACGTAGGAATTCGCCCGGATCTCGCAGCGGCCCGTTTTCTCCGCTTCCGGGATCACGGTGACCAGGCTCGACGACTTGGCGCCCACCTCGCATCCGTAGCCCTTGCAGAAGCTGCACTGCACGCACGCCGGGCGTCCGCGATAGGCACGCGAGAGGATCGCCATCGGTGCTGGATACGGGTGCAAACCGAGCTTCTTCGTGGCCCGTTCAAACAGCACGCCGGATGACTTCACCGGCAGTGGCGGCAACGGATACGGCCGCGACCGCGGTGGATCGAACGGCGCGCCAGATAGCCCGGAGACTCCCCACTCCTGTTCGACCTTGGTGTAGTACGGTTCGAGCTCGGCGTAGCTGATGGGCCAGTCCTGGAGGTCGGCGCCCGGCACCGCACCCCATCGCGTCCGTTCTTCAAAATCGGGTTCTTTGAAGCGCCAGAAGTTGCCGGTGAAGTGGACGGTTCCGCCGCCCACCTCGCATCCATAGAGTACAGCAGGCTGCTTCACCGCACGTTCCGACTCCGTCTTGCGGAACGTGTTGGGCTGGCGCTTCCAGTCGTTGATCAGGTTGCCTTGGTAGAACTTGACTTCATCGTGCGTGAAGTCCTTGTTCCGCAGATATGGACCCTGCTCGAGCACCACGACCCTGAAGCCAGCGGCGGATAGCTCTTTGGCGACGACGCCGCCCGCCGCGCCGGATCCGATGACGGCGAAGTCCACCGTCTCCGAGGGCTTGAACACGGCGGCGCTCATTGAATCTGCCGCTCCTGCGCGAAGCAGTACAGTGCCTTGAACGTGCGCAAGTAGATCCTGCCATCCACAAGCGCGGGAGTCGCCTTGGCCGGCTCGTGCATCTGGTTCACCTTGAGGATCTCCCACCGCGCGCCCGCCTTGAGCACCGTGATGGCGCCCTCTTCGCTCGCGGCATAGACCTTGCCGTCGGATGCTACCGGCGAAGCGAAGTATGCGCCAAGCGCGCCCTCCAGGCGGGCCTGCTTGAGGACCTCGCCCGTCTTGGGATCGATCGAGGTGAACACGCCGCCTTCCTTCAGCGTGTACAGCACGCCCTGGTAGATCAGCGGTGAGGGAACATTGGGAAGCGACTTCGCCGACTTCCACAGGAATCCGCTGTCCGTGATGTCGCCCTTGGCGCCAGCGATATTGTAGGCGCGCAGTCCGCTCTCGCCTTGCCGCCGCTCGCGGAACTGGTCCCAATCCCGAGCTTCGAGGAAGCCGGTGTCATCGAGGTCCAGATACTCGTCGAACCGGGCCTTCACCTTGGCGTCAGGAATCTCATCCTTCGAGAGCTTGCCGTCCTTGTTGGCGTCCATCCTGGCCAGCGCCTCTGCGAATTCCGGCACGTTCTCCTGCTGGCCCGGGGCGGACTCGGCCGAATACGTCGTGAAGTAGAGCGTGTCGCCGTCGAGCACTGGCGTCGGCTTGATTTGCCAGGGCAGCTTGCGAATGAACCAGACCTGCTTGCCGGTCCGCAGATCGTACGCCGTGAGCCGGTAGGAGCCCGCGATCAACACCTGATCCTTGTACAGCACCGGGGTCGCATAGCCCCGTTGCGCGACGGGACGCCCGGCGCGCCAGAGCACCTTGCCCGAGTTCTTGTCCAACGCAAGCAGGTAGGAATCCGTGTCCTGGTCGATGTTCATCAGCAGCGTGCCGCCCGCAAGCACTGGCGACGCTCCGTGTCCGAACGGATTGTTGAACGGACCGAGCGCCATGCGCCACATCTCGTTGCCATCCGGACCATAGCCGAGCAAGCCGAAATCCTGGAAGAACACGTAGACGTTGGCACCGTCGGAAACTGGGCTCGCGGACGCCGGCGAGTTGGCCCGCTGCATCTCCTGCACGCGCGGCCGGGGCGCCTCGCGCCGCCACAGGATCCGGCCCGTGGCGCGTTCCATGGCGATCGTGAACAGCTTGCCGTCCCCGGCCGCGGTGACGTAGATCCGTGGTCCGGCGAGTACCGGCGACGAGTAGCCTTCCGGCAGTGGGGTCCGCCAGAGGACGTTTTTGTCCGGCCCAAACTCGACCGGCAGGTCCCTGGCTTCGCCAAGTCCGGAAGAGTTCGGCCCCCGGAACTGGGGCCAGTCCGCCGCGGTGAGCAGCATTGGGAGAGCATGGAAGCAAACGCGGATCAGCACTCTACTACGCTACTCCAACTCTCGCCGCGCCACCAGGCGATACACTGAAAGTAGAATCAATGATCCGACCTCCACGCGCGGCCGCCGCGCTGGTGGCGTGGGCGTTCGTAGCGTCAGCTCAGCAGCGCAACCCATCCCCGGCGCGCACCGAGATGCAAAAAGCTGTCGATGAATTCCGGACCCAGAGCCGGAATCTGGGATTGCGCGCCGACTCGCCGGCCCGCCGAGACTCCCGGCAGCGGAGTGGATCCTGGCACGGGCGGCTGTTCGAAAACCTGCGGAACAACTTCCTCGACGCGGTACCGCACGAGATCGTGCAGCGCGGCGGGACCCAGGGCTTGCTCCGGCGCAACCAGTTCGGATTTAACGTCACCGGTCCCGTGTACGTGCCCAAGCTGTTCCACGGGGGACGAAACACGACATTTTCCGTCACTTATGAAGGAATGCGGGAGAAGGTGGCGCGCAGCCAGCTCCGCACGATCCCCACAATGGGGGAACGCACTGGCGACTGGGCGCATGTCGTCGATCAGGCGGGCCAGCCGCTTTCCATCTACGATCCGGCGACAACGAGTCCGAATCCGGCGTACGGCCCCGGACAGCCGGTCACGCGGAACAACCTCCAGTACAACCGTCTGCCGTTCCCTGGGAACCGGATTCCTACGGCGCGGCTGAATCCGGTGGCGAAGGATACGATGCAATATTATCCGGCTCCCAATGCCGACGCCGGCCCCTTCTTCCGCAACAACTATTTCATCGTTGCCCCGGAAGTGAACCGCGCCGACGGGATCATCGCGCGAGTGGATCACACGGCGAGCGACCGGCACCGGCTCGGCTGCGGCATCAACTATTCGAACGGACACGACGGGCAAGCGCCGTACTTCCCCACCATCGCCAACTCAGGGTCTGTCCCGCGCGACCGGCGCAGCCGCCGCCTGACCGCGGAGCACGTTTTCACTCAGTCGGCGCGCAACATCAACACACTCACGCTCGACGCGTCCACGGACCAGTCCGAAAACCGGCCGAGCCTGGACTCCACCGGGCAGCCGTTTCCCTTTTACCGTTTCAATTCGACCTACCTCGGCATGGGCCAGTCCTACCCGTTGTCCCGCAACGCACGCAACACCTACACCGCGACCGACTCCTTCTCCAGCCGCTGGAAGGAACACCGGCTGCGCGCGATCGTCCAGCTCACGCGGGAGCAGATCAACACGTTCTGGCCACAGTATCCCAACGGCGCATTCCGCTTCGGCGCGGGATACACAAGCCTGCCGGGCATCGTCAACACCGGCCATCCATTCGCCAGCTTCCTGCTGGGGGCGCCGGAGACTGTGGAACAGAGCATCGTCATCTCACCTTCCTACTTCCGGCGGTCGCGCGGCCTGGTTGGCCTGCGCGACCAGGTGGATCTCCGGCCAGGTCTCACGCTGAGTCTCGGGCTTAACTTCGATGGCGCCACGCCGCGCGTCGAAAGGTACGACCGCCAGTCCACCGTGGCTTTCGACCGCACCAATCCGTTCAACGGACGGCCCGGCGCAATGATCGTTGCCGGGCACGAAGGGACTCCCCGCGCTTTTCAGCCGCTCCAGCTCACGGCCGAGCCCAGCGCAAGTATCGCCTGGAACATCCTTGGACGCACGCGGTCTGTGGCACGGGCTGGCTACTCGCGATCCTACACGCCAACTCCGGTGTACCTGGGCCAGTGGGGCACGCAGGCCTTCAACGGATCTCCCACCTGGGTGTCGCTCAACCCGCAGCTCGATCCGGCATTCGTGCTTTCCGGCAGCTTTCCCCCGTTGCCGCGGCCGTTTCCGGATCCACGTCCAGAGAGCGCCAACTTCACCACGGCCGACCTGATCGAGCCAACGGGCCGCCAGCCAACCTACCAGTCCGCGTCACTGTCGGCGGAGCACGAACTGCCGGGCGCGGCGGTAGTCACCGTCGGCTTTGGACACTCCGAGGGCCGCAACATGTTCCTCAGTAACTCAGGCTCGAATCCCAACGCCATTCATCTTGACAACCTGGCTCTGCGGGACCGGCTGAACGACGAGAACTTCAACCGCTCGTTGCGGCCGTTTCCGCACTACCAGCGGTTCGACGTCTACAGTTCATGGCCGGAGGGCCGGTATCAGCGCGACGCCGGCTACGTGCGGCTTGAAAAGCGGGCGTCGGGCGGGCTGTCGGTTTCGGCCTACTACGAGTTCTCCAAGCAGATGGACAACTATTCGGGTCCCTACGGCATTCAGGATTTCTTCAACCGGCGCAACGAATGGTCGCTGACGGCTTCGAACACTCCGCACCGGTTCACGCTCACCTACATGTACGAGCTACCGCTTGGCGCCAACCGGGCTCTGTTGACGGTCACCGATTGGCGGCGGCACTTCGTCGAGGGATGGTCGCTGAGCGGACAAAGCACGGTGGCAAGCGGCGAGCCCGTGGCGCTGCGTCCGCAGTTCAACAATACCGGCGGACTGGTCGACGCACTCAACGTCAACGCCGTCCCTGGGGTCGATCCGCATGTACCGGATCCTGGCCCGAACCAGTGGTTCAACCCGGCGGCGTTCTCCCATCCCTCGGATTTCAGCGTCGGCAACGCAGCGCGTACGCATCCTTCGCTGCGCATGCCGATCAATCAGAATCACGACCTTTCGGTGAACAAGCGGATTCCGCTGACGCCGGAGCGTAGCGTCGAGTTCAGCGCGGTGGGTTTGAACTTCATCAACCACGCCGACTGGACCGAGCCCGACACGGTGATCGGGCCGCCGAACGCACCCAACGTGAACGCGGGCAAGATCATTGGATCGCGCGGAAGCCGCGTGGTCCAGCTCGGAGTGAGGTTCAATTTCTGATGCGGCTCGCAACGTTCCTTACCGCCGCCACAATGTTCGCCGCGGGCCCGCCGCGGACGACGCTGCACGTACCCTATTGGGTGGAGGGCGACCCTGTGACGTCAATCCAGGCAACGGTGGATGGCAAACCCGCCCGCGTGGTCCGGGCTCACGGTCCCCGGCACGACATGATGTTGCTCGTCGTCCTCGATCTGGCTGGCGACCTGGCGCTGGCCGATCCAGCCCGCGAAGCTGTGATCGCCTCCATCAACGAGCTTCCCGCGAACGTCTACGCCGGACTCCTGCGCGCGCAGGACGGACTTCAAGTCCTGCTCGATCCGGGACCGGACCGGGCCAAGGCGGCCGACACCATCCGCTCGTTGAACATCAGTGGACGCGCGGGTCTGCTGGGTACAGTCGAAACCGCGCTGCAGATTGCCGATGCGGTGACCGCGAAGGCAAGCGTGCGGATCGCCGTCCTCTACGTCACGGATTCCACGATCGGAAACTACCGGGAGGATTACACGAATCCCGTGATCAATTCGAGCGACTCCCGCGACATGAGCCGCCGGTTTCCCGAGGGTTTGATCAAGGAGAAGATCTCGCAGCTCCTGGCCTCGATCAGCGTAGCAGAAGCGCCGCTGTTCATTGTCCATCTGAACTATCAGAACGACCGTCTGAACGAGGCCTATCAGACAGGGCTGGTGGAGATCGCCGCCTCCACCGGCGGCAACGCCGAGTTTTGCCGTTCGGTGGCTGAGATTCCGGCGGCGGTGGGATCCACGTTCCAACGGATTCTCGCCGCGCACACGGCCGAGATCCAACTGCCGGTGACCAAAGTCCGGCAGGTGAGTTTGGAATTGGCTGCGGAAGGCCGTGTGTTGAAACACCGGCAGCGAATCGCGATCCGGAGGTGATCATGCGTATCCTCACGGTTGTACTCGCTCTTGCACTTGCGGTGGTTGCCGTGCGGTGGCGGAAGGAGGCGGCATCGACGCAAGAGCTGCGCGCCGAGATCGCGCGCCTGAATGCAATCTCCGCCGCGCCTCCGGCGGTTGAGCCGCCGAAAGCAGCCGCCGATCCCGCGCCCGCTCCCCCTGCACCTTCCACGCGGGTCGAAGAACGCACCATCGTCAAGCAAGATACGGCGACCCTTGACGCGCTCGTTAAGCTGGCCGATGAGAAGCAGACCCGTCTCGCCACGGCACAGAAGAGCCTCGGGGATGCCGAGAACCGGATCCACGAACTCGAAGAAAAGTCCGCAGCCGCCGAAGCTGAGATCCGAAAACTTGCGGCCGCGGAGACCGATCTGAAAGACCGTCTGGAAACAGCGAACCGGGTGAACGCCGCGCTCGAAGCGGAGGTGAAGGGACGGAGCGAGCGCGTGGTTCGAATCGAGACATCGAACCGTGAGTTATTGTCCCGGCAGGAAGAGAACGCCCGCAATTTGGCGCGCCTCCGCAAGGCGGCCGAGGAGATCGAGGACCTCAGCCGCCGCCGCGACCTACATCTGAACAATCTGCAGCGCCGCTACCGCGAAGTGACGGACCAGTACCGCTCACTCGCGGTGCGAGGCGCGGAACTGCCCGCCGGCGTCGACCTTTCCCGTATCCAGAGCGCGATTGCACTGGCCGAGGACGACCTCAGGCAACTGCAGGCGTTGGGTGCGCAGGCGGCGCGTCTCCAAAAGGAGCTGGCCGCCGCCCGCCGCTGATCCGGACTACGCGCGTGTCATCTTCTTGTTGAAGATGCTCTCGGCGATCCACAGCCCAAGGGGCACTCCGCCGATTTGCTTGTCGTACTTGTCCTGGTCGCCTTCCGCGAACGCATCGAAGATCCAGTGGACTCCCAGGTACACGCGGCTCTCACCGTTCTCGCGAATCATGTCCCACAGTCCTTTGGGGAAGTGGCGGACGTACCGCGGCCGGGCCGTACCCGCGTTGTCGCGTGTCTTGCCGTCGTACTCATCGGAGACAAACGACGTCAGCAGCATGTCGGGATTCTTCGAACCGATTCCGTACCATAACCGGACCACCTGCAGGGAAGCCGCGCCAAACGTCGCGTGCCCGGACGGATAGGCAGGGAAGTCCGGCGTAAAGTTCTTCTTCGAAGAGTTCGACGCCGGAGCGCCCATCGGGAGCCACGCCGGATCGCAATCGGCGGCCATCGGTCCGGCTTGCACCGAACCCAGTGGACCCATGCCGCTGTCGTGTTCGCGGATCCCGACCACCGGACGCCACAGGTCGTAGCGATACTTTTCCTTCCACGCCAGGATCCCGGCGTCGGCCATCGCCACGTTGGCCATCGTGAGCAGCCGCAACTGGTCCACCGGGTCGGTGGTTCCCTGCGCCTCCATGACCTTAAGTACGATCTGATTGTAAAGCCGGGGCGGCGTGCCAAGGCCGTTGGCGCCGTCGTAGCCCCAGTACACACCGATCACCGTCTGCTCGGGCGTCCGTGCGGCAGATCCCGCCGTTTCCTGCCATCCGTGCTTGATCCCCAACCGCCGCACTTGTTCGAGCGCGGTTGCATAGTCCGCACTGCCTGGCATCGGTGGAGGAGCCAGAGTGAACGCGTTGCTCGAGAACAGCTTGGCGGAATCGCCATAGTAGGGAGCATGGAATCCCTGCGGGTTGTCCGGGTCGGGACGGTGCGCGCCGCGTGCGGCTGAGGGTGAATAACCCGCATCGCCGGCCCCCGGATCATCCTTGCGCAGGTTGTTGATGAAATTGGCGATGGCGACACCGAACATGTGGCCCTTCGACGCGTCGCCACCGGACATCGGCGCGGCGGCGAGCTTGGCGTCAAATGCAGCTTTCTGGCTCGGAAAGAGCTTGGTGAGCATGAAGTAGGCCGCCGAGGCCACGGCGGCGTCCGCCGATGCTCCCGCTCCCGGAGACGGGACGCCTGGCAATCCGCTCGTGTATGGGGTGAATGTTGTGGGCGTGTTGATGCCAAAGTAGGCGTCATGCATCGCCAAATGGACGAGAGCCAGCGCACGCGCGCTCAGCGTCGGTCCCGTGTTTTCGCGGTTGCCGTTTGAATGGCTTTCTTTGTTGGCGTCCAGGGCAACGCCGTTCCAGAACAGAATCGAGTTCAATTCCGCCCTCCTTCAAAGGCAAGAGTGGCGGAAACCGGCGGAAGCGTTACAGGGCGGAGTCGCCTCTTTCGTCGTTACGGATCCGGATCGACTCCTCGACGTTGTAGATGAAAATCTTGCCGTCGCCGATCTTTCCGGTGCGGGCGGACTGCACGACTGCTTTCACCACTTCGTCCTTGCGGCCGTCGGAGACCACCAGCTCCAGCTTGACCTTGGGCAGCAGGTCCACCTGGTATTCGCGCCCGCGGTAGACCTCCTTGTGTCCCTTCTGCCGCCCGTGTCCGCGGACTTCGGTGACGGTCATGCCGTCCACGCCGATTGCCTTGAGGGCTTCCTTGACTTCCTCCAGTTTGAAGGGCTGAATAATGGCTTCGATCTTTTTCACGGGGATTCGCTCCTAGGACTCTAAATTGTACCCCTCTTCGCCGTGCAGACTCACATCGAGCCCGGAAATCTCCTGATGCTGCTCCACGCGCAGCCCGACCAGGATGTCGCACAGTTTGAGAATCAGGTAGGTCCCCACGATCGCGAGTCCGATGCCAATCGCCGCGCCAATCGCCTGATTGAAGATCTGGCCGGAGTTTCCGTCCACCCATCCGAGCGGCGCCGGGACGCCATTGACCTTCAATGCGTCGTTGATCTTGTTGGTGGCGAACACGCCGGTGAACAGGCATCCCATTGTGCCTCCTACCCCGTGGACGCCGAACGCGTCGAGCGAATCGTCATAGCCGAACTTGTCCTTGACCTTGGCCACCATGTAGTAGCAGACGATGCCAGCGGTGAGACCGATGAGCATCGCGGCTTGCGGCTGCACGAATCCGGACGACTGGGTGATAGTCGCCAGTCCCGCGACGGATCCGGAGACGATGCCCAGCACGCTGGGCCGGCCGTTGCGGTACCACTCGGCAACCGCCCATCCAATGGCGCCGGTGGCCGAGGCGAGATGAGTGTTGACAAAAGCGCTTGATGCGAGTCCCGACGCGGCGAGCGCGCTTCCCGCATTGAACCCGAACCAGCCGACCCACAGCATGCAGGCGCCGATGAAGCACAGCACCAGACTGTGCGGCCGCGTCTGATCGGGGTATCCGACCCGCTTGCCCAGGTACAACGCGCACACCAGCGCCGAGACTCCCGACGAGATGTGGACCACGGTGCCGCCGGCGAAATCGAACACCGGAATTTTGCCGCCCAGGTAGGCGTTCAGCAGTCCACCCTTGCCCCAGATCATATGGGCCAGCGGGATGTAGACAATGAGGGTCCACAGAACGCTGAACAGCAGCATCGCCGTGAACTTGACACGCTCGGCGTAGGCGCCCGTGATCAGCGCGGGTGTGATGATGGCGAACATCATCTGGTACACCATGAACGTCAACTGCGGGATCGTCGCCGCGTAGTCGCCGTTCGGCGCGGTGCCCACTCCGTTGAGAAATATGTATTGGAACCCGCCCATGTAGGGGCAGGCCTCCCCGAACGCCAGACTGTAGCCGATCACGGCCCACAGCACCGTGATCACCGCCTGCATCGCAAAGCTCTGGACCATGATGTTGAGCACGTTCTTGCGGCGCACCAAACCGCCGTAGAACAGCGCCAGGCCGGGACCCGTCATCATGAGCACCAGCGCGGCGCTCACCAGCATCCACGCATTATCACCGGCGGACTGGGCCGCTTGAATCGCCGCCTTCATGGCGTCCGCGTCCGGCGTCTGGGCCGGGAGCAGTGCACAACAAAGTGCGGCGAGGAAAAGCTGTCGTAGCTTCATCTCGGAGCCTCGCTTTCAGAGGGAGGTTATCAAAATTGGGGGGATCGAGTCTCGCAAATTTTCTTTATCGGGCCGATCAGATTTTTTTTGGAAACCCGGGCAGCCGGATCTCAGCGGGCGTCGAAGGTGACGCTCGACGTGGCGCTGAACTTGCGATAGTTCAAATACTTGATCGACATTCGCATCCGCAGCGGACCGTTGGCGAACGGAAGCGTGTCGTCGGAATGCGTGTGGACCGGAAACCAGTGCCCGTCCACTTTGTCGCGGAAGGTGGTGAAACGGGGAAACAGGTTCTCCTCCCGCTTGGAGAACATCTGGGGGACAGCCACTCCTTCGGTCTTGAACACCGAGTAGTCGCGCTTGTCAACCCACAAGATGCCGTCGAACAGGCGCTGGCCCTGGTGGGTCTGGCGCGGCCGGACCTGCAACAACCAGCAGTCGACGCCATCGGCGGCTTCCTCGCCCTTGAAACGCGTTTCGTAGAGCCACAAGTCCTCGGAGGTGAACAGGAACGGCTGGACGTCGCGGATATCGCGAAAGTCCTCGTCCGTGAGCCGCAGCCGGACCAGGCTCTGGAACGGCTTGCCCACCATCCGCTCAATCCGGCCGGTTTCGGGCGAGAAGACCACCTCGCGGGTCTCGCGGTAATCGCCCGCACGGCCGCCCCGCGGCGCCATCTCCTCGATCAACACCTCTTGGCGGTAGGTGTAGTTCATCCGGGCCTCGCGCTCCTGGGCCTCGCGCGCAGCCACCAGCTTGGCCAGGTTCGGTGGAGGCTGAGCCGCTACGCTCGATGCTAGGATGAGAACTCCGATGCAAAAGGCGGTGGACACGATTCTTGCCATGAGTATACCGCCTGCGGTCATGGCGAGTTTGCTTGCCGCCTTCCTGATCGAGCTGGCCTGCTTTTTTTCGACTTCCCGGCGCGGACTGTGGACGCCAGCGCGGCTGATGGCCAGCGCGATCGTCCCGTATCTGCTGTTCAGCATTCCATCGGGGCAGTTCCGCGTCGAATCGCTGGCCCTGCTGGCCGTGCTTTGCGGCGGAGCAGTCTGGTGGCTTGCGGTCTGGAAGCATCCAGTGGCGGAGTTCGTCTACCTGGCATTCATCGGCGCGGCCTATATCGGCGGATGGCACAAGCGCGTCTATACGAGTCCGGTTGAGGGACTCGAACTCTCCGCGCTCGGCCAGTTGCTTTGGTTCCGGCTGGCGCTCAACGCGTTCCTGCTGCACCGGGACACTTCGCATCTCAGCTTCGGATTCCTGCCGCGCGCCGCGGACTGGCGGACCGGCGCCGCGGCGTACGCTTTGAGCATGCCGGTTCTGGCGCTGGCCGCCTACCTGATCGGAGCAGGGCAATTCCGGGCTGTCAACGGGATCGCGTGGAAAGCGCCACTGCTGTTCCTTGGGTTGCTGCTCGTGGTGTCTGTCTTCGAGGAGTTCCTGTTCCGTGGCGTGGTGCTCGAGCGCCTGAAGAAGTTGTGGGGCGTGCCCGCCGCGCTGGTGATCAGCAGCCTGGCGTTTGGCGCGGTCCACCTCTGGTACGCCCACAAATTTCCCAACTGGAAGGTAGTCGCGCTGGCCTCGGTGGCGGGGCTGTTCTACGGCGGAGTGTACCTGAGGACCGCCTCGATCCGCGCGGCGATGGTGACCCACGCGCTGGTCGCCACCACCTGGAAAACGCTACTCGAATAGCCGTCCGGAGCTAAGCACCACCTTTAGGTCGTGTTATGCTGATCTCAACCCGGATGAGCCTGCTGTCCTACGTCACGCCCCATGGGATCACGGTGTCCCGCAAGGCGTCCAGCGTTCCTTTTGAGGGGGGTTTGCGCGACCTGCCAGCCGTGCTCGACCGCCACCGGGGCATCTACCTTTCCTCGGGCTACGAGTTCCCCGGCCGCTACTCGCGGTGGGACATCGCCTCCAGCATGCCGCCGCTCGAAATCGTGGGCGCGGGCCGGATCGCCGAGTTCCGCCCGCTGAATCAACGGGGCGAGGTCCTGTGCCGGATGCTCGACGCCGTGTTGCACGAACACCCGCACTGGGAATCGTTTGGCTGGGAAGGCGGGGGCCTCAAGGGGACCCTGAAGGGGCTCTCCAGCTTGTTCCCGGAAGAAGAGCGCAGCCGGCAGCCGTCCGGATTCACGATACTCCGGGCGCTGATCGAAGAATTCAAGAACCCGGAGGACTCGCGGCTGGCGCTCATCGGCGCGTTCGGCTACGATCTCCTGTTTCAGTTCGATCCAATCGATCTCAAGCTGCCGCGCACGGGCGCCAAGGATTTCCGGCTGTTCCTGTGCGACGACATCTACTTTGTCGACCGCAAGCGGGAGGTCATCGAGCGCTTCGAGTACGAATTCAGTTTCGGGGCCCTCTCCACCGATGGACACGAGCGCGGCGGTGAACGGATCCCTCCACCGCCAGCAACCGGCACTGGCGACATCACCTCCGACCACACGCCCGAAGAGTACATGGCCAAGGTCCGCACGCTGCAGGAGGGCATGAAGCGCGGCGACTTTTACGAAGTCGTCATCCGCCAGACGTTCAGCGCGCCGTATCAGGGCAGCGCGGCCGAGCTGTTCCAGCGCGTGCAAAAGGCTTCGCCGAGCCCCTACGAATTCCTGATCCAGTTCGGCGACGAGGCTCTTGTGGGCGCCTCACCCGAGATGTTCGTGCGGGTGGAGGGATCGCGGGTCGAGACCTGCCCGATCTCGGGCACGGCGCGGCGGACGGGCGATCCACTGCGCGACGCCGACAACATCCGCGAGCTGCTCGGGTCCGCCAAGGAGGAGTCCGAGCTGACCATGTGCACGGATGTCGACCGTAACGACAAGTCGCGCGTCAGCATTCCCGGTTCGGTGAAGGTGATCGGACGGAGGCTCATCGAATCCTACGCAGGCGTGTTCCATACGGTCGATCATGTGGAAGGCATCCTGGAACCGCAGTACGATTCGCTCGATGCATTCCTGACGCACATGTGGGCCGTGACCGTGATCGGCGCGCCTAAGAAGTGGGCCGCGCAGGCGATCGAGAATCTCGAAAAGAGCGCCCGCGGCTGGTACGGCGGCGCGGTGGGGATGATCTCGTTGAGCGGCGACATCAACACCGGAATCCTGATCCGTACGGTCCATCTGCGCAACGGGATCGCGGGGTATCCGGCGGGGGCGACGATCCTCTACGATTCGATTCCCGAAAACGAGGAGCTGGAAACGCGCCACAAAGCCGCGGTCTTCTTCCGGGCGCTGCATCCTCAGCCGGAAGCGGCGCCGCGTCCGTCGTTCGAACCGGGGCAGTCCGGCAAGGGCCTGCGGATGCTCCTGGTCGACAACGAGGACTGCTTCATCCACACGCTGGCCAACTACGCCCGGCAGACGGGCGCGGAGGTGGTCACCTACCGCAGCGGATTCCCGCTGGAACTGATCGGCAAGGTCAATCCCGACCTGGTGCTCATTTCTCCCGGACCCGGACGCCCATCGGACTTTGGCGTTCCGGATCTGGTCCGGTGGCTGGCCGCGCGCCGGATTCCCACGTTCGGCGTTTGTCTGGGTTTGCAAGGGATTGTTGAGGCTTTCGGGGGAGAATTGGGAGTCCTCGACTATCCGATGCACGGCAAGCCGTCGACTGTAGCCCACACCGGCAAGGGCGCATTCGAGGGGCTGCCGGAGCAGTTCAAGGTCGGGCGCTACCATTCTTTGTATGCGCTGCCGGAGAGGCTGCCGGCCGAGCTGGAAGTGACTGCCCGGAGCGACGACGGGGTGATCATGGGAGTGCGGCACCGCGAGCTTCCGATCGAGGCCGTACAGTTCCATCCGGAGTCGATCCTCACGTTGGAGGATGATTGCGGGCTGCGGTTGATCCGGAACGCGCTGGCGGTCCTGACGCAGACGGTAGCTGCCCGATGAAGCCGTGGATGGTCTTCCTCGCGGCGGCGGCTGTGACCAGCACGGGCTTCATCAAGGTCTGCGATTGGGTGTTCCAATGCGGCTGCGACTGGCTGTGGGCGGCAGCCGATGCGCATTGCAATATCCACAACAAGACCGGGAAGCACTGCCCGTTCTGCTCGTTCGGCTACAGCGGATATGCGGCCATTTTCAGCACGATCGTGGCGGTGCAGGCGGCGGCCAGCTTCCTGTTCGCCTGGAGCTGGCGGGTCCGGCTGGCGGCGGCGCTGCTTGCATTCCCCGCCACGTTCATTGTGCTTGCACTGGCACTAGGGAAATACACGGGGTACTGGGACTAGGAGTGCTTGTGGTCCGGGGCGGATTCACCTCATACTGGTCGAATCATGGAAGACGCCATCTTCGTCCTGTTCCTGTGTATGGTGATCTGGCTGGTGATCGAACTCATCGATGGAAGCGGAGGGGGCGGACGGAGAGCCAGGCTGCCCATCTAGACGCATGCCCCGGGTGCTAGTCGCCGGGGGCGGACTCGCCGGGCTGGCGGCGGCCACTGCCCTGGCCCAATCCGGTTGCGATGTGGAGTTGGCCGAAGCACGGCCGTTTCTCGGAGGCCGCGCATCGTCGTATCCGCATCAGGACGAAACGATCGACAACTGCCAGCATGTGCTGCTGCGATGCTGCGTGAACCTGCTGGACCTGTACGCGCGCCTTGGCGTGGCGGACAAGGTCCGGTTCTACCGCGAGTTCTTCTTCATCGAGCCCGGTGGGCGCATGTCAGTGATGAAGGCCGGAGTTTTGCCCGCACCTCTGCACTTCACCGGATCGTTCGCCAGGCTCCGCTTCCTGGGCCTGGCCGACAAGGCAGCTATCGCGCGCGCGATGCTGGCGATCCGGCGCGGAACCGCGCCCCGCACGACGATGGGGGAATGGCTGCGTGGGATGCGGCAGACGGCGCGGGCGGTGTCGCGCTTCTGGGGTCCGGTGCTGGTCAGCGCCATCAACGAGGATCTCGACCGGATGGCCGCGGAGCACGGATTCCAGGTGTTCCGCGAGGGATTCCTGGCCGGGTCCGGCGCGCACGAGATGGGCGTGCCCGCGGTCCCGCTCAGCGACCTGTATGCGCGGGCTCCAGGCGTCCGGATCCATTACCGGACCACTGCCACCGGCGTGATTGAGGACTCAGGCCGTGCGGCCGCGGTTGACTGCTCGGGCATCCCGCTCGCGGCCGACGCCTTCGTCCTCGCCGTGCCATTCGAGCGGGCGGGCGCGCTGGTCCCCGGGTTGCGGTTCGACGGCTGGGAGCATTCCCCGATCACTGGCGTCCACCTATGGTTTGACCGCCCGGTCACTTCCCTGCCCCACGCAGCGCTGCTCGACCGTACGATCCAGTGGTTCTTCAACAAGTCGGAGGGCCGCTACCTGCAACTGGTGATCAGTGCTTCACGGTCTGTCCTGGACACTCCGCGCGCCGAAATCATCCGGATGGCCGTGGACGAGTTGGCCGAATTCCTGCCGGTGGTCCGTGGCGTCCAGGTGGTCAAGGCTCACGTGGTGAAGGAAGTCCGCGCGACGTTTTCGGCGGTTCCGGGGCTGGTCCGGCCGGGATGCGAGTCCCGCTGGCCGAACGTGTTCCTGGCGGGAGATTGGACCAACAGCGGCTGGCCCGCCACCATGGAGGGGGCCGTACGGAGCGGCTACATCGCGGCCGAGGCGGTGTCCCGGTACCTGGGCAGACCCGCCCGGTTCCTGAAGTGAACTATATTGGGAGTATGATCACCCGGCGAGCCATGTTTCTTTCGGCGGCCTGCTGCGCCACCCCTTTGTTCGCGGAAAAGGACTTGACAGCGCTGCAGATCGCGGTCACTGACCTCCACGGAAAACCGGTGGACCGGGCGAGCGTGGTGGTGAAGTTTGTCGAGGGCCGTTCCGCGGCGAAGTTCGGCAAGAAGGTTCGCAAAAACTGGGAGCTGCGCACCAATCAGCAGGGCGTGGCGAAGATCCCGCCAATCCCGCAGGGCAAGATCCTGATCCAAGTGATCGCCAAGGGTTTCCAAACCTACGGCAAGACCCACGACATCGACGAAGAGGAGAAGACGGTTGAGGTGAAGCTCAACCCTCCCCAGCCTCAATTCTCAGCACACCAGTAATCAGGCGGGCTGCGGTCCGCCCTCGGTGATCGGGCGGACGTTCAAGCCCGTGGGCTCCGGACGGATCACGCGCTGGACTTCGTCTGAGCCGCTCGTCCCACCGCCTGCCTCGGCCAGTGGGGCCTGGGACTTGGCGTGAATCAGCCGCTTAACCTCTTCGCCATCCAGGATCTCCTTCTCGAGCAGCGCCATCGCCACCCGGACCAATCCGTCGTGGTGGTCCTCAATGACCCCCTTGGCGCGCTGGTACTCGGCGTCGACCATGCCGCGCACCTCCTGATCGATACGGAGCGCGGTCTCCTCGGAGTAGTCGCGGTGCTGGGCGATCTCTCGGCCGAGGAAGATCTGCTCTTCCTTCTTGCCAAAGCTCAACGGACCCAGCGTGCTCATGCCCCACTCGCACACCATCCGGCGGGCGAGATCGGTGGCACGTTCGATGTCGTTGCCCGCGCCCGTGGTGGTCTGTTTGAGGAACACTTCCTCGGCAATCCGGCCGGCCATCAGAATGCAGATCTGGCCCCGCAGGTAGCGCTCGGAGTAGGAGTGCTTGTCGTCCATGGGCAACTGCATCGTCAAGCCGAGAGCCATGCCGCGCGGGATGATGGTGACCTTGTGAAGCGGGTCGGCTTCAGGCAGCATTGCCGCCACAAGCGCGTGTCCGGCTTCATGGTAGGCGGTGGTCTGCTTTTCTTCGAGGCTCAACAGGAGCGACTTCCGCTCGGCGCCCATCATGACCTTGTCCTTGGCGACCTCGAAGTCGTACATCGTCGCCACCTTGCGGTTCTGGCGGGCGGCGATCAACGCGGCCTCGTTGACGAGGTTGGCCAAGTCGGCGCCGGCGAACCCTGGCGTCCCGCGGGCCAACACGGATAGATCCACATCGTCCGACAGCGGAACCTTCTTCGTGTGGACCTTCAGAATGTGCTCACGCCCCTTGACGTCGGGCCGGGGGACCACCACGCGCCGGTCAAACCGTCCCGGCCGGAGCAGCGCCGGATCGAGCACGTCGGGGCGGTTGGTGGCCGCCACCAGAATCACCCCCTCGTTCGACTCAAAGCCGTCCATCTCGACGAGCAACTGATTCAGCGTTTGCTCGCGCTCATCGTGGCCCCCGCCAAGACCAGCGCCGCGATGGCGTCCCACCGCGTCGATCTCGTCGATGAAGATGATGCACGGTGCGTTCTTCTTGCCCTGCTCGAACAGATCGCGCACGCGGCTGGCGCCGACGCCCACGAACATCTCGACGAAGTCAGAGCCGGATATGGAGAAGAACGGGACATTGGCTTCGCCTGCGATCGCCCGGGCGAGCAGCGTCTTGCCGGTTCCCGGAGATCCGACCAGCAGCACGCCCTTGGGAATCCGTCCGCCGAGCTTTTGGAATTTCTGCGGCTCGCGCAGGAACTCGATGATCTCCTGCAGCTCGTCTTTGGCTTCATCCACTCCCGCGACGTCCTTGAACGTGACCTTCTTCTGCTGCGAGGAATGGAGCCGCGCCCGGCTCTTGCCAAAGCTCAGCGCCTTGTTCCCGCCCGATTGCATCTGCCGGACCATGAAGATCCAGAACGCGATCAAGAGGACGAAGGGAATTGCCTGCACGAGCAGCGACACAAGGTTGAGCGAGGTTCCGTCCTTGATCTTCACGTTCACGCCCCGCTCGCGCATGATCTTGTAGATGTCGGGGTAGTTCAGCGGCACACGGGTCCGCAGCGTCCGGGTCTGATCCTGCTGGAAGTGGCCGGTGACCTCGTTGCCTTCAATCTCGACGTCCTTCACGCGCCCCGCCTCGACTTCGGCGAGGAACTGGGTGAGCGTCAGCAGCTCTTCCTTGCGGTTCTTGCCCGAATTGACCACTGCCCAAAGGAGGACGGCCACACAGATCAGTACCACCCAAAAAACGACCGTCTTCGCGTTCGAATTCATGAACTCTCCCTGGCGGCGGATTGCCCGCTTACATGTAAAGACGGCGATTCCCTGTCCGCCGATTCATTAGCCGCCAATTTCTTTTCACTCAAGTAGAACACCACCTTGCCGTCCGATGTTTCAGCCGGACCAAACTGCCGTGCCCAGATGATGATGCCGTTCTCCGTAATAATCGGCCAACAGGCACGATCCCATAAGGGAATCCGGGCTTGTTGGAACAGATCCTTCAACTTACGTGGCTTCCGGGAACCCGCCGGCTGGTACTCGTCGCCAGGTCTCCACGTCCGTAGGACGAGCGGCCCGCCGCGAGACATCAACCGGTCATCTGTATTATATCCGGATTCGCGGAGTACTAGCCTGGTACCCCAATTCGCGACTGCCGTCGAGGAAGGGATCGAGAGCGTGACGGGCGTCCGGTCCGGTGCCCGCCCCACCAGTACCGCGCCGCCGGACCGTACGGCAACGGCGCCCGGCACCGAAGCCGCTGGAGGCCCGCCCGACAATACCTCGCGCAGGGCTTCGACATGGGCGAACTCGATCCGGCGGAGATCTCCGCGCGCGGCCGCAATCGCCTTGCGGATCACACGGCGCGCGGTGGCCGGATGCAGTTCGCCGAAAGCCTCGCAATCGATGATGGCTCCCCTCGGATGGGGCCTTGCACACGACCAAAGCGCTGCCTCGGCAATCCCGTCCCAGTAGCGCTCTTCCTCCCGAGCGACCTCGGCGGCCGAGGCGAGAACTTCGTCGATCCGGGGGTTGAATCCCGACTCGATCACCGGCAGCAGCTCGTGGCGGATCCGGTTGCGGGTGAAGCGAAGATCGCAATTGGAGGTATCCTGGCGCCAGGGGATTTCCCGTGCTTCGAGGAACTCCTTCACCTCCGGCCGGCTGACATGGATCAGTGGACGGACCAGTTTGTCCGAGGTCACGGGCAGGATCCCCGCAAGCCCCGCGGTCCCAGCGCCGCGGATGAGCCGGAACAGCACGGTTTCCGCCTGGTCCGAGCGGGTGTGTCCAGTGGCAACCGCAGCCAGCCTGTGCTGGACCATCATCCGGCGGAAGAAGCCGAGCCGTGCGCTGCGTGCGTTCTGTTCCAGGTTTCCGCACTCCTGGCCCACCGCGCGGCGCTCGGCGATGCAGGGCAGCTCGCCAGCGATCACGCGGACGAACTGTTCGTCCTCGTCCGATTCCGGGCCCCGGAGGCAATGGTTCAGGTGCAGGACCACCAGGCTCAGTTCCCAGTCCAATGCCAGCTCGCGCAGAACTGTCAGCAGCGCCACCGAGTCCGGACCCCCGGAAACGGCCACGCCGATCCGGGCTCCCAGGGGGAACATGCTATAACGGGAAATAGTCTCACGGACCTGCCCTAGCAGCCTCATTCCTCGATTCCTTCTGATTCCTTTATCCCATGAATAGCAACTACGATCGCGCCAGCAAGGTGCGCCTTCTTCTCATGGATGTCGACGGCGTGCTCACCGATGGCCGCGTCCTGTTCCTGCCCAACGCCGGCGGAGAATGGACCGAGACCAAGGCCTTCGACTCCCAGGATGGCATCGCGTTGCAGTGGCTGCACTGGAAGGGAATCAAGACGGGCGTGATCAGCGGCAGGAAGTCGCCCGCGGTCGAGATCCGGGCCAAACAAGGCCACATGGCCTACTGCTATCAGGGCAACATCGAGAAGATCCCGCTGCTTGAGGAGATCTTTCAGGACTCGGGGCTCAAGCCGGAAGAGGTGGCTTTCATCGGCGACGACTTCACCGATGTGGTGATCTTCCGGCGCGTGGGATGGGCCGTCGCCGTCGGCAACGCGAGGCCCGAGGTGAAGCAGTCCGCGCATTATGTGACCGCGGCCAAGGGCGGCGAGGGCGCGCTGCGCGAGGTCGCTGAGATGGTGCTCAAGGCGCAGGGATACTGGGACGAGATCCTGGAGAAATACGAAATTGGCGGAATCGAAGACTGAGCGGATCGGACTCCTGGTCCACGCCGATCCGGGTCCCGGCATCCTGCACCAGGTCACCGGTGTGATCGCGCGCCACCAGGGCGACATCACGTCGGTGGAGATCGTCAATCCGACAACGATGTACTTCGAGATGGCTCTGGCTGGACCGGTGGACGCGCTGGCATCGGAGCTGCGGAATCTGGCAATCGTGCGCGAAGCTTTGGTGGTGAACACGCTGCAGCAGATCTACGGTAAGCGGATCATCATCATGGGCGGAGGTGCGCAAGTGGGACAGGTCGCGATTGGAGCGATCTCAGAGGCCGACCGCCACAACATCCGCGGCGAGCACATCTCGGTTGACACCATCCCCCTGGTGGGCGAGAAGCAGCTCGCCGAAGCCGTCCGCGCGGTGGCGCGGCTGCCTCGGGCCAAGGCGCTGGTGCTGGCGGGATCGCTGATGGGGGGCGAGATCGAGCAGGCGGTGATCGAGGTCCGCCAGCAAGGACTGCTCGTCGTCAGCCTGAACATGGCGGGGAGCGTTCCCGGCGCATCGGACCTGGTGGTCACCGATCCGGTCCAGGCGGGAGTGATGACGGTGATGGCGGTGGCCGACACAGCCAAGTTCACTGTCGAACGTCTCAAGAGGCGCGAGTTTTAACGGTGGCGTCAGAGATCTGGCTGATCCGCCACGGAGAGTCCGGCTGGAACGCGTCCGGACGCTATACCGGCACAACCGACGTGTGCCTGACGCAGACGGGAATCCGGCAGGCGGAGAAGCTGCGGCCGAAACTCACCGGGCGCAATTTCGACGTGATCCTGGTCAGTCCACTCTCGCGGGCGGTGGATACGTGCCGGATGGCGGGCCTGCTGGACAAAGCCGAGCGGTGTCCGGATCTGCGCGAGCGCAGCTACGGCGATCTAGAGGGGCTCACCTATGCCGAGGCGGCTGCCGAGTATCCGGATTGGCGCTTGTGGCTGGATACGCCACCGGGTGGAGAGAGTCCGGCGGATGTCGCGGTACGGGCATCAAGGGTCCTCGAACGGGCCGCGGCGGTAGAAGGCAGAGTGGCGCTGTTCGGCCACGGCAGCCATCTTCGGATCCTGACGATGTGCTGGCTCGGACTGCCACCGGAGAGTGCAAGGATGCTGGTGATGGTCCCGGCGTCGGTGGGTGTGTTGGCGCGGGCCTCCGGCTCACCTGCGATTCTGTGTTGGGGCGCCTAGCCGCATGGGTGCGCCTGGCAACCTGATATCATCTCCGATGTGACGCTACCGGTACTCGTTCTCGCTGGCCTCTTTGCCGCCGCCGCCCATTCCGCCGAGTGGACCCGCTTTCGCGGTCCCAACGGATCCGGTGTCGCGGAGGGAGCGCGCCTGCCTGTCGAAATTGGCGCGGATAAGCCTGCCGTGTGGAAGACGGCGGTCCCAGCGGGCAAGTCCTCGCCCGTGGTGACGGCATCCCACATCTTCCTCACGGCCCACGAGGGCGGAAAAATGTACACGTTCGCGCTGGACCGCAAGTCCGGCCAGATTCTGTGGCGCCGCGAATCGCCTGGCCACCGGGATGAAAAGCGGCACAAGTTGAACGATCCCGCCGCGCCGACACCGGTCTCCGACGGCGCCAACGTCTACGTGTTTTTCGCGGGGTTCGGACTGGTGTCCTACACGAACGACGGTGCCGAGCGGTGGCGGCTGGCGATGGGTCCGTTCACGAACTTCCACGGGATGGGTGCTTCACCCGTGCTGGCCGAGGGGAAGTTGATCATGATTGTCGACCAGGATGAGCAGGCCCATGTTGTCGCGGTGGATCCGAAGACTGGCAAACAGCTCTGGCGCACCGAGCGTCCGGAAATGGTGCACAGCTTCTCGACTCCGATTGTTCACCGTGGCGAGGTGATCATCCCAGGGTCCTACCAGATGACGAGCTACGAGATCGAGACCGGGAAGCTGCTGTGGAGAGTCCGCGGGCTCACCTACCAGGTGAAGTCAGTGCCTGTGATCGGTGGCGACACGCTGTATTTCAACGGCTGGGCTCCAGGCGGCGAGCCAAGCGAACGCATCGAGCTGCCGGTTTTCGGCGCGATGCTGCAGGCGCATGACAAGAACGGCGACGGCAAGCTGTCGAAAGAGGAAGTCCCGAAGAACTGGCATCCCGGAAATTGGGACATGCAGGACCTCGACAAAGACGGGCTGTTCAACGAGAAGGATTGGCTGTACTACACGATGCGGCGCACTTCCAGCAACGCGACGATGGCGATCCGGCTGGGAGGGCGCGGGGACATCACCGGCACGCACGTGAAGTGGCGCTATGACAGGTCGCTTCCGGATGTTCCGGGGGTGCTGCTGTATCAGGACGTGCTGTACTTGATCCGCAACGGAGGCATCCTGCAGACGCTCGATCCAGCGACAGGGAAGATGATCAAACAGGGCCGATTGTCACATGCGATGGATGAGTATTACTCATCGCCGGTGGCGGGAGACGGGAAGATCTACATGATCAGCCGGGATGGCAAGGTGAGTGTCCTCAAGCCGGGTGGACAATGGGAAGTGATGGCGACCGGGGACATGCAGGAAGAAGTGTTTGCGACACCGGCGATCGCCGATGGGCACATCTGGGTCCGGACGGCGTCGGCGCTGTATAATTTCGCGGTGAAGCGTTAATTCCCGACGTGCTTCTTGGCTTCTTCCGACTCGTACTCTACCTTCTTGCCGGTCCGGGCTTCGAGTGAGGTCAGCACCGGCCGGACAATGTCCTTGCCGAGTTCAAAGACTACGCCCTGCTTGACGTCCTTCGCGTCGCTGTAGCCAATGGTGAGGTAGTGTTTCCGCTTCTTGGAAAACAGCGCGACCCAGTTGATGGCGATGGCCAAGCCGACCCGGCGGCCCGCCTTCTGGCCGGATTCGAGAGAGGTGACCTTGGCGTAGTCAATGGTCAGCTCGCCACCCTTATAGGCGAAGCGGGCCTCTTTCTCGGCCGTCTGGAACGTGCCTTCTGTCTTCTGCGGGAGGCTCGCGGTGCCTCCGACGTACTCGGCTTGTTGGCTGTCCACGGCGAATGCGGCCATGGAAATGAGGAACGCTAGCGGAAGGTGACGTCGCATACCCGTGAGTCTATCACGTCTCCGATTTGGACCCCTGCAAGTGCGGGCCTAGGAGCCTGTCCGAGAATTGACGGGCGAACGCTCATCGCCGCCGGTCGAAGTGTGGTTGTTGCGTAGCACGATTTTTCGTTGCCAGGCTGCCGG
>VFZX01000044.1 GCA_016871015.1 Acidobacteriota bacterium | reverse complement strand
AAGATGAGCAACTACAACCTGAGGCCACGCGGACGATGCCAGACCCGCCGCGTCAAGATCGTATTGCGGATCAAGAAACGTTAAGTGAACAGTATTGAGGCTAGAACCGGAACCGCAAGACGAGCTGCAGCGTCCGGCTGTTGGACTGGAATGCCTGGTCCGGCCGTGCGAACAGAGGGTTGGCAACGCCGGGTGCGTTGGACGCACCCTGCTGGCCCGGCAGGAGCATGGTGAAGTCGGAGAAGTTCACGCGTGGCCGGAATCCGGCGGAATTGGTGAATCCCGGTGTGTACTGGGCGACGTTGAAGGCGTTGTAGGCCTCGGAGCGGAATTCGATTGTCTTGGACTCGGTGACGCTGATCCGCTTGCTGATGGCGAGATCAAAGTTGTTGATCCCGGGCATCTGGAGAGTGTTGCGCCCGCCGTTGGGATAGCTGCCCTGGCCGGCCAGGATGTAGCGGGCGTTCGGATTGTCAGCCACCCAGCCGACGATCCGCGAACGGTCGGCGGCGACGTTGGGATTGCAGATTCCGCCGCCACGGCACAAAGCGCGGACACCGGAACCAACGTTCGCCTGGCCCGCCGGGTTGACGATGGTCCGGTCGGCGAAGTTGTCGCCGTTGATGTTGGAGTCGACGCCTGACAACGCGGTTGCATAGCCGCCAGTCTCGGCGGTGTAGGTCCCGCTCAGCGCCCAGTTGCCGATCAGGTTCTTTGCCGCCCACTTGCTCTGGCGGAACCAGGGCGTCTCGTAGGTCCAGGAGACCGTGAGC
This sequence comes from Acidobacteriota bacterium, assembly GCA_016871015.1. Classification (GTDB taxonomy): domain Bacteria; phylum Acidobacteriota; class Terriglobia; order Bryobacterales; family Bryobacteraceae; genus SYLY01. The sequence goes on along the minus strand of VFZX01000044.1, from coordinate 31,647 downwards.
CGGTGCCGGTGGTCGAGTGCGGAACTCGACTTCTCGGCGCGCAGGTTGTTAAAGTCCTGTGCCCGCCGCGGGGTGATCAAGGTGCTGGACACAACCGTAGTACCGTCGTCGATGTTGTGCGACCAGGTATAGCCACTGATCAGTTGGAATCCGTTGCTGAACCGCCGGTTCAACTGAAGGGCGAGGCCGTGGTAGGTCGAATTTCCCTGGGGCATGAATCCGAGCACCGTGGCGCCAAACCCCTGGGCGGCCCAGGTGTTGGTGTTGAACGACATCACGTCGGCCATCGTGGTGCGTAGCGCGTCGATCTGGGCGTCGGAAGGCCGCTGGAGGAAGACCGGAAGCTGGGTCGCCTCTTCGGAGCCCACCAGCGCGCGGCGGTTCAACTGCACTTGTTGCGGCAGGTGGATCCCGCGCGTGCCAAGATACCGGACTTCAACCGTGTAGTCGTGGGCGAATCCATGCTGGACTCCGAGAGTCCACTGGACCGAATAGGGCCGTTGCTGATCGGGGATAAAGGCTGAAGTGGAGGCCCGTGCCGTCGCCGGATTCGTGACCGGAGCAAAGCGGTTCGCGATTCCACCGTTGGCCAGGAAGTTCGGCTGGTTGGCCCGCGTGATATGGGCGTCGGCCGTGGTCGAGAATTGTGGAGGCAGCGACAGCACGCCCATGTTCTGGTAGAACTGGTCGTAGGCGACACCGAATCCCGCGCGGATCGCCGTGCGTCCGCTGTTGCCGGGCGACCAGGCAAGGCCGATGCGCGGCGCGAGGTCCCCGCGCGAGGCACGTGGAGCGCGGAAGTCCACCAGGCCGGGAACGCTCGATATGGAGTTCAGCGCCTGGAGCTTGGCTCCGGCTGGAACGTCGACCCACTCGAACCGGAATCCGTTGGTGAGGGTCAGATTCGGGCGGATGCGGAATTCGTTGCTCACGTAGGCGTAGTGGGAGAGCAGGTTGCCCGCGAACGGAATTGCACCAACGCTGCGGACGGCGAATTCCGGCGTCACGTCGAGCAGGAACCGCTCGAGCGTGTTGTATTGATAGTCGCCGCGCGAGCGCTGCACGAAGAAGTTGCTGCGGTTCACCTTGCGTCCGTCATAGCCGAACTTGAGCGAATTCCGGCCCATGATCCAGTTGACGTTGTTGACGAGCTGGTAGGTGTTGGACCGGTCGGTCTGCGGCAGGAAGAAGAACGGACCCACGTTCAGCCCCAGCTCGCGGAAGCTCAGATTCGGGAAGGCATCGAGCCCCGGGTAGGAGAATCCATCCACGCGGTAGTCGGAGTGGTAGCGGGTGTAGGCGACGCGGAGTTCATTGGTCAAAGCCGGCGAGAACGTGTGGAAGTGGCCGAGAGAGGCCAGGTGTGAGCGGATCTCGAAAGGCGTGAAGAAGTGCGGCAGATTCGCGTTGGTGTCGATGCTGTCAGATCCACGGTAGAGGTAGCGGGCCCGGATCTGGTCGCGGTTGGACACGTTCCAATCGGCGCTCGACACGGCATGGTGCACGTTTTCAAAACGCGGCGCCGCAACCGAGAGGATCCCAAGCGGGACCTGCGTCCCGAGGACAGTGGCGAAGCGGTTTGACGCGCTCGCAGCCGCCGGCACGTACTTCTTGAACTGGTCGAGGTTGGCTTTACTGATTCCGCCCAGGCCGTCCAGGATCCGGTATCCGCCGGCCGTCGGGACCGAGACTGTGCCGGCATTGGTCGCCGACTGCCCCTGCGGGTTGTACTCGTAGTTGAAGAAGTAGAACAGCTTCTCACGGATCGCTGGCCCGCCGATGTTGCCGCCCACGCGGTTCTGGTCGTAGCGCGGCTGCGACCGGATCCCCTGGCGCTTGAACGACTCGTCGATGGCGTTCAAGTTGCGGTTCTGGAAGTATTCATACACCGAGCCGTGGATCTGGTTGGTGCCCGACTTGACCACCGTGTTGAACTGGCCGCCGGAGGAGTGTCCGAACTCGGAGGTGAACTGGTTTTGCAGCAGCGAAAACTCAGCCACCGCCTCGTTGCTCACCGGCATCACCGGACCCGTCAGCGCACGGTTGTTGTTGTCCACGCCATCGACCATGAAGTTGTTGTTGCTCGGCCGCTGTCCACCCACCGACGGACCGGTGCCAAACCCGATCCCGCCGGGCGAAGACACCCCCGCGGCGAGCAGGCTCATGTTGATCACGCCCAGGTTGCCGATGCCCGTCACCGGCAGTTCCCGCGCCTGGCGCGCGTCATAAGCCGATTGGATCTGCGAGGTGGTCGTGTCGACGAGCGCTGCCGAGTCTGTCACCGAGACAGACGTGGACTGGCCCGCAACCTCTAGCGTCACATTGGACGTGGATGTCTTGTTGAGCTGAACGGCAACGTTGCGGATCGTGGCCGACTGGAATCCGGTCAGCCAGGCGGTCAACCGGTAGGCCCCGACGGGGATGTTCCGGAAACGGTACACACCGATGGCGTCACTCACAGCGCCGTGCTTGACCCCGGTGCCCTCATTCGTCAGCTCAATCGCCGCGCCGGAAACCAAGGCACCGCTGCCGTCGGTGACAACGCCTGTCAAATTACCGTCCGTAGCCTGGGCCCAAAGACCGGCGGCCAGAATTACCCACACTCCCACGAGTGCAAGCCGTTGTGCAGAACCAGATCGCATAGATCCTCCTATGAGGCCTATCGACCACGCCTGTTCCTGCCATCACGGAACCGGCGTACTGATTTACCTAGACTTCCGGCTCTTGATCACCTCAAACACAACCGGGAGCACCGACACCAGAATAATCCCTAGGATCACCTTCTCAAAATGCGCCCGCACCACCGGCCAACTGCCGAAGTAGTAGCCCATTGCCGTCAGCAGTACCACCCACCCGATCCCGCCGAATACGTTAAACGACAGGAACCGCCCGTAATCCATCTTGCCCACGCCCGCGATGAACGGCGCGAACGTGCGGACGATCGGTACGAACCGGGCATAGATGATCGTCTTGCCGCCGTGCTTGCGGTAGAACTCCTCGGTCCGCCTCAGGTACTCCTGCTTGAACAGCCTCGAGTCGGGGCGCGAGAAGATGGCCGTCCCCGTACGCCGGCCCAACTGGAACCCCACCGCGTCACCGACGATTGCGGCGGCGATCAGGACCACGTTGATCGTAATCAAGTCAAGCTTGCCAGCGCCCGCCACCACGCCCACGGTGAACAGCAGGGAATCGCCGGGCAGGAAAAAGCCCACCAGCAAGCCCGTTTCGGCGAACACGATCCCGGCGAGCAGAGCGTAGCCGTACCACCCGCCGAACACCGTCGACAAGAGTTCAATCAAGCGCTCCGGATGGGTTAACGTCCGGAGCAGATCCAGCAGCCAGGCGATCATTCTAGCCGCGGTTGGTATACGTCTGCGCCAAGCGTTTCACACGGTCCGGATACAGCGTAATCTTTCCTTTCGCCTTCAGTGACTCGATCACTCCAGCCTCAAACAGCTCGCGGCGTTCACGGAGCTTCCTCTCCTTGATGGAGGACACCAGCACTCCCCGGTCGGCCTCGATCTTTGACAGGTCCGGAGCCTTCCGCTCAGCCAGACGGAAATAGAACGGCATGCTGCCGACCCGGTAGATTCCCACCGATTTACCCACTTCCATGGTGAACGGCTGTTCGCCGAAGTACCCTGCCGGACCCACGTCCTTCATCTGGCCGCTGCGCTCGAACTCGCCCGTGTCAATCACCTTGAGGCCCATTTCAGCCGCCGCTTTCTTCAAGTCACCGCCGTTGGCCTTCATCTTCTCGTCGAACTGCTTGGCCAATTCCTCGGCGCGATCAGCGCCCTTGCGCTCGAGGTAAGAATCCCGGACCCGCTGCTCCATGTCGGCCAGCGCCGCTGGACGCCCGGGGATCACCTCATCCACCACCGCCACGTAAAGCTTGCCCCCGCCCGGCGTGTTCGGCTGAACCACCTGGGTCACGGCGCCCTTCTCCATGGAGGACAGCAAACCGTCGAGGTCCGGATTCAGCCCCAGCTCCGGGAACGGGTCTCCGGGAGAGTGGGCCTCTGCCTTGACGTAGAGGAGGCCGAGTTTCGCGGCGATGGCCGCCGCCTGCCCGGGCGCCCGCGACAGCTCCACCTGGGCCTTCTCGGCCAGCTCGGGCATCGTGCCGAATACCTGCTGCTTGCGGTACTCGGAGATCACCTCGTTCTTCACTTCCGCCAGCGGCTTGATGCGGGCATCCTGGCGCTCTGTGGTCTGCACGATGTGGTAGCCGAAGACCGTCTCGACGATGCCGCTCAACTCCTTGGGCTTGAGCTTGAACGCGGCTTCCTCAAACGGCTTCACCATCTGTCCGCGTTGGACCCAGTCGAGGTCGCCGCCCTTGGAGCCCGAGCCGGGATCCTCGGAGTTCTTCTTGGCCAGCTCGGCGAAGTCGGCGCCGCCCTTGATTTGCTTCAGCAGGTCTTCGGCCTTTTGCTTGGCCTTGGCTTTCTTGTCGGCGGGATCCTTTTCACCAGCCTTGATCAGGATGTGCCGGACTTTGACGCGCTCCTCCACCCGGAACTTGGACTGCTGCTGCTCATAGAGTTGCGCCACCTGGGCGTCGGTCACCGCGATTGCAGCGCCAAGCCTGTCCGCATCGGCCACCACCAGGCTCACCGTCTTCTTTGGCGCCACTTGGAACATCCCCTGATTGGCCTTCAAGTAGGCTTCGAGTTCATCCTTCGACGGGTTGAATCCCTTTTTCTGCTCCGCGGGATCGAACTTCACCACCTCGAGGCGCGCCTTCTCGCCTTTCCGGCTGAACTCGGCCTCGACCTCACGGGGCGTCACCACGATGCCATCAAAGGCAATCCGCTGGAGCTTGTCGAGCAGGATCTGCTGCCGCACCCGCTTCTCAAACTCGGGAATCGTGGTGTTCATCTGGCTCAGGTACTGCTGGTAGGCCTGTGTTCCAACGAACTGGCCGTCCTGCCAAAGCGCCGGCATGCGCGATTGAATATAGGAGGCCACCTCGCCGTCGCCGGCTGAGAGCCCCAGTTGCTGGGCCGCGCACGAGGTGGCCAGCTCACCCACAAACTGATCCACCATCCGCGGAATGAGGAACTCGGCCATTGCGCTCGCAAACTCGCGTGCGCGCATCTGCTGCGCCACTACTTGCGCCACCATCCGCTGGGTCACCTGCTCGCCGCAGGCCTCGGCCAAAACGTCATCGCGGCGGCTCATCGACCCGCCGGAGCCGAACCCCGGCACCAGCGTAATCACCATCGACAGTGCGACCAGCGACAACAGCACCACCAGCACCCAGCGCATAGCGGTATCGCGCGAGCGGAACAGATCAAACATGTGGGAAGAACTCTCCTGGGAAGGACTACTTTATCCCAGTATATCCTGCTGTTTCCCCCATCCGGCACTGCTGGTGCACCGCGCGCACCGCCTTGTCGAGCCCCTCACGCGCCACCACGATCGCGATGGTCAGCTCGCTCGACCCCTGGGCGATGGCGATCACGTTGACCTTCTCGCGGGAAATCGCCGTGAAAATTTCGCCCGCCATGCCCGCCTTGCCCCGCATCCCCTCGCCCACCACCGCGAGCAGCCCGACGTTCTCATTCACTTCCACTGGCTTGATGTACTCATGATTGATCTCCAGCGACAGCGCCGCCTCCACCGCCTCGCGCGCCCGTTCGAGCTCATCCTTGCGCACCAGAAAACAGAAGCTCTGCTGATAGCTCGAACTGGTCATGGCCAGGACCTCGGCGCTGGTGGCGCTCAAGGCCTCGAGCGCGCGGCCCATGATCCTGGTTCCCGATACCTCGGCGCTGTTGGGCTCAAGCGACACAAGCGCCACCCCCGCCATGGACGTCACCGCGCGCGGACCGGGAGGCGCCTTCACCTCCGGGACAATGCGCGTTCCGGGCCTTTCCGGCGCGAAGCTGTTCTTGCTCCACACCGGGATCTTGCGCTCCACCAGCGGCGCCAGAGTGCGTGGATGCAGGACCTTGGCTCCGTTGTAGGCAAGCTCGGCCGCTTCCCGGTAGGTGACTTCGGCGAGCACGGCGGCGCCAGGCACGATGCGCGGGTCGGCGGTCATGATGCCGTCGACATCGGTCCAGATCCAGAGCTCGCTCGAGTCGAGCGCGGCGGCCAGAATCGAAGCGGAGAAGTCCGATCCACCCCGTCCGAGCGTCGTCGGGCGGCCGTCGGCGGTGGCGCCGTTGAATCCGGTGACCACCGGCAGCATGCCATCCTCGATCAGGGGACGCAACAGCCGCTGCGCGCGCTCGCGGGTCTTGTCCATGAGCGGGGTCGCGTTTCCGAACACGGCGTCGGTGACAATCACCTCGCGCGCGTTGATGGCCTTGGCGCGCACGCCGTGGCGGCTGAGATAGGCGGTGAGCATCATGGCCGAAAGCCGCTCGCCGACCGCGACCGCTTCATCCACGGCCCGTGGCGGACGCTCGCCCAGCATCTGGACTCCGTTCGCAATCCGCCGGAACTCAGCTACCAGAGTTTCGACTTCACCCACCGCCTGGTCGAGCGCCGCGCCGTCGAGCAGCTTTCCACACGCCGCTTCGTGCCGCTCGGCGAGCGTCTTCAGGTTGGCTTCGACGGCGGCGTTGTCTCCGCCCTCTGCGCGCCGGAGCGTGTCGAGCAGGAGATCGGTCACCTTCGACATGGCCGACACGACCACCGCCACCGGACGTTGGGCGAGCGCCTCGCGGGCGAGCTTTCCCGCCACCTCGATCCGGTCCGCCGAGCCCATGCTTGTACCGCCGAACTTCATTACCAGCAGATCTTTCACTTCTTCAAAGCTCCCGTCTAGTGCATTTCGGACCCGTTCGAGGTCCGCGCCCGCACGATCTTGAGGATCGTCTCTTCCACTTCTTCGATCGACAGTCCCGTTGTATCTACCAGCTCCGCGTCGGGGGCCTGGACCAGCGGCGACTCGGCGCGGTTGCGGTCGCGGTCATCCCGCTCGCGGATCTCACGCAGGACCTCGCCGGCCGGTGGAGCGCTCGCGGCTTTGGCCCGCAACTCGAGCATCCGGCGGCCGGCGCGCTCCTTGGGGTCGGCGTCGAGGAAGATCTTGACCGCCGCATCCGGAAAGACCACCGTGCCGATGTCGCGCCCCTCCATGACCACCGAGGCGCTTTGTGCCATCTCCCGTTGCTTGTCGACCAGAGCGCGCCGCACGCCGCCCAGGGCCGACACCTTCGAGGCTCCTTGGGAGATGCCGGGCTCGCGGATCGCTTCAGTCACTTCTTCCCCGTTCAGAAACACGCGCGTGGGATCAGACTCGAGCTGGATGTCGGCGGCCAGGGCGAGTTCCTCGAGGGCTTGCGGGTTATCCCAGGAGATGCCGGCACGCTGGGCCCAGAGCGCTACTGCCCGGTACATGGCGCCGGTGTCGATGTAGAGGAAGCCGAGGCGGGCGGCGAGGCGCTTGGCGACCGTGCTCTTGCCGGCCCCTGCTGGTCCGTCGATGGCGATGACGACGCGCCGGGGGCTGGCTTTGGCCGTGGAGTTTTCTGGCATAGTGGGGATGTGACGCGAGTGGAATTCGAGTTCTTGGTGGAGAGGGCGATCCGGTCGATTCCAGCCGTCTATCGCAAACGGATCCGGAATGTCGTCTTCGCTGTCGAGAGCGAACCGCCGGAGCCTGGGCTGCTGGGGCTCTACCAGGGACGCCCCTTGACCGAGCGGAGTGTCTTTGACCAGTTTGCCATGCCGGACCGGATTACGGTTTACCAGGGTCCGCACGAACGGATGGCGCGGGGGCCTGAGCATTTGGAGAGGATCATCCGGGACACCGTTTGGCACGAGGTGGCGCACTATTTCGGAATGAATGAGGCGCAGGTGCGGAGGGCTGAGGTCCGGCGTGCAATTCGCAGGGTTCACCGCCGGGGCGGGAATCCGCCGGGCATTTGAGGCTGGCCGCCGAACGGCCCGGCGCCGCCCGGCTGCCCAAACGGGTTCTGCTGCTGGCCAGTTGTGCCCCTCTGGTTGGGGTCGTCTTTGCCAAGCGGATTGGTCCCCGGCGCGCCCGGATTGCCGGTACCCTGGCCGGTGGCGGCCTGGGCGGACTTGTCCTTCTGGGGGTCGTAGAGGAACTCCCACTCTTTGTACTTAGAGCGCTCGTTGTAGATTTTGATCCCGGAGCCATCCGCTTTGCTGGCGACACCAGCGATGCCTCCCTGGCCAGTGGCCGCGCCGCCGGGTTGAACGAGTCCGCCGCGGGGGTTGGTGAGCTGCTGCATGATCAACCCGGCCGCGGTTTGGGACCCGGTGCTTGCGCCTGCGCCAAGGGTGGAATAGGTCGGGCCCTGGGATGCAGCGGTTCCGCCAGGCTGGGGGATGTTGGGGTTGAACGGCGCCGGACTCCCGGTGGGGAAGCGCCCTGGGGTTGGCATCCCGGATTGGCCGGGGTACTGCGGTTGGCCAGGATACTGGGGTTGACCCGGATACTGAGGCTGCCCGGGCTGAGGATACTGCGGCTGGCCGGGGTACTGTGGCTGGCCAGGGTAGGTCTGGCCGGGGTATCCGGGGCGTCCGCCTGGATAGCCTGGGAAACCTGGAATCGGGAGCTGGCCGGGATAGGTGGGCTGTCCGGGGTATTGAGGTTGGCCCGGAAATTGAGGTTGGCCCGGTTGAGGATATTGCGGCTGGCCGGGGTACTGCGGCTGGCCAGGGAACGCGGGCTGACCCGGATATTGCGGTTGGCCAGGATATTGCGGCTGGCCCAGCTGCGGATACTGCGGTTGGCCGGGATATTGCGGTTGGCCAGGATACTGCGGCTGTCCGGGGAATTGCGGCTGTCCCGGATAGGCGGGCTGCCCCGGATACGGCTGCTGGCCGGGCTGTTGCGGATCGGTTGGAGGGGGCTGCGGCTCGCCGGGATCATAGGGCCGCCCGGGCTGTCCCATTCCCTCCTGGGGAACGAAGGGCATCGGCACGGGCTGCCCCGTCGCCGGGTCGATCATCGGACCACCTCCCACCGGACCCGTGCCTGAAAGCTGCGGCGGACGGTCGCTTGCGCGTGGCCGCAAAGCGTTGTTCTGTTCCTCCGCACCGCCGCCCGGCGGATTGATCAGCGCCTGCGGAATCGCGTTGATCGCGAGCGGCTTGTCCTTCTCCTCACCGGCCGGATTCTTGGGCTTATGAACAAGGGAGTCGACGTATTGCCCGGCGCCGTCGACCTTGATCACCCGCCATTCGTCCTTGCCCGTGAGCGGATCCTTGTACTTCCGGCGCAGGAAACGCCGGTCGCGCAGCTTCTCGATCTCTTCCAGGCTCTGCGGCCATTTCTTTTCTGTCCGGTAGTAGAGCTGTATCGCGCGCTGGTACTGTTCGCCGCGCTCGATCAATAGCTCCTCTTTCTGCCGCTGGCCCTCGAACACGATACGCGGCGCCTCCATATAGAGCAGCAAGGCCATGGACGCCGCCATCGCGAAGATCAGCAGGAGCGCGAAGCCTCCCCGCCGCCGCTTGCGTTGCCTGGTCATGGCTGGCTGGCCGGAGGCTGCTCAATCGGCAGCGTCTGCTTGTTCTTTTCGTGGATGTCCTCCATCTCAACGGAAAGATCCGCCAGCCGCACGACACGGTAGCGCCGGTCGACCAGCTCACCAACCGCCGCGGTGAAGATCTCCTCGCCCTTGACGAAGAACCCCAAGTGGCCGGATCCGCGGACGTATCCGTAATACTTGAGCGGAATCGGCGTCACCGGCTTGGCCGCAGGCTCAGCGGGCTTGGTCTCGGACGCCTCAGGCTTGTCGGGTTCAACAACGCCTCCCTTGGACCGCCCACCCTTCTTCACGTCGATCTTCACATCGTCCACCGGCTTCGGCGCCGCCGCTCCGAATTCGAACAGACTCCGGTGTCCGCCCGTCACCGTGACCGACTGCAGACGGGCCAGAAGGTCGGTGCGCAAGGCCGGGTCCACCGTCGCCGGATCCGGGCGGTCAGCGTCGCGCTTGGGCTTCACCGCCGGCACCCACTCTCCGACATTGGCCGACGCGCGGCGGCCGGTGCGTGACGCGGTCTTCGGCGTGCCGCCCTGCACCGCAATAGCCGAGGTACGCGGGATGTCCAGCGCCGGAACCGTTGCGGAAGGAGCCTTGGACGCCGCCGCCGACACCGAGGGCGGCACCGGGCGCGAAGGATATTCCTCTTCGCCAGCGAAGCTGCTGTACATCGCATAAGCGGCCACGCACAACAGTCCCGCGGCTACAGCAACCTTCTTCGGCTCGTCAACACCCAGCTTCACTAGCGCGCGGCCTCCCGGACAAACGTATTTATCTTAAAACGGGCGGCCAGCTTGCCGCGCTCCTGAAGAGGCGCGGCCTGAATGGAATCCATGATCAGGAACCTTCGCGACCGGTCCACCAGGTTCACAAACCGGATCAGGTTGCCGTACGAACCCTCATAGTTGGCCGTGATCGTCATCATGCTGATCGTGTCGCTTCCGTCAACCGCCTCGATCAGGAAGGAGTGCTCCTTGGGCGACAGACCTGCTTCCTTGGCCGCCTGTCCGATCTCGGTGAGAATCGTCGACGAGGTGGTCTGACGGTCCATGAACGAGGCGTCCATGAATTGAACCTGCTCGGCGCGCGCGGCTTCCATCTTCGCAAGCAGCGCCTTGGACTTGCCCACCGCCTGGCGCTGGTCCACGGCCTGCCTGCGCAAAGACTGGAGCTGCGCATCGAGATCGGCGAGGCTCCCCCCCGGCGGCCGGACCAACAGGAAAAACGCGGCGATGTTGGCCACCAGCAGCACACCCAGCACCACCTTCCACATCGCGCGCGGATCCCGCTTCTGCCCGGCGGCAGGCAGCGCTCCGCGGATTTTGACGAGGCTAGAGCTTAGGGGCATAGTTGGCAGTGACCCGGTAGCGGTAGAGGCTGTCCGATTGCGAGGGCGGGTCCCACTTGGGAACAGCGGTGGCACCAAACAACGGCGACCCCTCGAGTTTCATCACCATCTGGATGACCGGATCAGGCGACTCCGATCCAACGGTCATGTCGAGCACAATCTGATTGTCAGTGTTCACTTGCGGGCGCACCGAAATCAACCGGACGCCTCCGGGCATGACCTGCTCCAGATCGTCGAAAATCCGTGTCCAACTGATCGACTTCCGCATCAGCAGCCCGTTCAGGAAGATCGAGTAGTCGATTGCTTCGGCGTTCTTCGGATCCCGGATCTGCCCCTGGAGCCGCGCGTTCTCCGCGCTCAGAGCGTAGAGCTGCTGGTTGGCCTGGGCGATCTGTTCGTTCAGTCCGGAACGCTCCTCACGCTCGATCCAGCCAATCGACAGTTGATAGAGGAGCACCCCGCTCAACACGGTTGCCGCCGCTACCGCTGCCGCCACGACCGGCCGGTCTTTGCGGAACGGCTCACCCGCGAGGTTGATCGAGACTGCGCCTTTCATTGAACGCCCTCCTGGGCCTGGAGCCACCCGGTGAGCCCGGCGTTGAACTCGCCCGGCGGACCCCAGTGGCCTTGCATCACCTCGACCGGGATGTTCAAGTCCGCGGACCACTGCTCGCGCAACGGGTTGGTGGCGTCGCCGAATCCGCAGATCACCATCCGCGCCGGCTTTCGCTTGAGCTCGTCTTCGGCGTAGGCGATCGTCGGATAGAGGACCGCCATCACTTCTTCAAACGTCATCTCGGCAAGCTCGACACAGCGCACGAGTTTCGGATGCCGTCCGTTGCACAGCGCCACGGTGAGCACCTTGTCGCACAGTTTCACCGCCAGGTTCAGGTCCTTCCCGGGCATCAGGTCCATCGCCGCGAGCATGGAAGTGGTCACGAACCCTGGCGCGTATCCGGCAGCGCGAAAGGCGGCCTCGTAGCGCGCGACGATCTCTACCGACGCGGCTGCCACAACCACCTCAAACCGCTTCCCCGCCTTGAACGCATGAAAGTTCACCGCCGCGGTGTCGAGGTCAAACGGAACCGCCTTCTTAAGGCGGAACCGGACCAACTGCAGTTGATCCTCCGGTTCGCCCGGAAATGACTCGAACTCGAGCACCGCGACCCGCGCGCAGTAGTCCGGCAGGATCAGCGCCGCGTCGCGCCGCTTCTTGCCGCCGTTCACCGGAATCGCAGTGGCCACGCCCTGGGCGAACACCTCGGGCTGCAACACGTTGTCCTTCACCGGACTCACCGCCAGCACCTCCCCCGGAAACCGGTGAAACCCGGTCCGCGGACCCTGGCCGCGCTTGGACGAGCGCACTCCCCAGGCGATCCCCGTTTGCGACAATTCGAAAACGTAGGACGGCGGCGGGTCCTCAAACATCCTCCCGAGCTGGTCAATGAATCCCATAGTCTTACGCTTCGATGAAGGTCACCTTGTTCACTTCCTTGAGCGTTGTCAACCCCAGCCGGACTTTCTCAACCGCCGACTCCCGTAGCGATGTCATGCCTTCCTCCCGCGCCACGCGCTTGATCTCCGAAGCCGGACGCCGGTCAAGAATCATCTCCCGGATCCTCTCGGTGAGGTCGAGCAGCTCGTGGATCGCGGAACGTCCGTGAAATCCGGTGCCGCCGCACTCAAAACATCCGGCGCCCTCATAGAATGTGACGTCGCGCCACTGCGCCGGGTTTAACCCGGATTCGCGCAGAGCATCCTCGGGATAACGGACCGGCTTCTTACAATGCTCGCAGATCAGCCGCACCAGCCGCTGCGCCAGAATACAGTTGAGCGCGGAGACGAAGTTGTAGGGTTCGACGCCCATGTTGAGGAAACGTCCCAGCACGTCGAACACGTTGTTGGCGTGCACGGTGGTGAACACCAGATGTCCGGTGAGCGCGGCGTTGATGGCAATCTGCGCCGTCTCCTGGTCGCGGATTTCACCCACCATCACCTTGTCCGGATCATGGCGCAGGATCGAACGCAGGCCGCGCGCAAAGGTCAAACCCTTCTTCTCATTCACCGGAATCTGCGTGATTCCCTTCAATTGGTACTCAACCGGGTCCTCGATCGTGATGATCTTGTCTTCGTCGGTCTTGATCTCGCTGATCGCGGCATAGAGGGTGGTCGTCTTGCCCGAGCCTGTTGGTCCGGTGACGAGCACCATTCCGTAGGGCTCTTTGATGTAGCGGCGGAACTTGCCGATGTCGTTCGGCGAGAATCCCACGACATCGAGCGTGAGCTTGGAAAATTTCTCGCTCATCGACTCTTTGTCGAGCACGCGGAGCACGGCATCCTCCCCGTGCACCGTGGGCATGATCGACACGCGGAAGTCGATCAGGCGGTTCTTGTACCGGACCCGGAAACGGCCGTCCTGCGGAACGCGGCGCTCGGCGATGTCAAGCTCGCTCATCACCTTGATGCGCGAGATGATGGTGGAGTGCCAATCCTTGGCAATCGGCGGCATGGCGTAGTTGAGCACGCCATCAATGCGGTACTTGATGACCACTTCCGAGTCGCGTGTCTCGATGTGGATGTCCGATGCCCGGCGCTCGAGCGCGTTGAAGATCGTCGTGTCCACCAGCTTGATGACCGGCGCGATCTCAGCGTCGACCGCCGTCAACTTGTCGATCGATAAGGTCTCGTCGGAGTTCTCCTCGTCGGCCACGACGTCGAGCGTGAACGTCTCGGTGACCTCCTCGAGCACGCGCTGCGATTGCTCGGTCTTCTTGAGCAGGTCCGAGATCTGGCCGAGCGTCGCCACCTTGACGCGGAGCTTCTTGTTCAGCAGGATCGCCAGCTCGTCGATCAGGTTCAGGTTCTTGGGATCGGCCAGGGCGATCTCGAGCAGCCCGTTCTGCGCCGCCAGCGGAACGAAGTTGTAGCGGAACATCAGGTCGACCGGGACCGTCTGGAACAGATCGTGATCGATCTGGACCTCCTTGAGGTCGACAAAGTCGTAGCGGTAGCGGGCCGCGACTTCCCTGGTCCTCGAAATCTCGTCCGAGGTTTCAGGCGCACGGGGTGGAGGGGCAGCCGGGGCGCTCATACGCGTTCCGCCAGAGAGAAGATCGGCAGGTAGAGGGCCACCAGGACAAAGGCCACAAACCCGCCCATGAACAACATGATCGCGGGCTCGATCAGCGACATCGCCGCGGTCATCTTGGTGGTAACGTCCTCCTCGAAGAACTCAGCGACCGAGGTGAGCATCGCGGGCAGTGCTCCCGTTGATTCGCCCACCTCGATCATGTCGATCGCAAGCGCGGGAAAGATCCCGGTCTGGGCCAGCGAGCTCGACAGCGGCTGCCCCTCCCGGACCAGTTTCCGCGCCGATTCAATGGCGCCCCTGAGCAGCCGTGATCCGAGCGATTCGCCGGCCGTGTCGAGCGCCTGGATCAAGGGAATGCCGCCCATCAAAAGAGTACTCAGCACCCGCGCCAGTTGCGCCACCTGGTATTTGCTCCAGATCTCACCAAACACCGGGAGCCGCATCTGTACCCGCTCCATGATCGCGCCGCCGCGCTCGGTCCCCGACCACAGCTTGATCCCGGTCGCGATGGCGAACAGCGCCCCGACGCCCAGCAGGATGTAGTTCCGGGCCGTGGTTCCGGCTGCCAGCAGCCAGAGCGTCACGGTCGGCAGTTGAGCGTTCAGTGAGCCGTACAACTGGGCGAAGTTCGGAACCACGTAGGTAACCATGAAGGCGATCAGCGCCGAAACAAGGAGCACCAGGACCGCCGGATAGAGCAGCGACAGCAGGATCTTTTTCCGGATGGCCAGAACCATCTTCTGATAGGTGATGAACCGCTCGATCACCTCACCGAGGGAGCCGCTCTTCTCGCCCGCCAGAATTGATGTGATGTAGATCGGCGGAAACGCCCGCTGCCGCGCGAAGGCGTCCGAAAGCAGGGTGCCGTTTTTCACGTCGTCCCGGACCGCTTTGATGAATTTCCCCAACTTCGGATCCGTCAGCCGGTCGGCCAGCAGATCGAGCGATTTGAGGATCGGAAGGCCCGCCCGGATGAGGGTAAGGAATTGCTGGTTGAAGATCAGGAACTTCTCCAGATTCAGCTTCTTACGCCGGGTCGACAGGCGCGACGCGATGTCTCCGCGCTGCTTGATCGAGTAGATCAGGTAGCCCTGGGACGTCATCCGGTCCCGCAGCTCCTTCTCGTTCTCGGCTTCGGCCACCTGCTGGCGGATCTCGCCGCGGGCATCGGCGTACTTGAGGACAAACTCGGCCATCTACCGCTCCTGCCCCTCCACCAGCACCGCCCCAGGCGGCAGCGCAAACTGGAACACTTCCTCTGCCATGCGCGGATTCAGCTTCTCCGCGTCGAACCGGAAACCCATCACCGATCCGTCCTGCCCCGTCACGCGGACACGACGGATCTCCGCCTGGGCCGTGACGGTAAATTCTACCTCCCGGTAGGGAGCTTTTTCCGATTTCGGCATCGCCACCACGTGAGTGAAATCCCCCTCCCTGCGTGAGCGAAACTCCTTAAAATCACGTTGGAAGTCCACCCGCCCGATCAGGAATGCGAGCGGCACCCGGAGATCACCGGACTCCCGGACCGGAGTCCACTCCGCCTTCCGGGTCGCCGGATTGTAGTAGTAGACGTGCTTGCCATCCACCAGCAAGAGCTTTCCCGCAGGAGAGGAATAGTCCCACCGCATCTTTCCCGGCCGCTGCAAGTGCAACTCTCCCCGCTCGGTACGGGTGATCCGGCCTTGGCCCGCGAGGGACTGCTCGAATCCCGCCTGCATGGTCCGTGCACCGTTGTAGCGGGTTTCGACGCGCCTGAGCAGGTCCAGCACGCCGGTTTCAGCACAGACCGCCTGCGCCGCCGTGACCAGACACGTGTAGAGACAAGCCTTCACACTTAGCTAGACGCATTCCTGGCCCAAAACGTGCAAGAAGGAGGGTAAAGGACGAACTTGGGAATATTTTTTGGGGGCCGTGTCTTCAAACGGGTATTGAAGGAGCGACCATGGCAAAGGCGGACACAACCTTGACCGTTCTGGTGGCGTCAGACCAGCCCGATACCGTGACCCGTTTGCGCGGGTTATTCGACCACACGCGGTGGTTGATGGAGGTCGCAGGGACGATTCGGGACGCGATCGCGAAACTCCGCGCCGGCAAGGTCGGCGTGGTGATCGCCGAAAACGAACTCACCGACGGGACCTGGGAAGACCTCCTCAAGGACCTGCCGGACAGCAATCGCCCGAACCTTATCGTAACCGCCCGGCATGCTGATGAACGCCTGTGGAATCATGTGCTTGCATCCGGTGGATTCGACGTCCTGGACAGGCCGCTGGACGGTCACGAGGTGTTCCGGATCATTAGCCTTGCTGGACGGGACTGGATCGGCCGGCGTTCGGTCAGGACCCGGATGGCGCTACCGCCGGCACGGTCCGAGCCGCGCAATGAACCCGTCAAGGAAGCCGTTTGAATCCTTTTGGGGCGCGACTTCCGGAATCCCCAACCGGCGCGATGTTGTAGTTCCGACCACAAACGTGTTGCCCACGGGATCC
This sequence comes from Acidobacteriota bacterium, assembly GCA_016871015.1. GTDB lineage: Bacteria > Acidobacteriota > Terriglobia > Bryobacterales > Bryobacteraceae > SYLY01. Next base: position 15,240 of record VFZX01000044.1, on the reverse strand, counting down.
GAAGCCACTCCATACGCCGTTTCGTTCCCCTCGCCACCCAGGTAGGTTGAGCAGGCGAGTGTTTCGCCTCCGGTCGGCGCGGCCGGGTCCAACACTGCGGCGAAGGCGTCGTAGCCGCCGCCGAGCGAAACCTGGACATTGGCCGGGTCCACGTTCCTGATGGGGAAATCTTCGGAGAAGGTGTATCCAGCGACAAGAATCCGCCCCTGCGTATCCACGGCCACCCCGAACCCGCCGTCGGTGCTGCCGGAGCCAAGGTAGGTCGAATAAGTCAGCTCCTGGCCGCGGGGCTGGGACAGATCCAGGCGCACCACCACGGCGTCGGCTTCACCCCGGTTCTGTGTCTGATAGGCGTTGGCCGACAGCGGAAAATCAGTCGAAAGCGTGGTCCCCACGAGGTACACGCGCCCGGCGGAGTCAGAGACCATGTTCCAGGGCTGGTCGAGATCCGACCCCCCCAAAAAAGTCGAGTAGCCGAGGGCGTCGAGCCTGGGGCGGCCGAGGTCAAGCCGCGTGATGAACATGTCGCCTCGACCTTTGTACACGGGCTGCAGGGGCGCGTCGTTGATCGGAAAGTCTCCCGACATCGTGTAGCCGCTGACGACGACGATGCCCGGCGCGACCGCAGTGATGCCCGTGGCGACGTCGGTGCTGCCGCCGCCAAGGAAGGTCGAGTAGATGCCCGCGTCTTTCCCGAGCAGGGCGGGAGTGAACTGGACCACGAATGCGTCGAACCCTCCGCGAAGGGACGGCTGAAGGCTGAGGCCAAGCAGGGGGAACTGGACCGAGTTCGTGTATCCGGCGATATACACGTTGCCCAGTGCATCAATCGTCACGCCGTTGGCGATGTCGTCGCGCGGACCGCCGTAGACGGTCGAGAACCACAGTGATGCGTCGCCGCGCTCGGTAATGTTGATCTGCGACAGGAAGGCGTCTTTCTCGCCCGAGCGCATGTCCTGGTAACCGTTGCGGGACGGAAAGTCGTCGGAGCTCGTAAAGCCCGCGACATGGGCAGTGCCCGCCGCGTCCACCGCGATCGCCCTGGCTTCGTCCTCGCCAATCCCGCCGAGATAGGTGGTGTAGATGAGCGAATCCGGCCCGGCGAGTGTGGTGGTGAACACCGCGACAAAGGCGTCCTTGTTGCCGGCCCGGGTTTCCCGGAACGGACCGCCGCTCGCGGGGAACGAACCAGACGTGGTGTATCCGGCGACCCAGAGGCGCCCACGGGTGTCGATGGTCACGGCGGTGACGACGTCGGAACTCTCGCCGCCGATATAGGTCCCCTGCACGATCACCGGATCGATCACCAGGGCCCGGGTGCGGTCGTATGCACCGAGGTGGAAGGCGACGCGGTTCTTTCCAGCCGCGCGGTATCCGCCCGCCACCAGTGTCCGGCCGTTTTCGCCGTCCTGATAGATCACCGGTACCGGCTGGTCGAAGGTGGACCCGACGGCTTCTATACGGAGGGATCCATCGGGTTGGATGGCGACCAGGTCCGCACCCGCGAACTCGACTTGGATCTGCTTCGGGTCGGCGCCGGGGGCAACGGCGAAGTCGTATTCGAGGCGTTTGCCGTCCCCGTGGAATACCATGTCGATTCCCGGGTAGACGGCTTCGTAGCGAACCTTGCCAAACTGGCCCGGCTTCATTTCACGCTTCCCGGTGAAGTAAGCGGACTTCGCTTTGAGCTCTCCGGTTCCTTTTGGCGATGTGGTCCGCCCGCCGGCCGCCCGGATCTTGAGACTCCCGTGCGCGGCTGGAACCACGGCGCCTTCGGCGGTGAGAAAGACTGGGTGCTCCCCGAACCGGGCGCCGAAGCGGACCTCAGCCGGGAACTGTCCGGCGTTGGCCTCAAACCGCAGCGGCAAAGTGTTCAACAGCCGCGACGCCTGTTTCGGCGTTGGGACAGCGGCGGATACGGCTAGCGCCCCAATCAGGGCGGCGATTGCAAACTTCATGTTCGAGGGTAGACCCTATGCCTTTATCATAGCGAGACGCACGGGCGGCGCGCCGGGGTTGCCACCTTAATGGTACGGCGTGTGAATTTTAGTTCTTGCGGGAGGAGCCGGAGTCGCGTAATATTGAAGTGGCGGCCCGGCTGCGACCGGGCCACCGTGGTTTAGCCGGACCCCTTATCGGGGATCAAGTTGGACCACTTTAGTGCCGTTCCTCTGCCACCGGATGGTAATCCGGTAACGAAGAAGAAAAGCCAAGAGGTAGATCAAGGGGTCTCACCTCCTTCCGCCTCGAACAGATTCGGAGAGGCCGGGACTGCATCCCGGCTTTCTCCTTTCGGGCGGTCAAATTGCCTTAATCAGAGAACTGCACCACTCCGGTCCGACGGCGGCAATTCCAGCTTATTGCGGACGGGATTTGGCTGTCAACTCCTTTGGCTACCCAAGCCGATTTTCACACGTCCGAGGACCGCAGGGCTACACCGGATAGACCCGGATAGGCATGGATAGGCCCTGGTGGTAGCACTCGCATCTGTTCGCTTCGCCTCGACGGTCAGTCGGAATCGGCAATATTCCGATTGGGATTTGCGACGAATACGCTATCCACGGTCGACGAAATTCAGCGACGCCGAGTTCATGCAGTATCGCAAGCCCGTCGGGCGGGGGCCATCCGGAAACACGTGCCCCAGGTGCGCGTCGCAACGCGCGCAATCCACGGCGACGCGCCGCATGCCGAGTGTGTTGTCTGCCTTCTCGTGCACGTTCTCCTTTGCAATCGGCTGGTAGAAGCTGGGCCACCCGGTGCCGGACTCGTACTTCGTCTTCGAGTCGAACAGCGCCGTGCCGCAGCACACGCACTTGTACACGCCATCGTCCTTCGTCTTGGCGTACTTGCCGGTGAACGCGCGCTCGGTGCCTTCCTGCCGCGTGACGTAGAACTGCTCCGGCGTGAGCATCTGCTTCCACTCGGCCGCGGACTTGACCACCTTGTCCACCTCGGCCACGCCCGTCCGCACTCCCTTGGCGTCGAATTCGGCGATTCTCACCTTCTTGCCTCCTTGTTTTGGACCAGCCGCGGCCGCCGGCAGCGCGGCGGCGCACAGGCCCAGCCATTTTCTGCGATTCATGTTCGTGTTCATGGTATGCGTTCCATCATAGATGACCCGGCACCGCAGTTGTATTCCCTACCGGGATTCTGCGGTCAACTATTCCGGCTCCGCGGGCACATTTCCATACGTCCAAGGACCCCTTGAGGGCTGCGCCAAGGGATATGCAGGGATCGGCCCGGGCAATAGCCGGTTGGCCAGTTCTATCCCCGTATTCGCGATCTGGCGCCCCGCCGTCACTTCGAGATTGCTGTACGCCGTGAGCCGCGTTTCGTAGCCTCCGCCGGACTCGCTGAGCGCCTCTTCCGTCGGCACATAGCCCACGCATCCATTCGCCAGTTCCACCGGATAGGTGAATGGGAAATGGCTCTTCGCCTTAATGTCCAGTCCGAAGTCGACGAAGTACTCCGCCGGATTGCTGACGAAAACCGCCGGACCCACCTGGACCGCCTGAACCTCCACATCAACCACCGGCTCAACCCGGATCAGGTGGTCGAGCATCACGGTCTCCTTTGCAAAGGTCCAGTCCGTGCGGTCGACGCCCGCTGGATCCTTGCGCGCCAGCTCCATCGCCTGCTTCAACCGCTCCGGCGACGGCTTGCGCCGCGGAATGCGCAGCATCTTCACCATCGCATTCACCGGCGCGAGTTTCCCGCGATGCATCGACAGCAGCACACGCACTGCCTCGGCGCCCACGCGCCCGCCCACGATCCAGGCGTATTCCTCGCCATCCGGCTGCACGTGCGGATTCTTGTTGTCGACCTGCGTGATGTCGCCGCTCGCACCCTGCAGGAACACCACCACCACATGCTCGCCGAACACGCCACGGATCACCCGCTCAAGCTGGTAAATCCAGTTCGCCGAGATTCCACCCGGACTCGTGGTCGCATGGCAGGCGTAGTTCACCACCACTCCGGCGAGCTTGCCCTCCGCGTTCCACGCACCAATCACCCCGACCTCCGGATCGATCGGCCCGGCGGGCTTCAGGATATCCGTGTTTCCTTGACCGGGATGGGTGAACGTCCGTCCGTTCTTCATGCGGAACCTGCGGTTGAATGCGGCCTTGTCCTCGACGCCCGAACCCACGCCGAGCATCAACGGACTTCGCGCGTCATTCGCCTTGCACACAGCGTTCACGATTCCGGAGTGGACCATCTTGAGGTACTTGGGATCCGCCATCGACGACTGCTCGTAGGCGAGCTTGCGAACCCACTCCGGGGCCGTGTCAAACTCTCCCGGCTGGATCATCCCTAACGGACCCGACGAATGCGAGTGCGACGCACCGATCATCACGTGCGCGCCCGGAATCCCGCAGCGCGACTCGATCTCCTTGCGCACGGCGAGCACCAGATGCCGCGGCACGATCAGCGCATCGAGGCCTACCAGCGCCACGCGCTTCGATCCATCGTCAAACACGCAGGCGCGCGCCTTGCACGCATCGTGGAGCGTCTTGTGGAACACCTTGCCGTAGCCTCCAGGCTGCTCCATCCCGATTTCGGGCGTAATGTCGGCCTCGGCGAATCCGGCGCTCATCGTGGGCGCGCCCTTCCAGGACTGCGCAAAGGCGGCGCCCGGGATTTGAAGAAAGAGACGGCGGTTCATCGCCGGTCATTTTATCTCGAACGTCAGCGGGTCAGGTTGAGGACCAGATCCTCCATCACCACCCGCTCGCTCACGTTGGCGCCGCGCATGGCAAGGTCGGCCTGCGCCATCTTCCGGACCGCCTTGCGGAGCTGCTCCTCTGAGAAGGCGTGCACCGTTTGGATAACCTGCTCCGCTTTGGACGCCCACATCGGGACACCGAGCCGGGAAAAATGTCCTTGCACTTGCGCTCCGCTCCGCAGCCCTGCTTCCTTGGCGGTCAAAGCCTGGCGGAACTGCGAAGCGAGGAACTGCAGCGCCAGGGGCAAGTACTCACCTTCGCGGACCAGCGAGTCCAGGTGGTCGAGCGCCTTTCGCTTTTCGTCGCGCCCAAGCGCGGCGACCAATGCGAAGATCGTGGCCGATTGCGCCTGTGGCACGAGCGCGGCGATGTCGGAATCGCGCACGATTCCTCCGTCGCCCGCAAACAGCGACAGCTTCTCGATCTCCGTCACAACCAGCGCCGCTGATCCGCCAGTGGCTTCCACCAGCAAATTCAGCTCGCCCACGCCGATCCGCAGATTACGCGCGCGGGCCGCATCCTGGGCCACGCGGCGGACTTCGGCAGCCGGAAGCCTGGGGAACTCGACCACGTCCTTGACCGGCGTGAAGAACTTCCGCATCCGCTCGGTCTTCGTCTTGTCGTCTCCGTCGAACTCAAATTTCGCCGAGTCGAACACCAGCACTACGTCCGGTGATGGATCCTTCACGTAAGCCGCGAGCAGCCCGGCGGCCTCGTCGGTCTTCGACTTCGATGGACTGTCACGATCTTCGGCTGCCGCGGCCCGTCCCTTGGGCAACACGGCCTCTGCGCGGCTCACCCAAATCACGCGGCGCGGAGCGAACATCGACAGCGACCGTGCGTCATCAATCACCGCGGCGAGGGTGATGTCCTCGAGGTCGTGCCGCACCAGCCCTTCTTCGCGCTCTTCCGGCGGCAGCACGCGTTCGACAAGCGCCCGGCGGCATTCGTCGCGCTGGTAGATTTCCGGACCGATCAGCAAATAAACAGCAGCGGGCTGGCGTTTGACTTGCGTGAGGAACTGTTCGGGTGTCACGGGCTAGAAGTTCTCAAGAATCGCGCTGACAAGCTGCCGGGCCACGTAGGACGACACACGTTCGAGCGCCGCGGAGCTTTCCTCGAAGTACGCCACCTGGTCGATGCTGATCTCGTACCGCTCGCGCGCTTCAAACTGTGGCCGGTCAAAGAGGATCTTGCCGGTGGCGCGCTCGGTCAGCCGCACCTGAAGGATAACCGCGATTTGCCCGCCTGATGCCCGCTGAGTGACGGGATCAAACGTTGTCGGAAAGGGCAGAATATTGCTGACCGCACCGGTGAGGATAGCGTCCGCCTCGCGCGGATCGGCGATGATGCGGTAGCGGGTCCGGCTGATGAACTCGCGGGTGAGCGCGGCCGGAATCCGCTCGGCGAGCTTGTGCCGCGCGGTGATGTTGCCCCACGCCGGAATCGCGATGGTCCGGACCGACTTGGGCAACAGGTCGGCCTTGCCCGCGACATGGTAGCCGCAGCTTGGAAGCAGCGCAAAGGCGGCGGCCAACAAGGCCCGGGCGGGGATCACTCTCCCAGGATAGCCTTGGCCGCGAGCGCCGCGTTCACTGCCCGCAGGCGGAAGTTGTCAGCGGTGAGCCAGAACCAGGCGGCGCGGCCGCTGTTTGGATCCGGTTCCACGGCGCCCACGAAGATGCCGTCCTGTCCGGCTGAGGCCACCGGTGTCGGAACGCCATGATCAGGACCGCGGAAGTCAATGTGGTCCGACTGCAGGGCGGCGGCAAGCTCAGCGGATCCGGGCCGGTTGTCAAATTCGACCCACAGGTTCATCGCGTACCCATGCATCACCGAAGCGCGTGTGACACGGATCGAGGGGAGCGGCCGGACGCCGAGGCTTGCCAGGTGCTGCTCGATCCGGGTCTCCGTCTCACGGACGCCCGGCAGCAGGTTGAACACGAGCTGGTCGCCGAACACCGTGGTGTCGACCGGCTTGAACGTGAGCAACTGTGTGGTCTGCTGCTGAAGCTCTTCCACTCCGCGCCTGCCCTGCTCGCTGGCCGGCTCGAAGATCTGGGCGACCACGCGGCTCAGTCCGAACGCGCCCCCCAGCTTGATCAGAAACAGCGCGATCGCAACCGAGGCCGGATGCGCGATGGTCTGCACGGGCAGGATGCGCGCCGGAGAGCAGAGAGGCGCCGCCACGGGCGCCGAGTCGAACGCGTAGCTCAGGTCGATGATCGACGGCCGCGGATCGCCAGGCTCGAGCGTTTCGGCGAGCATCTCCATCGCTTTTCGCGAAGACTCGCGGCTGCCCGCAAGCAGGATCACGACGGACTGGGCGAGTGCGTCGCCATCGAGCCCCGTCATCACCACGGCTTCGCCCGCCTCTTCGGTCAGGATCGCGGGACCCTGCTCCTCGCTCCCCACCAGCTTGACGCGGGTGTGGGGCAGAACCTCGCGGAGCACCTCGCGCAATTCGGCGCCGGCCAGCGACTCCCCGCCCACCAGCGCGATCCGCGCCGGATTAGCCATGCTGGACCTGAGTGCGTCCCGCGCCGGGCCGCAGCTTGCGCTTGATCACGCCTCCGAGCCGGACGATCAGCCCGCTGGCTCCGTATCCGCAGCCAATGATCAGCAGTGCGGGTTGCGAGTAGTTCCAAATCAGATAGATGATGCTCCCGATCGTGACCAGCGTGAGCGGCGAGCGGGGACTCACATATCCGAATTCCTTGAAGCTCCGGTAGCGCCACGTCGAGATCATGAGGAACGAAACCAGTCCGATCAGTCCGATCCAGGCGGCGGCGTAGGGCCACCACTGGAGCGGAGCCGCCCCGCCGGCGTAAACGATCGAGGCCACCATACCGGCGCCGGCCGGGATGGGGAGTCCGACGAAGTACTTGCGGTCCGAACGTCCGGGATTCTTCGGTTGCGGATTCGTGGTGATGTTGAAGCGCGCCAGCCGCGAGGCTCCGCACATCACGTACAGGAAGACGAAGAACACACCGATGCGCTGGATGTGGTCGCGCAATCCACCGTCCATGGTGGTGTCGAGGAATTGGAATCCCCAGATCCAGGCGAGGATGGCCGGGGCCACGCCGAAGGCAATGACGTCGGCGAGCGAGTCCAGCTCTTTGCCGAATTCGGACGTGGTGTTGGTCATGCGCGCGATCCGGCCGTCGAGCCCGTCGAGGACGCTCGCCACGCCGATCATCATGGCCGCCGCTTCAAGGTGGGCATTCGCGCCGAGGTTTCCCGCGGCGGCGAGCATCGCTCCCTGGATCGACTTCATGACCGCCAGAAATCCGAGGAACAGATTTCCGGCCGTGAACAGCGTCGGCAGCGCATAGGCGGCGCGGCGCGGCTTGCGGTCCGGATGGCCGTGTGATTGTGCCATGCTAGTTCTTCCTTTTCGCCAGGATGCTGGATCCGGCGGACACACGATCGCCGGGGCGAACCGCGATCGTCCACTCTTTCCCGAACAGGATGTCGACACGCGAGCTGAACTGGATCAGACCGATGCGGTCACCCATGGCCACGCGATCGCCGGGCCGCTTGTCGCAGATGACACGGCGCGCAACCAGTCCCGCGATTTGTGCGAACGTCACCTTCACTCCGTCGTCGCCTTCGACGGTGATGATGTTCTGCTCGTTCTCGAGTGAGGCTTCATCCTTGCTTGCCACCAGGAACTTGCCAGGCTGATACTTCACCGACGTGATCTTGCCCGCGATGGGCGACCGGTTCACATGCACGTCCACCGGACTCATGAATACGGCCACGCGTGTCAGCGGTCCTTCCTCGCGAATCAGGACCACCTTTCCGTCGGCCGGCGAAACCGCATGCGGACCCGCCGGGATCTGACGCTCGGGATCGCGGAAGAACCAGAGGAAAAATGCGGCGAGCACGAACATCGGGATCGCGAACAGCGGCCGCGTGAGGTAGGTGATGACGAGCCCGCCCGCAATGCAGGCGAGTGCGTAGTAAATTCCGGTGGCAACCATCCGCTACTTCTTTCGCCGGACGACGCGCTGCTTCTTGACCGGAGCGGTCTGTTCGGCCGCGAATGCCGCCTCGACGATCTCCGCCTGCTCCTGGTCGTGGCGCTTGTAGGATCCGGTGGCGGGACTCGCGCTCTCGGTCCGCCCGATGTAGCGGATCTTGCGCCGCGATGCTTCGAGCATCGGCTGCACAAAGCTGCGCATGAATCTCCACACGCCCATGTTGCGCGGCTCTTCCTGGACCCAGGCGACGTCGGCCCGCGCCGAGTAGCGCATCAGGATGTCGCGGATTTCCTGCTCGGGGAACGGATAAATCTGTTCGAGCCGCACGATCGCGACATGGCCCGCGTCCAGCCGCTCGCGCGCGGCGAGGAGATCGTAGTAAATTTTGCCGGAGCACAGCAGGACCCGGGTCACGCGCTCGGCGTTGGCGGCCGAGGTCTCCCCGATCACTTCGCGGAAGGATCCGCGGGTCAGATCGTCGAGGCTGCAGACCACCTTCTGGTGCCGGAGCAGGCTCTTGGGCGTAAAGATGACGAGCGGTTTGCGCATCCCGCGCTGATCCGGTCCGCCGCGCATTTGCCTCCGCAGGACGTGGAAATACTGCGCGGGCGTGGTGCAGTTGACCACCTGCATGTTGTCCTCGCCGCACATGGTCAGGAACCGCTCGATGCGGGCCGAGGAGTGCTCGGGACCCTGGCCTTCGAACCCGTGCGGCAGCAGCATCACGACGCCGTTCGGCTGTCCCCACTTCTGCTCGCTGACCGTGATGAACTGGTCAATCATGATCTGCGCACCATTGGCGAAGTCGCCGAACTGCGCCTCCCACAGCACGAGCGCGCGCGGATCGCTGATCGAGTAGCCGAACTCAAAGCCGAGTACCGCATATTCACTGAGCGAGCTGTCCCAGACTTCGAATCCGGCCTGGCCGGCGGCGAGGTTCTGAAGCGGGATGTATTGGGCGCCGGATTCGTAATCGGTGAACACCAGGTGCCGCTGGCTGAAGGTGCCGCGGCCGGAGTCCTGGCCGGAGAGCCGGACCGGGGTCCCTTCCATGAGCAGGGTGCCGAAAGCGAGCGCTTCGGCCGCCGCCCAGTCGACCGGCGCGCCTTGCAGCACCTGCTTGCGCTTGTCCATGAACCCCTTCAGCTTGGGATGCATGTGGAAATCCGAGGGAAGAAGCGTGAGACCTTCGACCGCGCGCTCGAGATCTTCGCGGCTGGCGGCGCTGGCGGCGCTGGCGGCGCGGAACGATGCGATCGAATCGCCGGGCGCCACGCCCAGGTCTTCGAACTGGTACTTCACCGCGTTGAGCTTGGCTTCCTCGAATCCTTCGTCCAGAAGCGCTGCGATCCGTTTGCGGAGCTTGTCAACCTGCGCCGTGGAGACGATGTTCTCGCGCACCAGCCGTTCGGCGTAGATCGTTCCGACCAGGGGATGATCCTTGATCTTGCGGTACATGAGCGGCTGGGTGAAGCTCGGGTCGTCACCTTCGTTGTGCCCGTGGCGCCTGTAGCAGATCATGTCAATGACGACGTCCTTCTTGAACTGCTGCCGGTAGTCGAATGCGATCTGCGCCACCCGCGCGCAGGCTTCGGGATCATCGCCGTTGACGTGGAAAATCGGCGCCTGCACCGTCCGTGCGACGTCGGTGCAGTAGACCGAAGAGCGCGATTCGTGCGGATCGGTGGTGAATCCGATCTGGTTGTTGATGATCAGGTGAATCGTACCGCCTGTGCGGTAGCCCTCGAGCTGCGACAGGTTCAACGTCTCGGCCACCACACCCTGGCCCGCGAAGGCCGCGTCGCCGTGGATCACGAAAGGCACCACCCGCTCGCGCTTGATATCACCCAGCAGCTCCTGCTTTGCGCGAACGATTCCTTCCACTACCGGATATACGGCTTCCAGGTGGCTCGGGTTCGGTGCAACTGACACCAATACCTCCCGGCCGGACTCCGAGCGGTGGACGCCCGTCGCGCCCAGGTGGTACTTGACGTCGCCCGATCCCTGCGCACTGTCCGGATCCGGATGTCCCTCAAACTCCCCGAAGATCTGCGCCAGCGGCTTGCCGACCGTGTTGGCCAGGAAGTTCAGGCGTCCCCGGTGCGCCATGCCGATCACGACTTCGTGAGCGCCGCTCTCGGCCGCGCTGTTGAGCACGTCGTCCATGATTGAGATGGCCGTTTCAGCGCCCTCGAGCGAGAACCGCTTCTGACCGACGAACCGCGAATGGAGGAACGTCTCAAACTGCTCGGCGGTGATCAGGCGGTCGAGGATCTGGACTTTCTCCTCGGGTGAGACGGGCCAGTTGTTGCGGTGCGGCTCCATCCGCTGTTGGAGCCAGGTCTTCTCCGCCGGGTGCTGGATGCTCATGTACTCGCATCCGATTTTGCCGCAGTAGGTGGACTGGAGCGTATCCAGGATCTCGCGCAGCGTGGCCACAGGTTTCGGGGCGGCCTCACCGGTGAGCGCGCCGAGGTTGCCGGTGATGAACTGGCGGTCGAGGTCCCAGATGGTGAATCCGTAAGTCGCCGGGTCGAGCTCGGGGTGGTAGCGGGGTTCGATGCCGAGCGGATTCAGGTCGGCGATCAGGTGCCCGCGGACCCGGTAGGCGTTGATCAACTGGAGGACCGCGGCTTCCTTGGCGACCTCGGTTTTGGCCGGCGCCGCGCTCAGTCCTGGCAGCGCGGGACGGGTGTCGACCTGCCAGCGGGCGGGCTGGTAGGGGATCCGCAGCTCCTCGAAAATGTCGTCGTAGAAGGCTTCCGCTCCGCCGAGCAGCTCCTGGATCTTGCCGAGGAACATCCCGGACTCAGCTCCCTGGATCACGCGGTGGTCGTAGGTGCAGGTGAGCATCATGATCTTGCTGATGCCCAGCGCGGCCAGCACCTCGGGATTCACGCCCTGGTACTCCGCCGGGTAATCGATTGCGCCGGAAGCGATGATGCAGCCTTGGCCCGGCATAAGGCGCGGGACCGAGCCGAGCGTTCCTACAGTTCCGGGATTGGTGAGCGAGATCGTGATCCCCTGAAAGTCGGCGACCGTGAGTTTGCCCTTGCGGGCCCGCTGGACCAGATCGTCGAAGGCGGCCATGTATTGGCCGAAGGTCAGCTCCCCGGCGTTGCGGATCGCGGGTACGACGAGCGACCGGCTGGCGCCGCCGGAGGTGGCGACGTCGACAGCGATGCCGAGGTTTATCTGCTTGCGGACGATCCGGAACGATTCGCCGTTGTCTTCGGCGAAGCAGTCGTTCATGCCGGGCTGCTTCTTCAGCGCCTGGACGATCGCCCAGCCGAGCAAGTGGGTGTAGGAGATCTTCGACTTGCCGGTGACGCCGCGGAACTGGTTGATGATCCGGCGGTTTTCCTCAACCACCTTGACCGTGACGCTGCGCTGCGAGGTGGCCGTGGGAACCGCGAGGCTGGCAGCCATGTTGGCGGCGATGCGGGCGGCCGCGCCCCGCAGGGGCACGAGTTGTTCGGCGGGCCCTACGGCGAGGGGTTGGGGGGCGGGGACAGGCAAGGTGGGGGCGGGGACAGGCGGCGGTTCAGGCGCATGGCTTTCGCCGTTGGTCTGGAAGACTGGCTTCCAACTATCGTCGACAAGCTGACGGTCATGGCGGTACTGCTGGTGAAGCTCTTCTTCGAGCCAACTGTTGATGTCTGGGACGGCGGGGGGTTCGGTCGGCATGAGGATTACTGCGGGCCTGATTTCATGATATCGTGCCCGGTGATGCTGAACTACATTGCCGGGGTGGTGATCGCCTTTGGGATCGGATTCGGCTGCCGCTGGTTCGGGATTCCCCTGCCAGCGCCGCCCAGCCTGTTGGGGGTCCTATTGATCTTTTCAATCACTGCGGGGTACCTGGCGGCGGACCGGACGCTGCGGTAGAAATAGAACCGGCGCGGGAGCTCCGGTTGAAGCCGCCGCGCCGGGGAGTAGAGAAAGCCTTGCGCTAGTAGTCCATGCCGCCGGGTCCGTGCTCGCCACCGGGGGCCGGGGCGGGCTTCTTCTCCGGGATCTCGCAGACCATGGCTTCGGTGGTCAGCATCAGGCCGCTGATCGAAGCCGCGTTCTGGAGAGCCGACCGGGTGACCTTGGCGGGATCAATGACGCCGGCGTCCACGAGATCTTCGTAGCTGCCGCTGGCTGCGTTGAATCCATAGTTGCCTGCGCCGGAGCGGACCTTCTCGCACACGATCGCGCCTTCGAATCCGGCGTTGCCGGCGATCTGCCGGGCCGGTTCCTCGCACGCGCGGCGGACGATTTCGACGCCGATCTGCTGGTCGCCGCCGAGACTCAGACCGCTGAGTACCGTCGATGCGCGCAGCAGCGCGACGCCGCCTCCGGCCACGATGCCTTCTTCCACTGCCGCGCGGGTGGCGTGCAGGGCATCCTCGACACGGGCCTTCTTTTCCTTCATCTCGGTCTCGGTGGCCGCGCCGACCTTGATCACGGCGACGCCGCCGGCGAGCTTGGCCAGGCGCTCCTGGAGCTTCTCGCGGTCGTAGTCCGAGGTGGTCTCTTCGATCTGGGCGCGGAGCTGCTTGATCCGGCCTTCGATCGTCTTCTGCTGTCCGTTGCCGTCGACGATGGTCGTGTTGTCTTTGTCCACCGTCACGCGCTTGGCGCGGCCGAGATCGTCGAGACGCACGCCTTCGAGCTTGATGCCGGTCTCTTCAAAGATCGCTTTGCCGCCCGTGAGAATCGCGATGTCTTCGAGCATCGCTTTGCGGCGGTCGCCGAATCCCGGAGCTTTGACGGCGCAGGCGTTCAGGGTGCCGCGCAGCTTGTTGACCACCAGGGTCGCCAGCGCTTCGCCTTCCACTTCCTCGGCGATGATGAGCAGCGGACGGCCGGACCGGGCGATCTGCTCGAGCACCGGCAGCAGGTCCTTCATGTTGCTGATCTTCTTTTCGTGGATCAGAATGAACGGATCTTCGAGGACGCACTCCATGCGGTCGGGGTCGGAGATGAAGTACGGGCTCAGGTAACCACGGTCAAACTGCATTCCATCGACGGTCTGGAGCTCCGTGGACATGGTCTTCGACTCTTCGACCGTGATGACACCGTCTTTGCCGACCTTGGTCATCGCTTCGGCGATGATGTTGCCGATCGTTGAGTCGCCGTTGGCCGAGATCGAGCCAACCTGCGCGATCATCTCGCCTGAGACGGGCTTGGACGCACTGTGGATGGATTCAACTACCTTTTCGACGGCCGCTTCAATTCCGCGCTTGAGAGCCATGGGATTGGCGCCGGCGGCAACGCTCTTGACACCTTCGCGGTAGATGGCCTGGGCGAGGATCGTGGCGGTTGTCGTGCCGTCGCCCGCGATATCGGAGGTCTTGGAAGCGACCTCGCGCACCATTTGCGCGCCCATGTTCTCGAGCGGATCGCGCAGCTCGATTTCCTTTGCGACGGTGACGCCGTCCTTGGTGATGGTGGGTCCGCCGAACTTCTTTTCGAGGACCACGTTGCGGCCCTTCGGGCCAAGGGTCACTTTGACGGCGTCGGCGAGCTGGTTAACACCCCGCAGGATCGCCTGGCGGGAGACTTCGCTATAGACAATCTGTTTGGCTGGCATGTTTCGGGCTCCTTTACTTTTCGAGGACCGCCAGGACCTCGTCCTCGCGCAGAATCAGGTATTCTTCGCCGTCGAGCTTGATCTCGCTGCCGGAGTATTTTCCGAACAGAATCCGGTCGCCGGCCTTAACGTCGAGCGGGATCAACGTCCCGTCGTCCTTGCGCTTTCCGTTGCCTGCGGCGACCACTTCGCCTTCCTGCGGCTTTTCTTTTGCAGAGTCGGGGATAATGATACCGCCCCGGACGGTTTCGGTCTCTTCGATCCGCTTGACGACGAGACGGTCGTAGAGCGGACGTACACTGAGTGCCATTGTGAGGGGAACCTCCTAGAACTGAGGGGTGTGAGGGAGTGACGGCGCCGGGACAGGTACTGATCCAGCGCCTGAATCATTGTTTAGCACACTTTAAGCGAGAGTGCTAGGTTTCCCAGGATAACCCGCTGAAAACAAGCCAAATAAAAATCGCCCTACTCCCTGGGCTGATGTAGACCACAGGGAGCAGGGCATTTAAACGCGGAGCTGACGCGAAAAAACTGTTTCGGGATCTTTACATTTCGGTGAGGGCCGCGACGAGTGCGCCTCGTGCCGTGGTGGAATAGGGATCACGCGCCATGCGGATCTCCGAGATCTGGACCGGGAAGTCGGACTGGCGGAGGATCTTCTCGAAACGGTCGCGGAAGCCTTTCGGGCTGGCCGTACCGCCGCTGAGCACGATCGGGATCGGCTTGGCGAGCTTGGGCATCCGGCGGCTGTTGGAGAAGGTCTCCTTCATCGCATTAATGAGCGAATAGATGACGTCGTCGTAGTAAACGGTCAGGACCTGGTGGATGCGCGACCGGACACATCCTTGACACTTTAGCCTGGATTCTTGCTTGACACTTATCAAGGGCGGGTGCGGCTCGATCTTCACCTTACACCTTCTCCGCGCGATTGTCAATACCTCGATATTCC
>VFZX01000043.1 GCA_016871015.1 Acidobacteriota bacterium | reverse complement strand
AGCTCGGTGGCAGTAGCAGATCCTGGTCCGGGTTGTAGGCGCGGTACCCCTTGGGCATAAAACATTATGTACTGGTTTTGTTCTATCCGTTCCCACGATGTTCGGGAATTCTCGGACAGGCTCCTAGGGCCTTCCAAACCGTGTTTGGCCGGGGATGCACGACGCCGGCCGTCAAGTGTGAGAAGGGCGAGTACAAGCGGCTGCTGCGGACAGAGATCCGGCAATCGGGCATTGACGCTCCGCTTGGCGGGGAGGAGTTCGCGGAAGATATCGTGATGGCGATGGACTTGGGTCATGTCGAAACCAGCGAGGAGTCGTTGGGGCGCTTTCTCAAGACGCTCAAGGGACTGTTCCATCAGTTCAGCCGGTGAAGTCAGCGGCAAGCGTTGCGCTGTCAGCGACGATTGTCAAGACCTTCCTGTGGACTACGCGCCCGTCCGATGTGCTGTACGAAACCTCGTCCGCGCCCCACCACTGACCTTGCCCGGAATGCTCTCCAATACCGGACGCAGAGGCCGATCGAAGTGACTCACAGCAACGTCTGCGGATCCACATCAATGACCATTGCGGTGGCCTGCCAATGCTTGTCCACCGCCAGCCTCCGCAGCGACTGCAGCGCGTCGTTCAACGCTTTCCGGCTCACCGCCTTGATCAACAACTGATACCGGAACTCCTGCTTCAGCTTCGGCACCGGCGCCTCGGCCGGACCCAGCACCTTGATACCCTCCGGTGGCGGCTTGAGGAACTCGCCGGTTTCTGACGCCATCCGCATCGCCGTCTCCTGATCCTGCGACCGCAAAACGATATTCGCCAGCGCCGCGAACGGCGGATAGCGCATCAGCCGCCGGAACTCGCACTCCTTCGCATAGAACGCTTTGTAGTCCTGCGCGGCAGCGCACCGGATGGCGTAGTGCTCCGGGTTGATGGTCTGCATCAGCACCGTACCTGGAGTCTCGCCCCGGCCCGCGCGCCCCGCCGCCTGCGTGAGAAGCTGAAAACTACGCTCGGCGGCGCGGAAGTCCGGCAGCGCAAGCCCGATGTCGGCGTTTACAAGGCCGACAAAGGTGACGTTCGGGATATCGTGGCCCTTGGCGATCATCTGGGTGCCCACCAGGATGTCGTAGCTGTGCTCGCGGAACCCGTGCAGGAGCTTCTCGAACTGGTGGCGCGTGCTCACCGTGTCGCGATCCATGCGGGCCACGCGCGCATCCTTGAATCCAAGGCTCAGTTCGTCCTCGACCTTCTCACTGCCGGTGCCGAGGAAGTAGATATGTTCGCTCCCGCACTTGGGACACGTGGTGGGAACCTTCTCCGCGTACCCGCAGTAGTGGCACAACATGCGCTTGTCGCGGCGGTGGTAGGTGAGCGTCACCGCGCAGTTCTGGCACTCCAGCCGTGCGCCGCACGAGCGGCAGGCGACAAACGTCGAATAGCCCCGGCGGTTCAGGATCAGGATCGACTGTTCTCCTTTCTCCAGCCGGCTGTTCACCGCCTCAACGAGCGCTCGCGAGAACGTGTTGTGTTTGCGTGTCTCCAGGAACTCCTGCCGCATGTCGATGATCTCGACCTCGGGCAGCGGCCGCTTCTCGATCCGCTCGGGCATCTCGATCAACGCGTACTTGCCCTTCTCAGCGTTGTAGCGGCTCTCCAGGCTCGGCGTCGCCGACCCGAGCACCACCGCCGCATTCGAATTCCGCGCCCGGACCACGGCCACGTCCCGCCCGTTGTAGCGGGGCGTCTCCTCTTGCTTGTACGATCCATCGTGCTCCTCGTCGACGATGATCAACCCCAGCTCCCGCACCGGGGCGAACACGCCGGACCGGGTGCCCACCACTACCGCCGCCTCGCCGCGCCGGATCCTCCGCCATTGCTCCACGCGCTCGATCCCGGTAAATGCGGAATGAAGAATCGCCACCCGGTCGCCGAACCTGTGAAAAAATTGCCCGGCGACGGCCGGCGTGAGTCCGATCTCGGGCACCAACATCAGTGCGCCCCGGCCCAGCCGCAACGCTTCTTCGATCAGCCGCAGGTACACCTCGGTTTTGCCCGACCCGGTCACGCCGTGCAGAAGGAATGGTTCAAACCTCCGCGCTCCAACCGACTCCGCCACCCGCTCATACGCCGCCTGCTGCCACCGGTTGAGCTCGTGCGGCGGACGGATACTGCCCGCCAGCAGGGCGGGCGCCTCTGGCCGCAACTGGATCAGACCGCGCCGTCCCAGGCTGCGCGCCGCCCCGGCCGCTTTCGGGAGCGCCTGCTCAATATCAGCAAGGTTGTGCGAACCCGGGTGAAGCTCCAGGTAGGAGATCAGCTCGCGCTCCCACTTGGTCAGCTTCTGGTCATCGGCGCGGGCCGTGAACTGCGCACGCAGCCGGTTCGAGGGCGACCGCAGCGGATCGCGCGCCGCGTCGCTGTCCTCCGCGGAGATGAGGCCTTTCTTCATCAAAGCCTTCACCGCTGCCTCCGCGCGAGGGACCTTCTTCAGAAGGTACGCCGCCGACAGCGGCCGCGTTTCGAGCAGGCGCAGAATCTGAACCGTGGGCTCCTCGCCCGGTGTGCCCAACAGAAACTGGCGCGCGGCGTCCCGGCCGGAGTCGGTCAGCGCGTAGGTGCGCGTCGCGCGGATCTCGCCTCCAAGCGGAGTCATCCCGCGGAGCACCTCTCCGAGCGGCGCGCAGTAATAGGATGCGATCCACTGCGCGAGCTGCATCATCGCCGCATCGAGGACCGGTTCGTCATCCACCAGCCGCTGGACGTCTTTGACCTCAATGCCCTCACCGGGCGCGTCCGAGTGTACCCGGATCGCGACACCCGTGAGTCGTCTTGACCCAAATGGGACACTGACACGGCAGCCCGGCCGGGTCCGTGGGGCAATCGCGGAGGGAAGCGCGTAGGTGAATGGCCGGTCCAGTGGCACCGGCAGACTCACGTCGCAGAAGAGCGGAACGTCGGGCATTGAGCGAAACTTCCCCTCCGCTACGGTGTTGATCCAAGCATGAAGAGAATCTGCACCTTTATCTTAACCGCCCTGTCCATGGTGGCGCTCGCCGCCGGGGCCGGATTCGATGGAACCTGGACCGCCGAAGTGAAGGCTCGCGGCAAGAAGGGAGGCGAAGCCAAGTCCGGCACGGCGACGCTGGTCCTGAAGACGGAACAGGGCAAGCTGACAGGCAGTTACGAGGCCAAAGTCACGCGCAAGCCCAAGGCCGCGGAAATCCAAAACGCCAAGGTCGATGGCAACAAGCTCACGTTCGACACTGTGCTTCAGACCAAGAAGAAGGGCGCTGTCACCACCCAATGGGAAGCGACGCTTGATGGAGACCAGCTCACGCTCACTCCGGCGGGCAAGGGGAAACGGGCGGCAAGCGTCACCTTCAAGCGCCAAAGCTGAAACAAAATTCATCGCGGTCCATGAGCGGGCGGGAACCGGCAACGGTCCCGCCCAAAACATTTTTATTTCTTTATGTTTCAGTTTTGGTACGATACGTGCTAGACGGCTATATGAGGAAAACCATGACCGCACGAACCCTCCTGACCTTGAGCCTGCTTCTGGCGGGCACCGCTCCGCTGGCGGCGCAAACGCTGTCGGCGAGCACCGATCGGCTCTATTTCATTCACCAGCGTCCTGGCGGAGGCCAGCTCCCCCCGGGCCAAGTGGTGAACGTGACCTCTTCGGTTCCGGGCACGACTGTCCGCATCACCAGGACAGCCACGGGCGCTGGCGGCAACTGGCTCGTGGTTCCCACGGAAATGGTGGCGTCCGGTGCGTTGAACGTGGTGGTGAATCCGTTCACCGTTCCAGCGCTCGATCCGGGAACCTACACCGGCACCATCACGCTCACACCACCGACGGGCACGGCGGTCAACATCGCGGTGACGTTCGTGGTGGCCGACACGCCCTTGATCGCCGCCGAGCCGCAGCAGGTGGTGTTCCAGTTCTCTCGCGGCGGGCAAGTCCCCGCAGCGCGACCTGTGAGCGTCCGGGCTACTGCGGCGGGCATCACGTTCACGGCGGCGGTGACGCAGATCCAGGGCACTGGCAACTGGCTCCGGATCGAACCGGTGAACGCGACGGCTGGTACAACACAGCCCACAACTGTCACGCTCTCGGTGGCTGAGATCGCGAACTTCGCGGTGGGAACCTATAACGCAACCGTGAGCATCATCGCGCCTGGAGCGTCAAACAACCCATTCCAGATAGCTGTCGTGCTTCAGGTACTCGAAGAGGCGCGGCTCTCCGCGACTCCGAGCGCGCTCTCGTTCGACTTCCAGACCGGAGGTCCGGCGCCGGGTGACCGGACGCTGTTCGTCACCAGCACGTCGGCCAACGTCGCCTTCACGGTGGAACTGGTTCGCACCTCCGGCGGCAACTGGCTCAGCGTCGCGGCGGCCAATGCGGCTCTCGTCACGCCGCAGCAGTTGACCTTCTCCGCCAATCCGGCTGGACTCGCGCCGGGCACCTACGAAAACCGGATCCGGATCATCTCGCCGGCGGTCACCAACAGTCCTCTCGAAGTCGTCGCGACACTCCGGGTGAGCAACAATCCCATCCTCACCGCGACCCCCGGTGACGGACTCCGGTTCAGCTTCCAAACCGGCGGTGGAGCAGTTCCCCGCCAGGCGTTCGTTGTCACCAGCACCGGCGCGACCACGGGCGTGACGGTCGAAGTGCAGACCACCAACGGCGGCAACTGGCTGAATGCGACGCCTTCGCGGATCGGCACGCCCGCCACGGTTTCGGTGGGCGTCGAACCCGCCAGTCTCCCGGCCGGCACCTACAACGGAAATGTGCGTCTCTCGGGCGACTTCGGCAACAGCCCGATCAATATCCCCGTCACCTTCGTTGTCACCGGCGGACCGGGACTCCGTGTCAGCGACAACTACGTCTCCCTTGTACATCAGCAGGGCGCTGCCACGGCGCCGTCGCGCACCCTTCAAGTCACCTCCACGGGCGCGGCACTCGGTGTTACGGTATCGGCAGTGAGCGGCGGCGGATGGTTGGGCGCGGCCCTGTCCCAGAACACGACCCCAGCGAACCTGGTGATCAGTGGCAACGCGGGCGGCCTGCCCCCGGGCGTCTATACCGGTACCGTTACGGTCGCTCCCGGGGATGGATCGAGTCCCGGCATTGTGATTCCCGTCCGGTTGCAGGTGATCGGCGCGCCCGGACTGATTGTGTCCACGGCGGCTATCGTCTTCAACCACGTTCTCGGCCGGACTCCGCCTGACAATCAGTCGTTGCCGATCGGCGCGACACAAGGCGCGATCGCCTACACTCTGACCAACAGCACCGCGGATGGGAATCCCTGGATCGTCATGTCGCGGACGCAAGGGACCACCGGCGGCACCGACACGATCATCGCGGTGAATCCGGGAGCCCTCGGCGCGGGCGTCTACACGGGCATCATCGCCATCGCCAGCTCCGCGGCCAACGCCCCAATTTTCGTCCCCGTGATCCTCATCGTACAGGGCCAGGCCCAGGATCTCACAGTCACTCCGGTGGCACTCACCTTCACGCAGTCGCAAGGCGGCGCGGCGCCTGCCGCGCAGACTCTCGCCGTGCGGCTCACTCCGGATGGGCGTGTCGCCTTCAACGCCACCGTGAACGTCACCTCCCCGGTCGCCTGGCTCACCGTGAATCCCCTTGACGGCATCACGCCGAGCGATCTCTCGGTCACGGTCAATTCCGGCAATCTGCAGCCAGGCGTGTATGTCGGCACCATCACGGTCACTCCGGTGAACGCACCCAACGTCCGGAACATCCTGATCCCCGTCACGCTCACGGTGACCACGCGTGTATCGCCGATCGTCTCCGACCGCGAGGCGCTGACCTTCAACTTCATGCCGGGCGGCACGCCGCCTCCCGCGCAGACTCTCGCCATCACGGCTGCCGAAGCGACGCAGTTTACCGTCACCTTCCAGCCGCAGTCGGCATGGCTCAGCGTGGCGCCCAATACTGGCACCACTCCAGCGACACTAAACGTCAGCGTCAACCCGGCTGGACTCGCGGCGGGAACCTTCACCGGGACCATCACCCTCACGCCGCCGGGCGCCGGAGCAGCCACGCGCGTCATCAATGTCACGCTGGTGATCTCGCAGGTCCCCGCGCCGCAGCTCCGTGAAGTGGTCCACGCGGCCACCTTCCAGCCGACCGCTGTCGCCCCCGGACTGATCCTGACGCTGTTCGGACAGAACATGGGACCGGCCGCGGCCGCCGGAATCCGCGTGGATGCCAACGGTCTGGTGACGACAACCAACTCCGGTGTCCGCGTGCTGTTCGACGGCATCCCCGGGGCGCTCATCTTCCTATCGGCGACACAGATCAACTGCGTGGCGCCATACGCACTGGCCGGACGCGTGAGCACACGCGTGCAGGTGGAATACCAGGGCGTCGTGGGCAATGTGGTCGAGCTGCGCGTGGTCGACGCGGTTCCTGGCATCTTCCGGCTGAACCAAGCCGGACAAGGCGCTATCGTGAACCAGAACGGCGTGGTCAACGGGGCAGGCACCGCGGCGGCGAAGGACACCATCATCACCATCTACGCCACGGGCGATGGCGCGGTGTCGCCTCCGGGAATCGACGGACTCGTTCCCACCACGGCCCAGCAGTTGCGGCGTCCGCTGCTTCCTGTCCGCGTGCGTATCGGCGGCATCGAGCATGAAGTCGAATACGCTGGCTCCGCGCCGGGCTTCGTCGCCGGCGTCACTCAGATCAACGTGTTCATCAGAACGACGGTTCCTTCCGGTGCCGCTGTTCCCATCGATCTCCTCGTGGGGAACAATGTGAGCCTGGCGGGCACCACCATCGCCATCCAGTAGAGCAAACAACCCAACTGGACAAAGGGCGGGAATCGCACGGACGCGCGGTTCCCGCCCTGAATGCTTTACGCTTCTTAACGCGCTCCCGAACGTTCCCTTAACATTGATATGGTCCAATCGAGTGGTGATGAGATCACTCGTACCGGTTGTTTTCCTCGCTGCCACGTCCGCTCTTGCACAGCCAGGTGGACAAGGCGACGGCATCTGGCGCCGCGACGCGTATTTCGGCGAAGCACAGACCTTTGACGCCTGCCAAGGGCACCAGCCCCAGACAGGCGAATATCACCACCACGCCAGTCCCACCTGCTTGAGGGCCCAACTCGAGGACAACCTGGAGATCGTGCGCAGCACGCGTACCGGCATCCAGTACCGCGAGAAGGCGGCGCCCTGGAGCCACTCTCCAATCCTCGGATGGGCGTTCGATGGAAATCCGATCTACGGCCCCTATGGTTATTCGGAGGCCTCCAACGCAAGCAGTGCAGTCAGGCGCCTGCGCTCCAGCTTCCGCCTGCGCTCCATCACCGCGCGGACATCGATCCCCGAATGGACCCAGTCCGCCCACGCGAACGTTCCGCTTCAGCTCAATCCCAACCAATTCGGACCTCCCATTAACGCCGAGTTCCCAATCGGCCGCTATATCGAGGATTACGAATACGCCGCCGGATCCGGCGACCTCGACCAGTACAACGGCCGCCAGGAGGTGACTCCCGAGTTCCCCCAAGGCACCTACGCATATCACGTGACCATCGATGACCAGGGGCGGCCCGTATTCCCCTACATTCTCGGTGGACAGCTCTTCGGAACTCTCACCGGAGGCCGGACCCAGAATGTCCCGGCGGGCGTCCAGGAGTACTTCAACGCGTCGTTAGCGGCCCAGCCAGGCGCGGCGGACCGGAGTCCGGCGCTCTCTTCCTGGCAGACCGGTGGCGCCACACAGCCCGCCCGTGTGTCGAGTGGATTCGATCCTTCCGCCGGGCCGTCGACCACCTGGCCAACCAACATCCCCACCGGAGCCCGGGTCTCCGGCGGCTCGGCCGCCGAGGTGCCCGCGGAAACACAGCGAATCCGCTACAGCGACACCGCGGTGTTCGTGAACTCGAACGGTTTGGGCACCTACGTCATGGGACCCTGGTTCGACGCGACTATGGCCGGAGGCGTGTTCAGCAATTTCCCAGCGCGCCAGACGAACCAGATGCAGTTCCCCCGGACACCTGCTCCGGCAGCCAGCAAGCCGAACACCGGACTCGGTGCACAAGGACTCTGGGTGAATGGCGTCACCGTGTTCAACTTCCTCGACGGCGCAACCTATAGCACCGGCAACTCCCGCGACGTTGGAGGCGGCACGGTGGTCCAAACCGCCGTACACGTCTCCGCGGCATCCAACGAGCGCGGACCCGCCGCTCCCGGCTCCATCATGACCGCCTACGCGATGTTCGGCGCGGCGCTCGCCACTTCCACCGCGACCGCTCCCATACCGGACTGGCCAACAACCCTTGGTGGCGCAACCATCACCGTGCGAGACTCGGCTGGCGTCTCTCGCCCGGCCCAGATCTACTACGCTTCGCCCACCCAACTGAACTACCGGATCCCGCCGGACACCGCCACCGGATACGCGGCCGCCATCCTCAACAACGGCGCCGTCTCCTACACGACCAATCTGCACATCCTGAACAGCTATCCAAACCTGTTCATTGCTGACGCCGCCACTACCGCATCCGGCTACGTCACCCGGATTCGCGGCAGCCAGCAGACGTCTGAGAGCTTGTCCTCCGCAATCGACCTCGGCCCTGAAAGCGATCAAGTCTATCTTGCGCTTTCCGGCAGCGGCCTTGGCGGGTCATCCGAAGTCAAGGCCACGATTGGCGGCCTCGACGCACCCGTTTCGTACGCGGGTCCGCAGGGGACTTTCCCCGGCGTGGACCAAATCAATGTCCAGGTTCCGCGCGCTTTGGCCGGACGCGGCTCAGTCCCCGTGGTGATCACCGCCGCCGGACGGCCGAGCAACGCGGTCAACGTGAGCATCCGCTGATGGTCCGGACGCTTTTCCTCCTGGTTGTGGCGCGGATCCTGTCCGCGGACCCTGCGACGGCGTCCTGGATCCGCGCCCAACCGGCAGATAACGAAGCGTTGCGACGCGCACTCCCGGAAGTGCACCGCGTCTGGTCCGATGAAGCCTATGCGTACGTCGAGTCGGCGGGCTTGTCAATGCAGTCGTTCGGAATGTTGGAAACACGTCCAGAAGAAGAAGCCCCGCGCAAGTTCGTCTACCGGATCCCGCGCGCACCCCAACCAGCCAAACGTCCCGCCGCCGCGCCGGCGGTCGCGGGTACGTTCATCAACGGCGTCCCCATCTACAGTGTCAACGCCGGACCTTCGTTCCGGGGCCAGAACCTGTGGCACGCCGACTCCGCCGCAACAGCCAGCCGCCGTGGTCCCGCCCCACCACTGCTGGCAGCACTCCTCCGCGATACCGGCCGGCATTCGCCATTGATCGGATACGCCATCGACGGATTTCCAATCTACGGGCCATATGGTTGGGATGACGCTGGCCGCCTCCGCCGGTTCCGCTCGAGCTACCGCATTCGCAACGCTACCCGCCGCACCGCGCGAAACCGGGTTGAGCTGACACCTGCACAGGAAGGTCCCGCGGCCGGCCCGCAATTCCCCGCTGGCACGTTCGCCGAGGACTACGAATTCTCGGCCGGCGGCGGTGATCTCGATGAGCACAATGGCCGTTTCGCGCGGACTCCTGAGTATCCCGGCGGAACCTACGCCTACTTCCTCGCCACGTCTCCGCACGGGGAGCCCGAGTATCCGTACCTGACCGGGCCATCCCTTCGCGGCGAGTTCCAACCCGTGGATCTCGCGTCATACCAGGCCGCTGGCGAGGACAACGGGCTCAAACTCCACCGCCGCGGCTCGGAACTGATCTTCGAGACGCCACACCCGGTGCTTGAAACAGTCCACGAGCGGCCGATGCACGTCATCGCCGTCTCCTCTGATCTCTCCATCTTCGATCACGTGCATCCCGAGCCCATCGGCGCCGGACTCTACCAGCTCCGCTACGACTTCGGTCCGCGGGACACGTACTGGATCTTCGCGGGCTATACGGCGCCCGGCGCGGCGCACACGGTTTCGCGCTTTACCGTCACGGGCGGCGGACAGCGGCGGAGCACGGCCCCGCCGGCCGCAGTGTCAATGACCTACGATGGCCCGCTCGAGACCGGCCGCGATATCCGCTTCCGTTTCAAACTCCCCTCACCGGACATCGAGCCCTTCCTCGGCTCCTGGGCGCACGTGATGATTATCAGCCGCGATAAGCGCGAATTCATCCATGCGCATCCTCAGGAGGAGACGCCCCCCGCCGAAGGTCCGTGGAAGCACTCACACCTCGGCGCGACACCTCCCACGGAAATCGAAACCAGCACCGGATTCTCGCACCCCGGCCGGTACAGGCTGTGGTTCCAGGTGAAACGCGCCGGTGAGGTGTTGACCTTCCCGTTCGACATCGAAGTCGCGCCGGGCCGCGCTGTCACCACTGCGCCGCCGCCCGGGGATGCCGTCCGCATCACCGTGAATGGATCCGGCTACACCCCCGCGCGAATCACGATCCCCGATGGCCGCCCGGTGCGTCTGGCGATCCACCGGGTGGACGCCCAGAATTGCGCCAGCTCGATTATCTTCGCCGGACTCGGGATCACGCGCGCGCTCCCCCCGGGCCAGATCACCGTGATCGAGCTTCCGCCTCAGCCCGCGGGCGAAGTCACGTTCGCCTGCGGCATGGGCATGTACCGCGGTGCGGCGCTGGTTAAAACTCGAACTTCAGAGCCACCTGCATCACGCGCGGCCCTCCCCGGCCCCGGTCCACGACGCCGGTGATCAGGCCGCCGCCGATGGCGTTGAACTGCTTTTCCGGCAACATGAAATTCGCGTGGTTGAGGATGTTGAACAACTCATAGCGGAACTGCACGTTCTTCTTCCTTTCGTCGAACCGGAAGTTCTTGAGCAGCGCCATATTGATGTAGTGATGCGCGGGACCATCGAGAATGTTCCGCCCCGAGTTCCCGAAATTGAACGGCGTGAATCCGTGGGCGCTCGCCTCACACACACTGCGCGAGGCACAACGCGGAACCGCTTCGAAATCGTCGAGCTTCACCCATGGATAATCGACGCCCTTGCGGCCCGCGCCCGGGATCTCCGGCTGTATGCCGGAT
Source organism: Acidobacteriota bacterium (assembly GCA_016871015.1). GTDB lineage: Bacteria > Acidobacteriota > Terriglobia > Bryobacterales > Bryobacteraceae > SYLY01. Next base: position 21,406 of record VFZX01000043.1, on the reverse strand, counting down.
CCGATCCGGTTCGGTCGCAGCGACTCGCCAAGGTTCGCGTCCACGTTCGCTGACGTAATGGTCAGCGCCTGCCCGGTGTAGATGCTTGCGCTCCCGGAGAACTGCCAGCCCCCCACGATCCCGTTCGTGATGCCCCGCGCGCCGCTCATGAACCGGCGTCCACGCCCAAACGGCACTGGCGTCGAATACACCGCGGTGATCACCTGCCGGCGGTCGAAATCCGAACGCGCCCGCTCAGACTTGAGATCCCGCGCGTTCTGCGCCCCGGGGAATCCACCCGCCGACTGCCCGGTCAACTGCGAAGCATCATCAATCGACTTGCTGAACGAGTAGTTGAACCGGATGAACGCACCGCGCATCTGCCGCCGCAACGAAAACTGCCCTGCGTTGTAGTTGGAGTTCGCGCCAAACGAAAAGTAGTTGATCGTATTGATCCCCGAGATCGGACGCGGAAACGCGATGTTGTTCTGATAGGCGGCCAACGAACGGATCTGCTGGTTGAGGTCGTACTGGCGCCCGAGGTGCGTGCCCTTGGACCCGACATACCCGAGCTCGATCGCCCACCCCGTGGCCAACTCCCGCTCGATCGTGAAGTTCCAGCTCTGCAAGTCCCCCAACGGCGGCCTCGGATCATAACCGTTCGAATTGGTCGCGTTGGCTTCCGTCGTGCGGACATCCGGGAAGGGGTTGGACAGCGTGACCAGCGACGTGTCCGCCGCCAGACGCGAGAACGTCTGGTTCACCGAGAACGGGAACCCGGTCATCAACGCCGTGCGGACCGGATTCAGCAGATGGCCCGTAAAGAAGATCCCGTAGCCGCCCCGGACCACTGTTGTCCTCTTGAAGTACGGCACGCGCCACGCGAATCCCAGGCGTGGTGCAAAGTTGATCTTGTCGGCCCACACGAGGGACCGCGGATAGCCGAAGTCCCGCGCGAGCGCGGTTCTGCCCTGGACGTTGAACCGCGTCAGCCGCTCCTGGAGATTCGGCAGCGCGCGGTCATCCGCGATCAGGATCTTCGAGAACTCATCGACGAAGTTCGACGAGCGGTCGTAGCGGTCCACCGGCGGCAGGTCCAGCTCGTACCGCATGCCGAGATTCAGAGTGAAGTTGCGCGTCACCTTGAAGTCGTCATTGAAAAACACGCCGGTGCTGAAGGAGCGCAGATAGTTCCGCGTGCCTTCGGCATTGCGTGTCGTCGATTGCAGCATGCCCAGGAGGAAATCGGCTACCGAGTGGTTGGTCCAGTTGCGGTTGAAATTGAACGTCCCGCGCGAATTGTCAAAGTAAGGCTGATTGAAGCGGACGCGCTCGATGTCCCAGCCCCATTTCAGATTGTGCTTCCCCTTGATCCAGGTGAACTTGTTGCTCAACTGGAAAACAGTGACGTGGTAGGCGACTGGTTGCGCCGCGGCAGCTCCGATCGGCAGGTAGTCCTGCACGGTGAAACGCGGGAATCCCCGCAGGAAGGGATCGTCGGTCGTCCCCATGATTCCCAACTGCCCGGCAACGTCCTGGCCCTGGAACTTCTCGCGCTCGGTCGTCGCGTTCCGGCTCACGCCTCCCCGGATCTCCATGAGCAGCGTGGGGCCAAACATATGCGTGTAGTCGAGCCCCACCAGGTAACGAGGATCCCGCACAAAGGTCGGCCACTGCGCCAGCCCGCTGCCCGCGAAAGGATTCGTGTTGTTGGCCAGGCGGTGCTGCATCCGGAACGCCAGGTTGTCCCGGGCAGAGAAACGTTGATCGATCCGGACGATAAAGCTGTTGAAGCGGTCAAAGTCCCTCGCCGTGTTGATGAAGTTGTTCGACGGATCGGGCCGGTTCGGCAACGGATAGTATTCCATCAGCTTCAGGGCGATCGGGTGGAACCGGCTCTTTGGCATGACATTGCCTGGAAAACAAGCAGCCGCCGACGTGGCGCTGCACGTCCCTGTGGCGAGCGGATCCCGCAGGTACAGCTTGGCGCCGGTGATCGGCACCACCGACTGCGAAAAGTCTCCCTCGCGCTGCAACACCGTCGGCACGTTGCCGATGATGCTCTGGCCCAAAACCTCGCGGTAGGATTCCCAACTGAACATGAAGAACGTCCGGTCGCGTCCGTTATACAACCCCGGAATCCGCACCGGGCCATGCAGCGTCGCGCCGAACTGGTTGCGCCGCAGCGGCAGCTTCCGCTGGTCGAAGAACGAGCGCGCGTCGAAAATGTCGTTGCGGATGTACTCGAAGACGTCGCCGTGGTATTGATTCGTTCCCGAGCGCAGGACCATGTTCATCACCCCGCCCGCCATCCGGCCGTTCTCGGCGGAGAATCCGGAGACTTCCATCTTGAACTCCTGCATCGCGCTCATATTGGGCCGGACATAAGTTCCCGCGCCCCGCGGATTCCGGTTGTTGAATCCGTCAACCGAGTAGTTGGTGGAGTCCGACCTCGCTCCGTTGACGTTCAGGCCTGACCCCTGGCCGCCTTGCGCCGCGGGGACAACGCCCGGCACCATCAGCGCCAGGTCAAAGAAGTCGCGGCCGTCGAGTGGAAGCTCGTTGATCTGCTGGTTGGTGATCACGTCGCCCTTGATGGCGCCCATTTCGGTGTTCACGAGCGCAGCCTCGGCCGTGACGCTCACAGACTCGGTGACCGTGCCCACCTGCAGGACGATGTCCTGCCGCAGCACTTGATTCAACTCGAGCACCACACCGGTCGTCTTGTGCGCGCGGAATCCATCCTTGCCCGCCTGCACTTCATACGGTCCCGGCGGCAGGTTCGTAATGGTGAATGAGCCCTCGGGGCTCGTGTCAATGGTGCGCGACGCGTTTGTTCCGGTGTGCCGGACCACGATGCGCGTCCCGGGAATCACCGCCCCGGCGGAATCCGTTACAACTCCGGTCACGGTGGCGGTCCCCTGGCCCCACACTGAAGCCGCGATCAAAGCGGATGACATCACCTTACGAACGGACAACCCCATGAGAATAATCTACTACTCTTTAGCGCCTGGCTGGACGTCCGCAATCCACGGTACGAACTTCTTCCCCGACCGCACCCGCACTACATACCGTGGCCCCTTCCCGGGCTGCGGAACCACCAGGTTCGGCGCAATGCCCGCCGGGACATACAGCCGCGGATGCGCGATGCCAATGATGCGGCCAAATCCATCCTCGCGCGCGACCGCCGTACCCCTCACAATCAACACACGCCGGCCGTCCGGATGGCGTTCGCGCAACACCGCGGGATCAAGACCGGCGTCGAACGCGATCAACCGGCTCTGCTCTCCGATGCCCTCCAGGCGCTCGACCCCCTGCGACCACTTCTGCCACGAAGTTCCTCCGTACTCGAGCGCCACCCACACCGGTTTCGCCTCGCCCGCCGGCTGCAGCTTCAACTCGCTGATCCGCGGGGCATCGAATAGTTTGTCCGGGCTGTTCCATTCCATCGACAACTGGGCGCTGCCGTCCTCTTCGATCGAGCCGTAGAACCGCAGCTCGCGGCTCGTCATTTCGATGTCGGCGTCGGGCGCTCCGGACCGGTTCTCCCACACGCCGTACAGGCCCAGACCGTTCGCCGCAATCACCGTGGCGATGGCAAGCCAAAGCGCGTGGACTCTCATACCCGCCTCCGGATCCGTTGGAACAGCGCGATCAAGCCTGCAGCTGTGAGTCCCACCAGCAGGAAGAACAAATACTTGGGCACCAGGTTCCACAGCCAGTCGGCCATGCGCAACAGCAGGAAGGCGACGAACGCAATGATCCCGGGAACGAAGACCGATGCCCAGTTCCGCTTCACACCCCACCACAGGACCGCAGTCGATACCAACAGTCCCACCACCTGGTAGATCTGCTCCGCCGCGCGCCGGCCCATCGGCAGGACGCTCATCCGCCCCTCTTGCGAGAGAATCAGGACCGCCAACAGGAATCCCGAGACACCTGCCACGCGGAAGACCGGCGCCATTGTACCGGGAACGAGCCCTGGCCACCGGCCCGGAATCAACGCAATCACGGCGCCCGCCGCCATCATGATTTCAAGATGGTCGATCCGTCCGAAATCTCCGCTCAGCAGGACCGACGTCCACAGCAGAAATCCGGTCAACCCCGCAGCCACCAGCACGCGGACTCCCAGATGATGCCCCAACGCCAGCGAAAACAGTCCCCATGCCAGCCACGCATGAGGCGATGCCGCGAGATTGAACAGTCCTCCAATTGCCGCGAGGTTGGCGACAAACGCCGCCACCGCCACCACCGCCACGAGCGTGCTGAAGTAGCGCCGCCGCTCGTCCCGCGCGATCCAACTCGCCGCGCATGCAAGCGCGATGGGAGCCGACACCAGGGTGGCCACCTGCATCCACACCGGAAGCCGTCCAAGATGCCGGTTGAGGAACAGCACGGTGGCGATCACCAGCGCGAGTCCCCCGAGTGCCGCGGCGATCTTCATGCCCATTGAGAGCTGCCGCTCTGCCTGGGTCGTGTCGACATCGAACTGCCCGGCCAGGTCCTTGAGCCGCGCCGCCGCATGCTTCTGGATCGCTTCGCGCTGCGCCGGATCGAGAGCCACCACGCCCGCGCGTTCGAGAGCATCCAATTCCTCGGTTAGGATCCGCAGGAGGTCGGCCTGCTGCTGTGGAGTCACGCCCGTTCATTGTATCGTCTTAAGAATGGACCGACGAACCGCGCTCGGCGCACTGGCTGGCGCCTGTCTCCCCTCCGCTGCCCAGGCACGCCGCCCCAACGTGCTCCTGATCAACGCCGACGACCAGCGTTTCGACACCATCCGCGCCCTGGGCAACCGCGAGATCCACACACCTGTACTTGACGGACTTGTGAAGCGCGGGTTCCACTTCACCAACCTGTACTCCCAGGGCGGACTCATCGGCGCCATGTGCCTCCCCTCGCGGACCATGCTGATGACCGGACGCACCGTGTTCCGGATCCCCAAGCCTCAGGACCGCAGCGGCAACTACCCTCTACTCGCCAAGGCGATGCAGGCAGGCGGATACGCGACCTTCCACGCCGGCAAGCGCGGCAACACCTTCCTTCCCGCAAGCGAGGCGTTCGAGAAGTTCACTTTCGCCGAGCAGCTTGGCAAGGAGCGCGAGCCGCAAAGCCGGTGGCACGCCGATGCCGTGATCGAGTTCGTGAAGTCCGTGCCGGGCGAAAAGCCGTTCTTCGTCTACATGGCGCCGCCGGTCCCGCACGACCCGCGCGTCGCCGAAGAGCGCTTCATGAAAATGTATGAGCCAGCGAAGATCACGCTGCCGCCCAATTTCATGCCCGGGCATCCGTTTGACAACGGCGACCTCAAGATCCGCGATGAAATGCTTGCCGGATTCCCGCGTACGGAAGACGAAATGCGGAAGCACCTCGCCGAGTACTACGGGACCATCTCCTGCTTCGACCACCATATCGGACGTGTGCTCGACCATCTGCGTGACACCGGCCGGCTCGGCAACACGGTGGTGATCTTCACTTCCGACCAGGGACTCGCCGTCGGAGGCCGCCACGGGCTCATGGGCAAGCAGAACCTGTACGAGCACTTCAAGTCGCCGTTCATCCTGGCGGGACCCGGGATCCGGCGCGGCAAGTCCGATGCGATCGTGCACATGCATGACCTGTTCCCCACCGTCTGCGCAATCGCCGGGGCCGCCGTCCCGCGCGAAGTGGAGGGTTCGAACCTCCTTCCCGTGATTCAAGGCACGGCCGCACAAGTCCGCGAGCACGGGTTCGCTGTCTATAAAGACGTCCAGCGGATGGTGCGGGACGCCCGGTACAAGTTGATCTGGTATCCCAAGGTGCCGCAGTTCCAGTTGTTCGACGTGGTGAAGGATCCCTGGGAACTCACCAACCTCGCTTCGCGGCCGGAGCACGCAAAGCGTCTGGGGGACCTCAAGAAGACCTTGGCGCGATTGATGGACCAGCACGAGGACGTGATGAAAGAGCGTCCCGCGTGAATCCCGTCATGCCTCCGCTGGGAGTTCTGATCCTCGGTGCGGTAATGGGCGCTGTGCTCGGTGGCGCGGCGGCCTTGCGCCTGCGCGAGTGGACAGACAGACTTACCGCGGTCCTGCTGGGTTCCCTGTTGCTCGCGGCATTGCTGGGAGGTTTAGTTTCCGCTGGTTCCTGGGCTGCGGATTACGTGCGAGTCCGCGGAGTTCCCGCTGGCATCCTCGTAGGACTTCCCTGGGGTGCGGTTGCTGGATACCTCTTGGGCGGAGTCAGCATTGCCTTCTTCGCATTCCTGTTCGGCCCCGCCGATCCCTGGCGTCTGGTCCTCCGCCGGTCGTTCGGCCACGGTGCCTGGATCATCGGAGCCACGGGCGCCTTCTTCGGGGCGCTGAGCGGAGCCGTGATCGGTTCATTGAAAGGCACGGGACTCTTGTGACCAGCAAGCTCTCGCGCATCGGTCCGGCGATTCTGCTGACCGCCACCAGCGTGGGAGCGGGCGACATCCTCACCGGCAGCCTCGCCGGCGCCCACGCCGGAATCGCGGTGCTGTGGGCCGCGGCCGCCGGCGTGATCCTCAAGTGGACGCTCACCGAGGGGATCGCGCGATGGCAAATGGCGACCGGTACGACTCTGCTCGAAGGCTGGGTGACGCGGTTCGGCCGGTGGGTGCTGTGGATCTTCCTCGCCTACCTGATCCTGTTCTCGCTGGTCACCGGCGGGATGCTCTCCAGTGCGTGTGGCGTGGCAGGCGCGGCGCTGATCCCGTTGGGCGAGGCGCAGTGGTCGCGGCAGGTGTGGGGCGGAATCCACGCGGCGGCTGCGCTGTGCCTGGTCTGGTTCGGCGGATACGCGCTGCTCAAGCGGATCCTGGCCGTATGTGTCGGCGCGATGTTTTTCACGGTGCTGCTGACCGCCGTCCTTCTCGCCCCGGATTGGACCGCCGTCGCCCGCGGACTCATCCCGTCGATCCCGGCCGAGGGTCCGGGCTGGGCCATCGCCCTCATCGGCGCGATCGGTGGCACGATGGCCCTGATCAGCTACGGCTACTGGATCCGTGAGGAAGGACGGAGCGGCGAACAAGGTCTACGCGACTGCCGTTACGACCTGACCTTGTCCTACATCGTCATGGCCCTGTTCGGCGCCGCGGTGGTGATCATCGGGTCACGGGTCCAGATCCGCGGCCAGGGCGCGGGACTGGCGGTGCTGCTCGCCGACCAGCTCGCGCTCAGCCTGGGTCCCACTGGACGCTGGATCTTCCTGGTAGGATTCTGGGCCGCGGTTTTCTCCGCCATGTTGGGAGTCTGGCAGAGCCTGCCTTATCTATTCGCGGATGTGCTGTGGCTCCGCCGCGGATCGAGTGTTTCAACGAGCGGCGGGAATGCCGAAGCCTCCCGCCCCTACCGGGCGTATCTTGTAGCGCTCGCCGTGATCCCGCAGTTCCTGCTGCAATGGCCCGTCCCCACGCTGCAGCTCGCCTTCGGACTGACTGGGGCGATGCTGCTGCCGCTACTGGCGGTCACGCTGCTGGTAATGAACAACCGCGCGGACTGGGTCGGCGAAAAATTCAAAGCAGCGCTGGGGCTGAACCTGATTCTCGCCTCGGCGCTGCTGTTCTTTGTTTTTGCGGGATACCGGGAAGCGGCCCAGCTGCTGAGCCGCTAACCTCCGGTCTACTCCAGATCGCCTAAACCCTCATCGTCCGGACCGTCATCCAGTCCGCCGGCGAACAGGTTCCGCGTCTCGTCGTCGTACGGTGATGCGCCTTCGCCCATCGCTGCCTCGGCGTCGGTCAGCATCTCCTCTTCCACCACGTCCTCACCGGCGATCTTCACGCTGCGGTAGTATTCCAGACCCGTGCCCGCCGGAATCAGCCGGCCCATGATCACGTTCTCTTTCAACCCCCGCAGGTAGTCGACCTTGCCGTTGATCGAGGCTTCCGTCAACACCCTCGTTGTCTCCTGGAACGAAGCCGCCGAGATGAACGAATCCGTTGACAGCGACGCCTTGGTGATTCCCAGCAGCATCGGCATGCCCTGCGCCGGACGGCTGCCCGCCGCCAGCGCCCGGTCGTTCTCATCCCGGAACTTAAACCGGTCCACCACCTCTTCCGGCAGGAACTCCGTGTCGCCGATGTCGGTGATCTTGATCCAGCGCATCATCTGGCGCGAGATCACTTCCAGGTGCTTGTCGTTGATGTTGACGCCCTGCAGCCGGTAGACCTCCTGGATTTCGTTGACCAGGTACTTCTGCAGTTCCTTCTGGCCCTTCACCTTCAGGATGTCGTGCGGATTCAACGGACCATCCATGAGCGGCTCACCCGAGGTCACGCGCTCGCCCTCCTGCACGCGGATGTGGACACCGCGCGGCAGGGCGTATTCGCGCTGCTCGCCGTCGTCGCCGTTGATGTAGACCTTGCGGTAGCCCTTGCTGATTTCCCCGTACTTCACCACGCCGTTGATCTCGGCGATGATTGCCGTTTCCCGCGGCTTGCGGGCCTCGAACAACTCGACCACGCGCGGCAGACCGCCAGTGATGTCCTTCGTCTTGGTGGTCGCGCGCGGGATCTTGGCCACCACGTCGCCCGCATGGACCTCTTCACCGTCGGACACCATCAGGTGCGCATGCGTCGGCATGAGATACTTCTTCTCTTCCGACCGGCTGTGCGACCCTGCCGGATGCACGATGATCTGAGGCAGCTTCTTCTCGTCGGGCGAATCGATCACAACCCACTGTGACAGACCCGTGATCTCGTCCACCTGCTCCTGGACCGTGACGCCCTCCAGCATGTCCTTGAACTTCACCACGCCGCTGACTTCGGTCAGGATCGCGAACGTATACGGATCCCACTCAAGGAGAATGTCGTTGGCCTTTACCGGCGCCCCGTCCTCGAACAGGATCCTGGCGCCGTAGACCACCTGATAGCGCTCCTTCTCCCGTCCCTTGTCATCCACCACGGCGAAGATGCCGTTGCGGTTCATCGCGATGATCTCACCCTTGGCGTTGTGGACGATATTGATGCCAATGTACTTGGCAAAGCCGTTGGACTTGGCGTCCTGCGTGGACTGTTCCGCCACCCGGGTCGCCGCGCCGCCGATATGGAACGTTCGCATGGTGAGCTGCGTTCCCGGCTCGCCGATCGACTGGGCCGCGATTACGCCCACTGCCTCGCCGCGCTCCACCAGCCGGCCTGTGGCCAGATTCCGGCCGTAGCACAGCTCGCAGGCGCCCCGGCGCGACTCGCAAGTCAGCACCGAACGGATCTTCACCCGCTCGATACCGGCCTTCTCGATCTGCACCGACAACTCCTCGGTGATCTCGCCGTTGGCGGCGACGATGACCGTGTTCTCGTAGTCGACCACGTCTTCCAGCGGCACCCGTCCGACGATGCGGTCCGCCAGCCGCTCGATGGTTTCCCCGGCTTCGGTGATCGCCTCGACTTCGATGCCTTCCGCGGTTCCGCAGTCCCGTTCGGTAATGATCACGTCCTGCGCCACGTCAACCAGGCGGCGGGTCAGGTAGCCCGAGTCCGCGGTTTTCAAAGCCGTATCGGCCAATCCCTTGCGCGCGCCGTGGGTCGAGATGAAGTACTGCAGCACGTTCAGGCCTTCGCGGAAGTTGGCCGTAATCGGAGTCTCGATGATCTCGCCCGAGGGCTTGGCCATCAGTCCACGCATTCCCGAGAGCTGCCGGATCTGCTGCCGCGAGCCGCGCGCTCCGGAGTCCGCCATGATGTAGATCGGATTCAGATAGACGCCCGAGCGGTCCTCGGACTCCATCTTCTTGAACATTTCCTCCGACACCCGCTCGGTCACTTTCGACCAGATTTCGATGATCTTGTTGTACCGCTCACCCTGCGTGATGGCGCCCTCCTGGTACTGCGACTGGACCTCCATCACGGCCCTTTCCGCCTCACGCACCAGCGCGCCCTTGTTGGCAGGCACCACCATGTCGTCGATGCCGATCGAGATTCCGGCGCGGGTGGCATACAGGAACCCGAGCTGTTTGATCTCGTCGAGCATCTGCACGGTCACCTGCAGGCCGAACTTCAGGTAGCAGTAGTGGACCAGTTGGGTCAGCCCCTTCTTCTTCAAAAGGCCGTTGATGAACGGCATGTCCTCCGGCAGAACGTCGTTGAGGATCACGCGTCCCACCGTGGTGTCCATGTACTGCTTGTTGTATTCGACGGGCTCGGTCTGGTTGATGTTCTGGTTGTCGAACGCCTTGGCCAGGTCGAGCACGCGGCCCGTGTAGCGCAGCTTGATCTGGGTGAGCGTTTCGACCTCGCCCATCTCGAGTGCGATCAGGACGTCGTCGGTTGAAGCGAACGTGCGCCCCTCGCCCTTGGAACCCTTCCGCGACTTGGTCAGGTAGTAGAGGCCCAACACCATGTCCTGGCTCGGCGTCGCGATCGGCGCGCCGTGGGCCGGCGACAGGATATTGTTGGCGGCGAGCATCAGCGTCTGGGCCTCGATCTGCGCCTCGGGCGACAGCGGAATGTGGACCGCCATCTGGTCGCCGTCGAAGTCCGCGTTGAACGCCGTGCACACCAGCGGATGGATGCGCAACGCCTTGCCTTCCACAAGCACTGGCTCAAACGCCTGGATTCCCAGCCGGTGCAGCGTGGGGGCGCGGTTGAGCAGGATCGGATGGTCGCGGATCACTTCCTCGAGGATGTCCCACACCACCGGGTCCTGCTGCTCGACCAGTTCCTTGGCCTGCTTGATCGTCGTGCAGTGGCCGCGCTGCTCCAGGCGGTGATAGATGAACGGCTTGAACAGCTCGAGAGCCATCTTCTTCGGCAATCCAGCCTGGTGGAGCTTCAACTCCGGCCCGACTACGATCACCGAGCGGCCCGAATAGTCAACGCGCTTGCCGAGCAGATTCTGCCGGAACCGGCCCTGCTTGCCCTTGAGCGTATCCGACAGCGACTTGAGCGGGCGGTTGTTGGCCCCGCGCAGCACACGTCCCCGGCGGCCATTGTCAAACAGCGCGTCCACTGCTTCCTGGAGCATGCGCTTTTCGTTGCGGACAATCACGTCGGGCGCGTGCAGCTCGATGAGCTTCTTCAACCGGTTGTTGCGGTTGATCACCCGGCGGTAGAGGTCGTTCAGGTCCGACGTCGCAAATCGCCCGCCATCCAGCGGAACCAGCGGACGCAACTCCGGAGGAATCACCGGCAGCACGTCCAGGATCATCCAGAACGGCTTGTTGCCCGACTTGCGGAAGCTCTCGACGACACGGAGCCGCTTGGCGAACTTCAGCTTCTTCTGCTGCGACTGCTCGGTCTTCATCCGCTCCCGGATCTCGATCGACAGCTTCTCGATGTCGAGCTTCTTGAGCAGCTCTTTGATGCCCTCGGCGCCCATCATCGCGACGTACTTTCCGCGCGACTCTTCATCCAACTGGCGTTTCCGCTCGTCGGTGATCACCTCGCCGAGACTGATGCCGTCCACCTCGCCCGGATCCACCACCACGTAGGCTTCGAAATAGAGCACCCGCTCCAGGTCACGGAGCGTGATGTCGAGCAGGTAGCCGATGCGGGACGGGAGTCCCTTGAAGAACCACACATGGGAGCAGGGGCTGGCAAGCTCGATGTGCCCGAGGCGCTCGCGGCGCACACGGGTCAGTGTCACTTCGACGCCGCACTTGTCGCAGATCACTCCGCGGTGCTTCATCCGCTTGTACTTGCCGCACAGGCACTCCCAGTCGGCGATCGGGCCGAAGATCCGGGCGCAGAACAGCCCGTCTTTCTCCGGCTTGAAGGTGCGGTAGTTGATCGTCTCGGGCTTGGTGACTTCGCCGTGCGACCAGCTACGGATCTTTTCGGGAGAGGCGAGAGAAATCCGGATGGAATCAAAGTCCGCCAGCAGATTGCTTCGGTCGTGGGGGGAAGATCGATACATGAATAAGCCTCCTTCCGATACTCGGGACTAGTCCGCCGCCAGCGCCGTGTCTTGCACTTCGCGGGGACGCTTCATCAACTCGACGTCAAGGCAAAGCGACTGCAGCTCACGGATGAGCACATTGAACGATTCCGGTACTCCTGGTTCGCTCGCCGCCTCGCCCTTGACGATTGCCTCGTAGATCTTGGCCCGCCCGAACACGTCGTCGGACTTGGCCGTCAACAGCTCCTGCAGGATGTAGGCCGCTCCGTAAGCCTCGAGCGCCCACACTTCCATTTCACCGAACCGCTGTCCACCGAACTGAGCCTTGCCACCCAACGGCTGCTGGGTGATCAGCGAGTAAGGCCCGATCGAACGGGCGTGAATCTTGTCGTCCACCAGGTGCGACAGCTTGAGCATATAGATGTAGCCCACTGTCACCGGCTGTTCGAACGGCAGCCCGGTCATCCCGTCGTGAAGCTGGATCTTGCCGGATCCGGGCAGCCCGGCGTCGGCAAGCGCTTTCTTGATGTCGGACTCGGTCGCGCCGTCAAACACCGGTGTCGCGAACTTCACGCCCAGGTGGGCCGCCGCCCAGCCAAGGTGCGTCTCGAGGATCTGGCCGACGTTCATACGGGAGGGAACGCCCAGCGGATTGAGCACGATCTCGACCGGCGTGCCATCCGGCAGGCACGGCATGTCCTCTTCGGGTACGATGCGCGCGATGACACCCTTGTTGCCGTGGCGTCCCGCCATCTTGTCGCCCACCGAAAGCTTGCGCTTCATGGCGATGTAGACCTTTACCAGCTTGATCACGCCCGGGGGCAGCTCATCGCCCTTCTTGAGCTTGGCAATCTTTTCCTCGGTGATCTTCTCGAGGACCGCGATCTGGCGCGAGGTCATCTCCTCGATGTCGTCGATCATGTCGTTGAGCCGGGGATCCCGGTCCTTCACGCGCAGCCGCTTCAGGTCGCCCTTGCGCAGCTTCTCGACCACTTCGCGCGTCAGCTCCGCGCCCTTGGACAGCAGCTTGCGGTTCGTCTTCTCGTCGTGGAGGTCGGCGAGCAACTGCTGGCCCCCAAGAAGATTCATCAACCGCTTGGCCCGCTCGTCGCTGAGGATGCGCTTCTCGTCCTCCAGATTGCGGTGCATCCGGTCGATCTGCTGTTCGAGGATCCACTTGGACCGCTCGTCCAGTTCAGCGCCCTTCCGGGAGAACACTTTGCAATCGACCACTGTGCCTTCGATTCCCGGCGGGCAGTAGAGCGAGGCGTCCTTGACGTCGCCAGCCTTCTCGCCGAAGATCGCCCGCAGGAGCTTCTCTTCCGGAGTCAACTGGGTTTCGCCCTTCGGCGTCACCTTGCCAACCAGAATGTCGCCCGGCTTGACCTGCGCACCGATCCGGATGATGCCGCTCTCGTCGAGATTCCGCAGGAAGCTCTCGGCGATGTTCGGAATGTCGCACGTGATCTCTTCCGGCCCAAGCTTGGTGTCGCGCGCCTCGATCTCGAATTCCTCAATGTGGATCGAGGTGTAGTAGTCTTCCTTGACCAGCTTCTCGCTCACCACGATCGCGTCTTCGAAGTTGTACCCGCGCCAGGGCATGAACGCCACCAGCACGTTGCGCCCCAGTGCCAGCTCGCCGCGGTCCGTGCAAGGACCATCGGCCAGCACGTCTCCCTTGCGGACCCGCTGTCCCGCGTCCACGATCGGCTTCTGATTGATGCAGGTGTTCTGGTTGGACCGCTTGAACTTGGTGAGCTGGTAGATGTCGGCGCCCACCTCGCGCGACATCTGTCCCTCGTGCGCGCTCGATCCGTCGACACGCACGATGATGCGGGTCGAGTCCACTGAATCCACCACACCGGACCGCTTGCAGATGACCACCGCGCCGGAGTCGCGCGCCGTCACCTTCTCCATGCCCGTGCCCACGTACGGAGAATCCGCGCGCAGCAGGGGAACCGCCTGGCGCTGCATGTTCGATCCCATCAGGGCGCGGTTGGCGTCGTCGTTTTCAAGGAACGGAATCAGCGAGGCGGCCACCGACACGAGCTGTTTCGGGCTCACGTCCATGTACTCCACCTCGTCCCGCTGTTTGAGCACGAAATTTCCGGCCTGCCGGGCGTTGACCAGCTCGGTGGTGATGTTTCCGTCCGGGTCAAGCTGGACATTGGCCTGCGCGATGATGTAGCGGTCCTCTTCCCACGCCGACAGGTAATCGCAGTGGGACTCGTACTCGGCCAGTTGCTTGTTCTTGGCCTGGAGCGTGTCCTGGGTCCTCATCAAGTCGCCCCGCGGCACTACGTCGCCGACCTTGTAGCTCGAATCGCCCGGATTGAGGACCTTCACCTCGTCAGTGAGCTGCGAGCCTGCGATCCGCCGGTAGGGACTCTCGATAAACCCGTAGTCATTGATGCGTGCGAAGCAGGAAAGCGAGGAAATCAGTCCGATGTTCGGGCCTTCCGGCGTCTCAATCGGACAGATGCGCCCGTAGTGAGTCGGGTGCACGTCGCGCACCTCGAATCCGGCGCGCTCACGCGACAACCCGCCCGGTCCAAGGGCCGACAGACGCCGCTTGTGCGTGATCTCCGACAGCGGATTCGTCTGATCCATGAACTGCGAGAGCTGGCTCGAACCGAAGAACTCGCGAATCGCCGCCATGACCGGCTTGGCGTTCACCAGGTCGTGCGGCATAGCTGTCGACATTTCCTGGTACACCGACATCTTTTCCTTGATCGCGCGCTCCATGCGGACCAGCCCGATCCGGAACTGGTTCTCCAGCAGCTCGCCGACCGCGCGGACGCGGCGGTTGCCCAGGTGGTCGATGTCGTCGACGCGGTAGGCAGAGTCGACGGTGCCCACGTATTTACGCAGCTTGAGCAGGTAGCTGATCGTGTGGATGAAGTCGTTCTGGTCAAGCGTCCGCTTGTCGAGGCTCGTGGCGTCGGCCTTGTCGTGCAGCTTGATGTTGAACTTCATCCGTCCGACGCGCGAAAAATCGTACTTGCGGGCGTCGAAGAACATGCCATTAAACAACTGCGTCGCGGTGTCGACCGTGGGCGGATCGCCAGGCCGCAGCTTCCGGTAGATCTCGAGCAGCGCTTCCTGTTGCGTGCGCACACTGTCTTTGCGCATCGTGGCCGAGATCACGTTGCCCGCGTCGTCTGATTCCGGGAAGAACAGGTCCACGGTATCGATTCCGGCTTCGGCCACGCGCGCGAACGCCGCCGCACTCAGCTCGTGGTTGGCCTCCACCAGCACTTCGCCGGTGGACATGTCGACGACGTCGGCCGCGGCAAAGGCGCCCTCGAGGTCATTCGGCGCAACCTCGACGGCTTCGATCTTGGCCTTGGTGAGGTCGCGGAAAACGCTGTTGGTGATCTTCCTTCCGAGCTGGACCACGGTCTCGCCACCCTTGGTGACCGGATAGGACAACTTCCGTCCGATGATGGCGTCCGACACCTTCCACTGGAGCTTCCCGCCCGCCAGACTCACCTGGCTGACCTTGTAGAACGCCTTGATGATGTCGGCGTCGGACTTCAACCCGAGCGCCCGCAGGAACACCGTCCCATAGAACTTGCGCTTGCGGTCAATCCGGACGTAGAGCAGGTTCTTGTTGTCGTACTCAAATTCGACCCAGCTTCCCCGGTAGGGAATAATCTTGCCCAGGAAGTAGCCTTGCGCCGCCACGCGCTCAAAGAACACGCCTGGGGACCGGTGCAACTGGCTGACGATGACACGCTCGGTGCCGTTGATGATGAACGTGCCGTTGTCGGTCATCAGCGGGATTTCGCCGAAGAAGACTTCCTGCTCTTTGGACTCGCGGATCGTCTTGGTCTGCGTCTCCGCGTCCTTGTCGTAGATGGTCAGCCGGATCGTGACCTTGAGCGGAGCCGCGTACGCCATGCCGCGCTCCTCGCACTCGGCCACGTCGTACTTCAGTTGCAGCCCGACCGGGTCGCCGCACCGGTTGCAGAACGTCACGATGTTCTTGTTGAACGTTCCGCATTTGTGGCACAGCACCTCCCCCGAATGGAAGGGGTCGGTTTGGATTGCCGCGGCGCAGTTGCGGCAAGTCGACCGCAGGTGGTGCAACCCTTTGAGCGATCCGCACTTGCACTCCCAATTGCCGATCGAGTAATCGATGAATTCAAGCTGGGACAGGCCACGGAAATCCGAAATCGGAAAAACCGAACTGAAGACGCTCTGAAGGCCGGAGTCGTCGCGCTCGGCAGGCAGCAAATCCATCTGAAGGAAGCGCTCGTAGGACTTCTTCTGGACTTCGATCAGGTTCGGAATCGGAATCGAGGTCTTGATCTTGGAGAAGTCCACTCGCTCGCGGGCGATACCAGTGGGGGAATTCGACATAGCTGGGTTCTCTCCTCGGTTGGCCTGGGACAGTCACGTTGTCCCAAGGCGCTAGTAGCGGCTCAACCGCGCCGCCGGTTGGGCTGCTTCGGGACAATGCAAGGGCCAGAGATGGCCGGAGCCTGGACACACTCCGAGTGTAGGGGTGAGGATCTGGAGACGCATGAAGGGATGGCGTGCGTTCAACGCCGCCCTCCATCCGCCGCGATGGGTACGGAGTACCCTAGGGGGGAGACGGGAAAACTCACGTGGGCAGAGTCCGAGTGTCGAGTCCGGCCGAAACAATTTCAGTGTAACAGATCGTTGAACCTCGGTCAAACGCCTGGGACGCGGCCGTCCTCCCGCGATAAAATGGACCCTATGGCCCAATTCCGTGGAGTCGACTACCTGCTGATCGACTCGATGCTGAGCGAGGAGGAACTCCTCGTCCGCCAGTCCGTCCGCCAGTTCGCCGACGCCGAAGTCATGCCCCTCATCCGCGACTGCTACCGCGAGGGCCGCTTCCCCACGCACCTGATCCCCAAACTCGGCGAACTCGGCTACTTCGGCGCCAACCTCGACGCCTACGGCTGTGCCGGAATGTCGAGCGTCGAGTACGGGCTCCTGATGCAGGAGCTCGAGCGCGCCGACTCCGGACTCCGCAGCTTCTGCTCGGTCCAGGGAGCCCTGGTGATGTACCCGATCCTCACCTATGGATCCAAAGAACAAAAAGACCAGTGGATGCCGCGCCTCCGTACCGGCTCCGCCGTCGGCTGTTTCGGACTCACCGAGCCCGGTTTCGGCTCCAACCCCGCCGGAATGCAGACCACCGCCCGCCAGGACAACGGCGGCTGGATCCTCAACGGCGAAAAGACCTGGATCACCAACGGCTCTGCCGCCGATATCGCGGTGGTCTGGGCCCGGACCCCGGACGGCATCCGCGGATTCCTGGTCGAGAAGGGGACGCCCGGATTCACGTCATCCGATCTCCACGGCAAGATGTCGATGCGCGCGTCGGTCACATCCAGCCTCGCCTTAGCGGACTGCCGCGTCCCGGCGTCCGCCATGCTCCCCGGCGCGAAAGGACTCAAAGGCCCGCTGAGCTGCCTCACCCAGGCGCGTTACGGAATCGGCTGGGGCGTCATCGGCGCGGCCATGGACTGCTACGAGACCGCGCGGCAATACTCAATCCTGCGCACCCAGTTCGACGGCAAGCCGATCGCTGCCCACCAGCTCGTCCAGGAGAAACTCGCCTGGATGATCACCGAAATCACCAAAGCACAACTCCTGGCGCTTCACTGCGGACGGCTCAAGGACCAGGGCAAGCTCGATCCCGCCCATGTGTCCATGCTGAAACGCAACAACGTCGGCATGGCGCTCGAATGCGCGCGGCTCTCGCGCGACCTGCTGGGCGCCAACGGCATCATGGACGAAGCGCCCATCATGCGCCACATGTGCAATCTCGAAACCGTCAAGACCTATGAGGGAACCGACCACATCCACGCTCTCGTCATCGGCGAGCGGGTAACGGGCATCGCAGCCTACAAATAGCCCGGCCGCGCGCGTGAGCGCGGCGGTCTGCCATAAGCCCTACCAAAACAGCTTCGCCGCCACCGTGACTTTCCGCTGCTCGGTCCAGATGGTCGCCACCACCGTTCCGAACGCAGTGTTCACCGGAGCCGTGTTGGGCGCATTGAACATCGCGTGATTGAACGCATCCGCCGCCTCGGCACGGAGCTGTAGCTTCACCTTCTCAGTCAGAGTGATGTCCTTGAACAGTGCCAGGTCCCAGTTGTTCCACCCATCGGCGCGCAGGCCCGTCAGCCGCAAAGGAAACGCCCGGAAATTGGACTCCAACTGAGCGGTGGTCCGGCGCTCGAACTGATCGGTGCGGAACCACTGCTCCACCCGGCGGTCTGCGTAGGGAATCACCAGGTCCGCGAGCACTCCCCGGTAGAGCGCGTTGCCGAATCCGATCGGTGGTCCGCTCTGCCATTGATAGATTGCGTTGACGCTCCAGCCTCCGAGGACCGTGTCCGCCGCCCGTGGCAGGGACCCCAGCCACCGCCGGCCCGTGCCGAACGGCAGGTCGAAGAGGCTGCTGAGGGCGATGTGATGCGGCCGGTCCTGAGGCGAGATGACGTGATGCGGCTGGGGATCAGCGCCATTGAGCAGATCGATCGCCTCCATGAACTTCGACCACGTATAGTGCCCGGACAGCGAGTATCCGCCACGGAACCGCCGCTCGATGCGGATGTGCCCCGCGTGGTACCAGGAGAAGCCTGTGCTGGCCGTCGAACTCACGCCGGTGAAATGGGGATACGGCCGGAGGAGCTGGCTCCGCGCCAGGTTCGCGTTATTCAGAAACGCCGGGCTCGATGAGAACTCGGCAATCCCGCGGAACGGATTCGGTACGTTGCGCGACAGTGCGTTGATCGTGTCCAGATCGCGCTCGGTGGACCGGCTGAGGTACTGCAGCGGCAGCGCGTTGTAGTCGCGCACGAGACCCAGTTTGTTCCCACGGTTGCCGGTGTAGCCGAGCTCCACGAGCCAGTTCGTTCCCACCTGCCGTTGGACGCTGAATCCCCAGCGCTGCATGTATCCACTCCGCCGCTCGGGCAGGAAGAAGCCTGGCGCGAGGCCCAGATACGTGGTGAGCCCGCCGGAGGCGCCCGGCGCCGCCAGCAGCCCCGCCGGATACGGATTGGCGAACGTGGCACTGAACGTCCGCCCGTTGTCGCTCGACGGATTGAGCCGGGTGCGCTGGCTGAAGCCGAGCTGGCCGGAATCGCTGCGGTCGGCTCCCAGCGTCTCGTAGAAAATCCCGTAGCCCGTGCGGACCACGGTCCGCTGGTTCAATTGATAAGCGATTCCCAAGCGCGGCGACAGGTTGTTGTAGTCGCCCTTCCACAGCGTCCGCCGGTTGCCACCGTCCCCTGCGAATAGCAACCCGCCACGGAGCCGGAACTGGTCCGCCGGGATGTCGGCAATCGGATTCCTCCCGTACGCGGCCCGCGCCGCCGCGTCAGCCGGATTCACGGCGTCGAACGCGAACCCGACGTTGGACCGGTTGTAGCGCTCCGTCGTCGGACCCTCGCCCTCATACCGCAGCCCCATATTTACCGTCAGCTTCCGCGTCGCCTTCCAGTCGTCCTGCAGGTACAGCCCCCAATACGTGGACTTCTCCGCCTGGCTTGCATTGACATCCACGAATCCATCGGTCGGTTGTCCCAGCAGGTATGCGGCCAACCCCTGGCCGATCGGCGCAGGAGTTGAATTATCGAGTGGACCCTGCGTCCACAGCGTGCCGAACGTGAAGCTGCCCGGGTAGTTGCCCTGGTTGAAGTTGTTGTCGAGCAGCACCCGGTACTCGCCGCCCACCCGCAGCGTGTGCGCACCGGCGCTCTTCGATACCGATCCGCTTACGAAATGGTTGTTGAAAGCCGAGTTTGATACCAGGTTCGTACCGATTGCGGCGTACCCATCGACGTTGACCTCCGGCAGCGCCGTGCGCGTCCGGTCCAGCCGGCCGGCGAACGAGCTGGCGAACCCGGCGGCGGCGAGGTCCAGGCCCAGTGTGGGTGGCCATCCTCCGGAGCGCATCCGGGTGAATCCGTACCGGAAGTTGGCGACCAGGTCCGGACGCGCCATCCACACGTAGTCGAAGGCGGCGCCTGTGTATTTGTTGATCGAGAGGTTGCCCAACGCGTCGTTGGCGAGGTTCCGTCCCTGGTCGCCGTCGGTCCGCATGAAGCTGGTCGAGACGTAGAACCTGTGGCGCTCGTTGATTACCTGATCCACCCGCGCCATGTGCGCCCAATACTCGATGATGCTTGCGGTGGTGGTGAAGAAGTTGTTCCGGCCGTCCACGGTTCCGCTCGCATTCGGGAGCGGATAATGCGTGAGCAACTGCTGCGACAGCGGCGAAATGCGGCTCGCGGGAATGACGTTGCCTGGCAGCGGCTGCCGCGAGAAACGGCCGTTCGGCGCCGTGGCGATGGTCGCGGGATCATAAATCTGATAGGAGGCGCCGATCCGCAGCAGTCCGGAAAGGTCCCCACGCCGCTGCTCCGGCGTCGGCACGGTTTGTGTCGAGATGTTGGCGAACGTCCGCAGCATGAAGTCGTTCCCATAGCTGAAAAACGTCTTGTTGCGCCCGTCATAGAGCTTGGGGATCCGCACCGGACCGCCCAACTGCGCCCGGTAGCGGTTCGTCTTGGTCGCTGGCCACAGCCGGCTTCGCTTCTGAGGCGTCGGCGGACCCGAGATTGTGTCGTACAGGTTCCGGTTCACGAAGAACGGATGCGTCATCAGCGGACGGCTCAAGTGCGAGAACCATCCGCTCCCGTGATAATCATTCGCCCCGCTCTTGAGCACCATATTGATGCTGGCTCCGGTGAACCGCCCGAGCGAGGCGTCGTACGCCGCCGTCTGCACGCGGAACTCCTGGATCATTTCCGGCGGCGGCTGAAAGGCGATCGTACCACCCTCCTCCATGTTCGGGATCCCGTCGAGAGTGAACTCGCTCGACCGCGTCCGCGAGCCGCCCACCGCCAGATCCGATACCGATCCTCGCGCCTGCGGCAGCCAGCCGTGCATCGGCGCGTTGGTCGAGATCACCGTCGGGGAGAGCTGCATCAGGTAGGTGACACCACGTCCCGCCAGCGGCAGGTCGGAGAGCTGCTTGTTATCAATCACCTGGCCCGCACTTGCGTTGCTGGTCTCAAGCAGCGGCGCTTCCGCCGTCACCATCACGGCCTCGCTCACGGCGCCGACTTCGAGCAGCACATCCACCGTGAGCACATCGCCGACCCGGATCATGACGCCCGTGCGCGTGTAGGCCTTAAAGCCCTCCATACTGATCGCGATCCGGTAGGCTCCCGGAAGCAGGCTCGGGAAGTCGTACAGTCCCTCGCCGTTCGTCGACCCCGCCACTTGAATGTTGGTGTCAGTCTGCGTCAGCTTCACCGCCGCGCCGGCCACAAGCGCACCCTGCGGATCCGTGACACGCCCGGTCAGCCGTCCGTAGGAGCTTTGCCCGAGGGCGGCTCCAATCAACCCCAAAGCCAGAAAGGCCATCCCCAGTTTCTGCATGCGCAGATTGTATCATTACCACGCGGAGGCGGCGCTGGTGACCCGGCTACATTGTCGGCGCAAAGTGAGAAGTTCCGGTTTGCGCAAAGTAGAAAGTTCCTCTTGACGCGAATCTGGAAGGATGGAACGAATCTCGATGAGCCAGGAACAAA
>VFZX01000042.1 GCA_016871015.1 Acidobacteriota bacterium | reverse complement strand
GCGTGGAGCTTTTTATTATACGTGAAAATGCTCTAGGCTGACGATGCCGCTTCACTGTTTTCAAGCCTCCGCTACGCTGCCTGGCAGCGCAGGTCAGAAAAACAGCCGCAGCGCCAACTGCATCTGACGCGGGAGCCGCGCCGAAGTGAACTCGCCAAACCGCGTGTTGATCTGCGAGCCGTTCGCGGTATCGAAACGGGCCGTGGTGTCGAGTCCCGCGAACTGAGTGTGATTGAACGCGTTGTAGAGCTCCCACCGGAACTGCAGCCGGACCTTCTCGGCGAGCGGGAAGTTCTTGAACAACGCGACATCCCAGTTGTTGATGCCCGGACCCCGGATGACGGTCTTGGCCGCCGTCCCGACAGTGCCGGTGGCCGGCAGGCGGAACACGTCCGTCCGGAAATTCCGCGAGAACGTGCGCTCACTCTTGGGCAGCACCGGATTCCCTGTGATCACGGTCCGCGCGCCTTGCGACGGGGTTCCGGTGATGTCAATCGCCGTCGTGGTGGTGAACCCGATACCAAGCGGCTGGCCGCTCGAAAAGCCGGAGATGCCGGACACCTGCCAGCCGTTGAACACGGCGCCCGCGGGCTTGAAGCTCCAGTTGCGCTGGGGCAGGTCCCAGATGTAGTTGATATTGACGACGTGGGTCCGGTCAAAACCCGCGAGTCCGTAGTGCCAAACGCGTAGCGGCACAAGCGGGCTGATGGTGTCGCCGTCGGCGTCATTGAAGTCCAACGCCTTGGACCACGTGTATGCGAATCCGAATTCGACGCCGCGCTGGAAGCGGCGTTTGGCCGAAACTTGCAAGGAATGGTAGTTGGAACTGCCGCCACCTTCGATCATATTGATGTTGTTGTAGCCTTGGATGGGCCTCAGGAAGGCGGGAGGCAGCGGACGGCCCGGCTGGGTGGAGTCGAAGTTTCGCGGGGCGAAATTGGCACCCATGGCGATCGGATTGATGTCGCGCCGCCAGTACAGATGCCGGCCGAGCGATCCCACGTAACCCACGTCGAGCAGCGTGCCGAATCCAATGTCGCGCTGGACGGAGAAGCTGAAGTTCATCACCTGGGGCAGCAGTCCCTGGGCGTCGGCTGCAAACACGTTGGTGGGATAGAGAAGCCCGGTCGAATTCCTGAGCTGCGATACCTCACCAAAGTTCAGCACCGGCGTGTTGACGATCGGCGGCTGGCCGACGAACGGCAGGAAGTAGGGTCCGTCGAAGAAGCGGTTGTAGAAAATGCCGAAGCCGCCCCGGACCGCGGTGCGGCCGTCGCCAAAGACGTCCCAGGCGAAGCCAGCGCGGGGTCCGTACTGCATTCCGCGGTTCTTCATCAGACCACGGGGATAGTCGCTCGCCTCCGAGTCCACCAACATGCCGTTGTAGGGGGCGCCAACCCCAGGAGCGATGGCGCCGATCTGCGCGGCGTTGTAGGTCTGCCCAGTCACCGGGTGCACGCCTACGCGCTGGCGCTGGGCGTTGAATCCGGGCTCGATCAGGCGTGTCCGCCGGGCAGGATCGAAGCGGCTTGGCACGAATCCGGCCACGCGGCCCTGCCGCTCGTATAGTGGCGGGATCACATAGAAGCGGATGCCAAAGTCGAACGTCAGGCGCCGCGCAACCTTCCAATTGTCCTGGACGAACCACTCCCAACTCTGCGAGATCTCGTTCATCAGCAGCCGCTGGGTGACTTCCGTGTAGGTGTTGTAGGCCCCGAGTGATGCGTTCGAATAGGCCCAGTTGGTGTCGAGCGGGTTGTTCGCTGTGCGTGCGAAATCGAAGTTGCCGTTGAAGGCGACCGTGGTACGCTGCGTGCGGCGGTAGTGTTCGGCATAGATGCCGGCCTTGATCGTGTGCGCACCGTGGGTCCAGGTGATGTTGTCGCTGAACGTAAGGATGTGATAGCGGTTGTACAGCGGGAAGCGGCCCTCGACCACCAGGTTCGCCGGACTCGGGACCCCTCCAAACGACGCGTTGGGAATGATGTTCTGAGGGTTGTTCGACGGATTGAACTGGCCCGCCACAAAGCCCACCTTGTCGCGCTGGACCTTGGGCAGCTCGGACTCCTCATAGCGGTCGTTGGCGGGCTGCGTGAGCCAGCCGAAGCTGAACTCGTTGAGCAGCGTGGGAGAGAAGATCCGGTTGTAGCGCCCGGTGAATCCGCGCGGGTGCGTGTACCAGGTCTTGACCATGAGCGGCCAGTTCAGACCGCCGGAGCTGGGGATGCCAACCGATCCGGTGTGGTCCTCGTTGAAGGCGTTGAACGACCCCGTAACCGTGTTGTTCGCGTTGACGTTGTAGTCAACTTTGAGCGAGTGCGTGTACTTGGGTGCGTCGGTGGGCGCGTTGAATACGTAGTTGTATTGGCCGCGGGAGATTCCGCGGTCACTGAAGTTGGGCTCGGGGAACAGGCGCAACAGCGAGGTCCCGCTGGGATCGAGGCGGCTGGTGGGGATCACGTTGTTCGGGAATGTAGCGTTCGATTGCGGGTCCCGGATAGGAATCAGGCGATTGTTGAGGTCGAGCGTCTGGGAGTAGTCACCGCGCTTTTCGGCGGCGGTGGGAACCGTGAGCCGTCCGATCGCATTGCGCGCGATGGGCCAGAACTCCTGTCCCCAGTTGAAGAACAGCTTGTCACGGTTGCGGTTGAACCGCCCGGGGATGAAGACCGGGCCGCCAACGTTGTAGCTCCAGGTGTTGTAGCGGTAGCGCGGCTTGCCGAGCCGGTTCATGTTGTTGAAGAAGTCGTTGGCATTGAGCTGTTCATGACGTTTGAAGTAGGACCCCAGTCCATGGAAGTCCTTCGTACCGGACTTGGTGATGATCTGCACGTTCGAGCCCGACATCCGGCCGTACTCGGCCTGGTAGTTGCTCACCAGGATCCGGACCTCGGCCACGGCATCGTGGCTGACGGTGAGCTTGAGCTGCGATCCGTTGCCCATGTCGGTGGCTGGAATCCCGTCGATGGCGATGTTGTTCGTGGTCGACCGGTTGCCCTGGACGAAGAATTGCGAAGAGCTCGACAGTTCCTCCTGCTGCGCGCCGACAACGACGCCGGGCAAGAGCTGCATCAGGTCCGCCACGTTGCGCCCGCGGACCAGCAGGTTGGTCACCTGCCGCGGTGTGATCAGTTCGGCGCGCTCGGCGCTGCGCGTTTGGACCAGAGCTCCCTGCGCTGACACCGACACGGATTCCGACACCGCACCCAGCTCCAACGTGATCTCGCCCACGGACACGCGCTCGCCGGTGGCGACGTTCACCGCGGCCCACTCGGCTTGCTTGAATCCGGCCATCGTGACACGGACAGTCCAGGCGCCGGACTCAAGTCCCGCGATGACGAAGTCACCCAGCGTGCTGGTGGACGCTGTCCGCTGGCGGGCGGTGGCCTGGTTGACGGCGGTGATCTGCGCGCCGGATATCGCGAGCCCCCCTGGATCGTGCACAGTCCCGACAAGCGTGCCCGTGGCGATCTGGGCGTGTAGCGGCAGGCCTGCTGCTAGAAGGAGTACGAGGTGGACAGGTAGATGAGACGCGACCGTGCGCCTGGAGTGGTGTTGCGCACGAATTCCCCGGGGAAGAACTTCCCGATTCCAGCGGAGATGGTATAGGAGTTCCATTGGTAGTTAGTATAAAGGTCGATCTCGTGGCCCGCGTGCCGGCCGGCAGTCCCGCTGGGCGAGCGGACGATCACGCGGCCTTGCGCGTTGTAGAGCGCGTCGCGCGGATCCGCGAGCCAGGTGTTGTTGTACATCAGGATCCACTGCCAGGTCTTGCTAGAGCTGAGGGTGGTGATCGAGCGGACATTATGGACGTTGCGCCATCCGATCACGTCCATGTGGCCCAGCTTGTCGTGGGCGGCGGGATAGAGCTGGTCAAAGGTTCCGCTCTTGCCGGACGCAGGATTGGTGCCCGAGGCGAACTTGTACTCGTTGGCGAAGTCGACCGGTTTGCCGAACAGGGTCCGCTTGTATCCGAGTTGGCCCACCCATCCGAAGGCGCTGTGCGGAAGTGGTCCCACATGGCCACGCTGGATCACGTTCTCGGCGGTGAAGCGGAAGCTCTTCGACAGGGGAACGCCCATGCGGGACCCGTAGAGTTGAATCGCGAGCCGTCCGGCGCCGGTGAATCCGCTGGGACGGTTCTGGTCATGGCGTAGCACGTACAGGTCAATCACCGTGGCGCCGAGCACGTCTTTGAACGTGTTGTAGGTTCCCCAGATGCGATCGCCGAGGATCGGGCGGTTGAATCCGGTTCCACGGGGGACGATGGGTGAGATGTGAAGCGCTTCGAACCGCGCCTTCTTGGTCAGGTAGTAGACACGCGCGGTGTCCCAGGTGCGCGCCGTGTAGGCCCACTGCGGCGAACCGATCAGGCGGGTGTCGCCGTAGCCAATCATCTGGCGTCCGATGGTGGCGCCGAATCCGCGCTGATCGGGACGGAGGAACTCGGCGTAGCCTTCTTGAAGGTCGTGAGGATCGCGCACGCTGCCCGGTGGCGGCAGGCCGTAGAACGCGGAGCGGGCGTCCTGGGCGACACCTACCAGCTTGATCCACGTTGTGGGCCGGTAGATCAATCCGATGCGAAGGCGGATGAAGTCGGCGGCCAGGTCGCGGTCCCGTCCGAAGAATTGTGCTGTGCGCTGTTCGGCGCGCTGCTTGGCTTCCGCCGTGATCTGGAGCTTCTTCCCGGTCTTGTCCGCCAGGGCCTTGTTCAGTTCCCTGCCGGGATCGATTTGCGCGCCCGCCGGGAGCGTGAGGACAGAGAAGAAGAGAGCACGCGCCGTCAACTCCTCATCATACTACCCGGTGACGCGGAGCTTCGCTTGAGCGGGCGCGTAGGTTTCGTCAGGACCCGAGACCGTCAACGTGTCGACGCCAGGGTTGCCGCCGGCAGAGATCTCGATCGCCACGCTTGTTTCACCGGCGGGAATGGTCACCGTCTCGGAAACCGAGACCAGCCCGGATTCCAGTTGCAGCTTCAGCCTGAGCGGCTCTGCCGCGGGCTTGGCGATATTTACGGTGGCGGTCACCTTGGCGCCCGCGCGCAGGTCGATATGCGGCGCGGCGGAAAGGTGAATGCCCGCGCGCAATGTCAAATCCACCTCGGCACGGCCGTCGGCGGCGCGATTGAAGTACTGGGCGAATGCGGCGCGGTAGTTTTCAAGCTGCTCCAGGGCCGCCGGAGAAAGCTCCTGGCCCGCCCGGGTCACCAGCACCACCGCGACCCGGAAGCGGCGCTGGGCGACAGTGTGATCGGGGTTGCGCGGCCCGAAGATCCCGGTCAGTTCCTGAAGACTGATGTCGCGCCGCGTGCCGTCAAACGAGATGCCCCTTTGAGGCGCGCGGTTGGCAACGGGGACGTTGGGGTTGGTGACGAGGAAGGAATCCTCCACCTCCTGTGGAGCGCGGAACCCCATCAGGTACTGGTCGAGGGCGGAATACTTCTCCGCCGTCGCGATGGTGGAAAAGCGCGGCGTAACGCCCTCGCCATCGTCGCGGATCCGGTTTCCTTCGAGCAGCGACGCGTCCGAGTTGTAGGCGAACCCCCAGTGCGCGTTTTGCGCCCCCAGCATCGCCGGCGTGCCACCCGGGCCGAGCACGCTGACGTAGGCTAGCCAGCGGTGCCCGATTTCGTGGGCGAGCACGGAGAGCGGCGTGTCCCCGGCCAGGAACCGCCCGGAAACTACCGCGTTGGGATCCTGCGGATACTGGGAAAGCGGCCCCATGTTCAACACGCCTTGAAGACGCTTCGGTGAGCCGTAGATCGCGCCGTCGTCCGTCTGAGCGTCGTTGATCCCGCGAACCGTATTACGCACGGTGAGCTCCCAGGCAACCGATGTCGAGGAGGAAGCGATCCCCTGGTTGTTGTAGAAAGCGATGAAATCGAAGGAATCATCGTGTGTCTCGTAAAAGCGATGCGCGGCGAACACCGTGTCGATCTCGGAAACATTGGTGAACCTCTCCGCCACCGCTGCCGCGTATGCCGCGCTCGCATCGTTAACGTAGGAGACCACCGTTGTGCCGGTGGTCTGCCCGCCCGGAGCCAAGCCGATCACGGCCGAAGCCGAAGCGACGGAGGAGTAGACGAACTCGATGACCCCAGAGTCGTGCAGACGGATCTGAAACGTATTGAGCGGCCCTGTTCCGGAATTGGTGAACTCCGGGATCGCGAGCCAGGAGACGGTCGTCCGCGAACCGCTGCGGTGCACGCGGACGCCGCTGGCGGCGCGGGATGGATCGAGGTCCTCGAAGAACCCGGAAATCCGGGGCGGCCCCGAAACCGCGCGGCCAAGCGAACGGTCGCTGCTTGCCGGGTCCCCTTTTCCGAACGTGATGTTGCCGTCGGAGTTGATCCAGGCCCGGGTGTACTTCTTGCCGTAGAATGGGAACTCCATACCGAGAGCGACTTCGCGCGTGTCGTCGTCATCGAGTCCGGCGAGTTGGTCGCCGTCAGTCGCCGCGGCATCGTCGTAGTCAGCATCCGCCAGCGCGTAGGAATATGCGGTGGCTTCGGGTCCCGCGGGCGTGAAGGTGAGTTTGCGCCGGTTCAGGTTGAAGGGATTCCGGCGCGTGATCAGGTCGCCCGCATCTTCGAGCACCGCGATATTGCCCTCGTCGCGGTTTGCGCCGCGCAACGCTGTCCGGCGCGCCTTGAGAGCCGGATTCCGCTGCGACTGCCGGTGCAGCGCGATCTCCTCGGCCGCGCGCAACGGATGCGTGCCGCAGGTGTGCGGATCCTGCCGGGCCAACAAGCCCGCCGCGGCGAGGAACAAAACCGCCGCGTACTTCGTAGTTCGAGTCAGGGGCCACATGGTTGGTTCTCCTCTAATTGTAAGATCGAAAGGGAGGCGGTTTTTATACATGGCGTTTTGCGGGAACTGTGGTTCCAGGATGGCGGACGATGCGAAGTTCTGCTCGGGATGCGGGCAGCCTTCCGGTGGCGGCGGGTTCACTTCCACGGCAGTGGCCACATCGGCTGAGCCGCTGGACTACGAGATTCACGGCGACAACCTTCAGGTGGTCCGGATCCGGCTGAAGCCCGGCCAGGAGTTGATCGCGGAAGCCGGGAAGATGTTGTACAAGACTCCCAACGTGCAGTGGGAGACCAAGATGCAGGGCGGATCCATCGGCCAGAAGCTGTGGGGTGCGGTGAAGCGGAAGCTGATGGGCGAGTCGCTTTTCATGACGCACTTCCGGGCCAACACGCCCGGACAGGTGGGTTTCGCCGGCGACTATCCAGGACGGATCCAGCACTTCGACCTCAAGGCCGGCCAAAGCTGGCTGGTGCAGCGCGACAGCTTCGTTGTCGCCCAGGAAAGCGTCCAGTTGAATATCGCGCTGGTGAAAAAGCTCGGCAGCGGCTTCTTCGGGGGCGAGGGTTTCATTCTCGAGAAGCTCACCGGGCCTGGGATGGTGTTCATTCACGCGGGCGGCGATCACCTGGAGTTCCAGTTGGGCCCAGGCGAAACGCTCCAGGTGGACACCGGATGCATCGTCGGATTTGAAGAAAGCGTCAACTACGACATCCAGTTCGTGGGCGGCATCAAGACGGCGATCTTCGGCGGCGAGGGCCTGTTCCTGGCGACCCTTACGGGGCCGGGCAAGGTCATCGTGCAGAGCATGACTCTAGAGAAGATGCGGCGTGAACTCGGATCGTTTCGCAGCGGCGGGGATGAACGGGGTCCGCTCGATGCGATCGGCGGGATTTTCAGCAGCGAAGACTAGCCCGTTACGGGACGCGGCGGCCGCGGATCTCCATCAGCAGGCTCATTACCAGCGATTCGATCTTGGCCGCCGCCTCGAGGTAAGCCTGCTCGGGCAGGACGTAGGGATCCGCGACGTCCCAGTTCCTCGCTCCGCGGTCAAAGGGAGGCGGCAGCTTCTCGCCGCTGATGTTGACGACGTAGTCGAACGGCGCGTTGACCTCGCCCAGTCCTTTGGGGAACTGCTCGCGGACACTGATACCGCGGTCGCGCAGGACCTTCATGGTCAGTGGCGCGATCGACTGCGCGGGCGCGAGTCCGGCGCTCGACGGGGCCACTGCGTCACCGCCATAGTGGCGCGCAAAGGCCTCGGCCATCTGGCTGCGCACGGCGTTCCCGATACAGACAAATAACACCTTGACCTTGCGCGTGACCGCGTCACGCCGCGCGGGCAAGGGCGCCGCTGGCTTGCGGCGGTAGTTTTCAGGGGGCGAGAAGCGCGACATGACGGGCTAAATCCTGTCGAGGAACAGGCGGTGAACCCGGCGGTCCGCGGTCAGCTCCGGATGGAACGTGGCGGCGAGATGGCGTCCCTCGCTCACCAGCACCGGCGTGCCTTGAAATTCGGACAGCACCTGGACTCCGGGTCCAGCCCGCCGGATGACCGGCGCGCGGATAAACACCGCTTCCAGCTCCCCGCCCTCATACGGAATCCGCGTCACCTGGCTGTGTACCTGCCGCCCATAGGCGTTGCGTTCGACGGTCAGGTCCATCAGCGCGAGCGATTCCTGTTCCGGCCGCGTGACCTCGGAGGCGAGCAGGATGGTTCCCGCACAGGTGCCGAAGATGGGCTTGGCGAGTCCGAATTGGCGCAGCGGCTCCAGCAGATCCTCCAGCCGGAGCAGCTTCAGCATGGTGGTGCTCTCGCCACCGGGAATCACGAGAGCGTCCAGTTGTGGCAGGTCCTTCGCGGCGCGCACTTGCGGGGCGCTGCAACCCAGTTCCTGGAGCACGCGCTGGTGCGCTTCGAAGTCGCCCTGAAGCGCCAGCACACCGATCGTGGGCACGTTCCGCTACCAGCCTCGCGTCTGCAACAGCTCGGACTCGGCGAGCTTGGACAAATCGAGCCCGTGCATGCCG
This sequence comes from Acidobacteriota bacterium, assembly GCA_016871015.1. GTDB lineage: Bacteria > Acidobacteriota > Terriglobia > Bryobacterales > Bryobacteraceae > SYLY01. Next base: position 23,696 of record VFZX01000042.1, on the reverse strand, counting down.
ATTCCCAGCTCTTCGCTCGCTTCGAGGAGCTTGGCCGGATCTTTATAGTAGGTCGCTGCCTTGACGATGGCCCGGGCACGCGCATCGGGGTCGTCGGACTTGAAAATGCCCGAGCCGACGAACACCGCCTCGGCTCCAAGCTGCATCACGAGAGCGGCGTCAGCGGGAGTCGCAATGCCACCGGCGGAGAAGTTCGGGACCGGGAGCTTCCCGGTCTTCGCCACCACCTGGACCAGTTCGAGCGGCGCCTGCAGGCGCTTGGACTCGGCGACGAGTTCTTCGGACCCGAGCACGGTCAACTGGCGCATCTCCTTCACGATCGTCCGGATGTGACGGACCGCTTCGACGATGTTGCCCGATCCGGCTTCGCCTTTGGTGCGGATCATGGCGGCGCCTTCGGCGATCCGGCGCAGTGCTTCGCCGAGATTCCGCGCGCCACACACGAACGGAACCTTGAATCCGCGCTTGTCGATGTGATGTTCTTCGTCCGCCGGTGTCAGCACTTCCGACTCGTCAATGTAGTCGACTTCGAGGGCTTCGAGCACGCGCGCTTCCATGAAGTGGCCGATCCGCGCCTTGGCCATCACCGGGATCGTCACGGTCGCCATGATCTCGCGGATTTTGCTGATCGGAGCCATGCGCGCGACGCCGCCCTCTTTGCGGATGTCGGCAGGAACGCGCTCGAGAGCCATCACGGCCGCGGCTCCGGCTTTTTCAGCGATCAAAGCCTGTTGCGCGTTGGTGACGTCCATAATGACGCCGCCTTTCAACATCTCCGCCAGTCCGACCTTGACGCGGAACGCGTCATCGAGATAGATCATGCTTTAATTTTATCGCACGCCGCGGCGGAGCTTGCGATAAGCTGTCGGAGTGGCACCGTTCAACCGCAGGTACTTCCTCGCCGCCGGGCTTCCGGCCGCTGCCTCCGCCGCTTCACTCAAGCCGATGATGGCCGCCCGTCCCGCCGCGCGCGTGATTGGAGCCAATGACCGCATCCAGATGGGCGTGATCGGCGTCGGCGGCAACGGATCGGGCATGCTGCGGACGCTGCTCGCGCGCCAGGATGGTCCGGGAGATGTCCAGGTGATGGCCGTGAGCGACATCTACACGCGCCGCAAGGAGCGCGCCCGCAACGCTGCCAAGCTGGCCGAAAAGGATGTCCACCACAACTATCACGACCTGCTGGCGCGCACCGGCATCGACGGCGTCGTGATCTCGGTCCCGGATCACTGGCACGCGCAAATGGCGATCGACGCCATGGCCGCGGGCAAGGACGTCTACCTGCAAAAACCGATGACGCTCACCATCCCGGAGGCGAAGGCGGTGTCGGAGGCGGCTGTCCGGTATGGGCGGGTGCTGCAGGTGGGCAGCCAGCATCTGGCCGACGCGCGCTACCACAAGGCGAAAGAACTGATCGCCGGGGGCGAGATCGGCGCGCTGCTGTGGGCGCAGGGGACCTATTCGCGCAACTCGCTGGACGGCGAATGGAACTATTACGTAGACGAAGAGGGCACTCCGGAGACGATCGACTGGACCCGCTGGCTGGGTCCAGCCAAGCGCCGCCCGTTCAGCGCCGAGCGCTATTTCCGTTGGCGCAAGTATTGGGACTACTCGGGCGGCATCGCGACCGATCTGTTCTATCACAAGCTGGGTCCGCTGCTATACGCGATGGGTCCGGCGTTTCCTACGCGCGTGACTGGATCCGGCGGAATCTACGTGCAGAAGGACCGCGAGGTGCCCGACACCTACGCGACCCTGATCGAGTATCCGGGCTTTTACGTGAACCTGTCCTCGTCGATGGCCAACGCCGCCGCGGGCAGGCACTTCGCTGACGTGATCTATGGACAGAAGGGCACGGTCACGTTCGGCGCCAACAGCGTGACGGTCTCGCCCGAGCCCACCTGGGCCGAAGAAGGCAAGGGAGCGGCGCGGACCTATCCAGTGCAGGGAGGCGGCAATCTCGTGGACCTGCACGTGGCGGATTTGCTGGCGGCGATGCGCAGCCGGAAGCAGCCCGTGTTGAGTCCGCAGTTCGGCTACCAGTTGATGACGGCGATCAAGCTGGGCGTCGACTCCTATCGTGAGGGCCGGGTGAAGTTCTTCGACGCGGCGGCGCAGCGGGTCCTCGACAAGCCAGTGGGCGCGCGGCCGGGGTATGAGGGCGACGGAAAGAACCGGGCGAACGGACGCAAGCGGCGGGCCTGATGCTCCCTTCCTGACCGGCGGCGGCCAGGCCACTAAGCCCTTTTCCGTTTGGCTGCCTTCTTGACCGCGGGACGCTTTACGGCCGGCGGGCGGGCCAGCGCTGTGGACAGCGTAAGCAGACGCGTGAACCGCTCACCACCGCCACCACCCGTCCCATGTCCGTGCCCGGACTGCTGCGGGCCCGACGGCTGATACTCGCCCTCAATCCACACGCCAAAATGGTAGGGACCCGGAATCTTGGTGTCCTTCACATGCACATGCAACGGACTGCCGTGATGCGTCACCACCGGAAGCGCTTCGTCCCGGACCCGGGCGATGCTCCGGTCGCGGTTTTCGAGCCTCGCCAGGATGGCACCCGTATCGAACGCCTTATCTTCGCGGAACACCGCGGCGTTCTGCTGGTCGCTGAGGTTGGCCACCTCGCGCTCGAGCACGGGGACAAGGTCCCTGGACGGCGCGAGCATCCGGCCAAACGCGCGGAACGTGTTGATGGAGCCCGTGAGCAGATCCGGCTGGACAGCCGCCTCAAACGCCTCGCCCGCGAGACGTACTTTTCCAGGCCGCAGGCTGAGCTTGAGCCGGGTGCGCGCGTACACGTTGACTGTGGCCGAAGAACTCCCGCCGCGGCTCTTGTTCGTCGACGCGGGACGCACATCCAGCCGGTGCGCCGGTTTGGCGGCGACAAATCGCGTGGCCACGCGTTCCGCGGGCTTCTGGAGCAGCCGCGCGAAACGGGCGCCGCGCACCGGACCCGCGGCCACCGGGATCAGCATGTCCCCGATCTCGGGCATCACCATCGCGTCCAGCGTCTCGGCGCGGTAGGCGATAATCAACATCCAACGGCCAACCCACGCCTCGCGATCAGCATGGTCGCGGCGCAGCACGATTGTCAACCGCGCCTTCCGGCGTTTCGCCGTGACGTGGGGCCGGCGGTGGCAGCCACAGTCCCCGTGCCCTGCTCCGTGACTGTGTGCCGGAATGCGTCCATCCGAGTAGGCAACATGGCCATCCGGCCCGATGAGTTGATAGCTCCAGGCGGTGTCGTCGAAGTCGAGCCCTTGCGCCGCGATCAGAAAGGAGTCCTCGGCGGACGTCGCGTAGAAGTCCATGTGGACATGCTCGCCGCGGGAGAGCTCGAACAAGGGATCGATCACGTGGTCGAATCCGATGGATGCGGCCAGGGCGTCGGAGAAGAACTTGTCGATCGCGCCGGCGTTGTCCCCGTGCAGCACCTGGTTCACGCCAGCGCCCGCGGGCTGGCCCTTGGCAACGAGCGCGTCAAGGGTCGGATAGTCGACATCGGCGCCGGTGCCGAAGCCCATGGCGAGGACCGTCGTGTTGGCGAGGCTGCCGTCTCCAATCGCCGCGAGCGGCGTGCCAGCGTTCGATTTCCCGTCCGTGAAGAACGCGATGTAGCGGCGCTCGCCGGCGGGCACGTTGCCGAACGGCGGCTCGACGAGCGTGGCTTGCGTATCGAGCAGAGCATCGCCCAGCGGCGTGCTTCCGCCTGGAGCAAGCGGAGCCACCGCGGCGTCGAACGAGGCGCTGCTGTAGCCGCCGGCAGGCTTCACGATTCCGTACGGCACTCCAGCGAACACAGCGGTGAAGTCGTTGGCGCCACCCGTCCGGCGGAACGTCTTGACGCCCGCGTTGACGTAGGCCTCGCCCGAGCTGTACACCACCTCGCAGTCGTGGAGAAATGCCGAGACACCGCGCTTGGCGGCTTCCCACTTGGTGACGTCGGGGGCGGCAACAACCATCGGATCCGGAGTCATCCCGTTCATGCTGCCGGTGCGGTCGAGCGAAATCCCGAGCACGATCTGGGTGTCGTAGCTGTAGCCGAGCGCGCGGTGGTCGAGCACATCGGCCGCGGTCACGGCGGGATCGCCGGTGAAGTCGGGCGGATCCACTCCCGCCACGGTGTTGACTGGCGTGTATCCGGCGGCCGCGCCGATCCACGGGTACATTAAGTCGGCGAGTGTGTGGCCCGCGTCGGCTGTGGCGTCAGGACCGTAGTCCGTGGCATGTCCGTCCATTTGCCACATCGCCCACAGCCGGTCGATATTGCAATGGTGGAGATAGAACATGGGATCGAACGGAGAACTGGCGAGAGTACTCATCTGTCCTCCCACCCAGCCATGCAGCCCATTATGCATTTGGTGAAACGGAACCACGCCGCTCCCGCCTTCAATACCGCGCTGAAAGTCGTGATAGGTGCCCTTGTCGAGGGCATTGCGAATGCTGGCGGAACCCGGGAGAGAGCCCACGGGATCCAGGTCGCGGCGGAGCGCTCCCGCATTGACGCCGAACGCAGCCGGGAGGTTCCACCCGGTGAGTCCGGCGGGCCACCAGGCGGGCGCGGCCGTGGCATTAATTCCAGTGCCCGGAGCTTCACGCGCGAAATAGCCCTGCTGCACCTCGTTGCCAGACCCCGGGTCGCCGTTGGGGCCGAGGAAGTCGGCGACGAACACGTTGCCGCCGACGGGGTCGGTCCAATCCCAGTAGGGGATCGTGACGCCGGCCACGTAGGTCTGCAACTGCTGCTCCATGATCAGCAGGAAGTAGCGGTGCCAGGCCAGGAATCCGTAGGCGCCGGTACCTCCGTGGCCGAAGTTGACATTGTTGGCGAACGGCGCATTCGTGTTCTGGATCATCCAGTGAAGGGCGACGAACTGGTCCCATCTGCTGTATTGGTCGGCAAGTGCCGCGGCGGGATTGACGATGTCGGCCTTCATGAGGATGCAGGCCCGGACGAAGTTCTCGCGCTCGGCGGCGGAGAGGTACTTCGCATTCTTGCGTGTAGCCATGCCTCTCTGTGTCGAAGCATCGCCACAGCGTTACGCCTTGGGACGGAATCACTGCATCGTGAACGCCGCCGGTCCTCCTCGCAAGTGGGCCCCTGCACGCAAGCCCGGACATTGCCGGCGCAATTGCCTGGGGGCAGGTTCCTTACCACCGTCGTGTCCTGCGTCCGTTGGTAAAGAAGTAGCGCGTCGAGGGATTCAATGCCCGGCGTGGAAGTTGTTCATCGTGATGAAGTCGATCGCCCGAGCGTTGCGCGAGAAGTCCTGGCAGATCAGGCGGTACTTGTAGTTCGAGTCATTGTCGACTGCAACGCGGCCCCATGTGAACACTCCGACCGCGGTGTTCGCACCCGCATCGATCACCGATCCTCTGAACGGCTCGGCCAGGATGGGGTCCTTCGGATTGCCGAAATTGGCCGTCACACCCCGCTCTTCACGCGCAGCGTCTGGTTGTGGTTGGCGCCCAGCAGTCCGCCCGCCTTGGTGTTCGTTTTGATCTTCATGGTTCTGTTTCTCCTTGGTTTTCTTGTTGAGCGTTTTCCGCTCTCATCCATGCATGCGGAAACACAAGGCGGAATGGATCACGCATCGCATTTTTTCAGCGGCCCAGTCTGAGCACGATTGCGCGCTTGGAACGGCCCAAACGGCAAGTCTGCCGTTTTTTCCGCCCGCGTGAGATTAAGGATTCTCGCAAGAACAACATGAACAGCTATTTGCGCGTAAGCCGGGGCGGCGTTACGGACCGGGTCAGGCAGGAATATCGTCGGCCAGATTCTCGAATTTAGTGAACTGCCGCAGGAACGCCATCTTCACCTTGCCTGTTGGGCCGTTGCGCTGTTTGGCGATGATCAACTCGGCGAGGCCACGAAGGTCCTCGCGCTCGGGCTTGTAGTATTCCGGGCGGAAGATGAACCAGACCATGTCGGCGTCCTGCTCGATCGAGCCCGATTCGCGGAGGTCGCTCAACTGCGGGATGTGGTCGCCAGCGGGGCGTGTTTCCGGCGCGCGGTTCAACTGCGACAGCACCAGGAACGGCACCCTCAGCTCCTTGGCCAGGAGCTTCAGTCCGCGCGAGAGTCCGCTGACTTCCTGAGTGCGGTTTTCTACGCGTCCACGGCCGCTCATCAGTTGCAGGTAATCGATCACTACCAGCGAGAGTCCGTTTTCGGCTTTCATCCGGCGGAGCTTGGCGTGGATATCCATCAGGTTGGCGCCCGGGCTGTCATCTATATAGAGAGGCGCTTCGGCGAGCCTGCCGGCAGCCATCTGGAGCTGGCGCCGCTCGTCCTGATTCAGGTAGCCCAGGCGGAACTTCTGCTGATCGACCCGGGCGTCGGCGCAGACCATACGGGTGAGCAACTGCTCCCTCGACATTTCGAGCGAGAACACGGCCACAGGCTTGCGAATCTGGTCGTGAGTGGCGATGTGCTGGGCGATGTTGAGGGCCAGCGCGGTCTTCCCCATCGCCGGGCGCGCGGCCAGGATGATCAGCTCACCGGGGTGGAGTCCGCTGGTCATCTCGTCGAGCTTCACGAATCCGCTCGATACGCCCGAGATCCGCTTGGAGGGATCGAGGAAAGTGCTGAGACCGCCTTCGAACTGGCCGATGATCTCTCCGGGCGTCAGCAGGGCCTTTTTCACTCCGGCGTCGCCGAGGCGCAGGAACGACTCCTCAGCATCGCCAAGGATTGTTTGCGGCGCTTCCTGGTCCAGCAGAGCCCGCTCGATCACCCGCTGGGCGCTCAGGATGATGCGCCGGGTCAGCGACTTCTCCTTGACGATCCGGACATAGCTGTCCAGGTTGTAGATTTGGGGCAGGCCGTCGTCGAGTGAAACCAGGTAGCTGATGCCGTCGACCGATTCGAGCTGCCCCAGCCTCTGGAGTTCGTTGGCGGCGGTGATGCGGTCAATCCGCTCGCCGCGTTCGTTGAGCACGTGCATGGCGGCGAAGATGCGGCGGTGCTTCTCGAGGGAGAAGTCCTCCGCTTCGAGGGCACCAGCGACAACCACAAACGCGGAGTCGTCCAAGAGGATCGCACCTAGGACGAGCCGCTCGGTGTCCACGGCGGCAGGAAGCCCCTTCTCAAAGGCGAGATCGATTGCGGTCGGCATGGGGTGACTTCCTACCATAGGCCAGAATTCTCCCTCGGCGCTACCCCAAAATTGGGCAAGGCATATGAACCGGTTAGTCCGTGGAAAATTCCGGGCCTCGCAGGTGTAGGGATGTGGAAAAATAACGCCTTTGAGATCAAAAGTTTACACATCGATTTCCACGGGCCGTCCTCAGGCCCTCCGCAAACAAATAGCCTCACTTCTGTTTTATACACCGGATTTTAACCGGACGCCAGGGTTTTCCTCTGAGACACATGCCAAGTAGCGCCACACGAGCGAGACGGGGAGCCCGACGACGTTGAAGTAGCACCCCTCGATACGGTCGATGAACCGGGAGGCCAGGCCCTGGATTCCGTAGGCGCCGGCCTTGTCCATGGGCTCGCCGGAGGCGGCGTACTCATCGATCTCGGCCTGGCTGAGAGACAGGAACCGGACCCGTGTTGTTTCGCAGTCCTCCCACTCCCGTCCCCCCAACCGCAGGCAGATCCCGGTCTTGACCTCGTGGACACGGCCGGAAAGAAGGCTGAGCATCCGCCTGGCATCGGCCGGAGACGTTGGCTTCTCCAGGATTTCCCCTTCCGCGATGACCGTTGTGTCGGCGGCGAGCACGATTTCATCCGCCGCTGCGTGGACGGCCCGCGCCTTCAAGCGTGCCAGCCTCCGGACGTAATCCTGGGGAGATTCTCCGATGATTCGAAATTCAGCAACTCCCGGGACGCAAACCCGGAACGGGATCCCCGCATGGGTGAGCAGTTCGGCCCGCCGGGGAGAACCGGAGGCTAGCACGATTCGCCGAATCAAAGACATACGCAGATCCTAGCAAAAGGCTTGAAGTGGCCGATGAGGGACGGTATGGCCGCCACAACTGCTGCATCTGATGAACTCGCAAATCACCACTGGGCTCTGCGGGAACTCCCCGCGTTTCCAGCCATCGCCACCAAACTCCTCAAGACACTGAACAATGACTCGGCGAACGTAAAACAACTGGTTGACCTGCTCCGGTCGGACGCTGCGTTAAGCGCCGAGATCTTGCGGCGCGCAAACTCGGCAGCCATGGGACTCAGCTCCCAGGTGAGCAGCCTGCAACATGCGATCCTGCTGCTGGGATTCGAGCAAATTCGCCAGCTTGCGATGGCGGTCACGATGTCCACATATTTCAAGCCTGCGATGAAAATCGAATCCCTGCAAAAGTGCTGGCGTCACAGCCTGGCTACAGCACATCTGGCCGACCGGATTGCCCGCGGAATCCAGTTCGAGCACGACCGCGCCTACACCGCCGGGCTACTCCATCACATTGGGCTGTTCGGGCTGATGGTCCACTATCCCAATGAATACGACGAGATGTTCCGGCGGGCCCGCACCCAGCCGGTCGACCTGCTGCAACAGGAGCAGGCCCTGTTCGACTTGAATCACTGCGAGGCGGGCGACGCGCTGGCCGAGATGTGGAACTTCCCGGAGGAGATCCGGCAGGCCGCTGCGCGGCACCATGAGGAGCCGGATCCGTCGCGTCCCGATCTCGTGGCGGTTATTGTGTGGGCAAGCCGGATGGCCGCGGCCATTGGTTACGATCTGGCAAAGCCTCCGGTCCCCTACCAGGATGCCCGGGGATCGCTGCCGGAAAGGGTTGGAGCAGCTTTCCCCGAGGATCCGGCCAAGCTGGCAAGCGAGCTCAAGTCCAAGGTGGATGCGATCGCCGCTTAGGCGGCGAACAGACGCGGCTGGCTCTGCAACTCCGTGTGATAGGCGCGGGCCAGAGCCCGTGGAAGCTGCTGGGGCTGGGCCTTCATGAGCGCGCGCATCTGGAGCGCGTTCACCACAGCCTTTCCGCCCGTGTCGTTGTTGAACATCACAAACGAAGACTGGCTGAAGGGAAGGAACTTGTCGATCCGCGTGCGCCAGGCTTGGAGCTCTTCCGGGCTGAACAAGTGGCTGTTGCCGCTCGAACGCTCCTGGCGGTCATCGAAAGAGGCGAAGCCGGGGCCAGCCACGGGGCCGTGCAGTTTCACCATGCCGATCCTCCAGGTGAGCATCGAGCCCGGCTTGGTCGCACGCAGTGTCCGCGGCTGGTCGAGGTTGCAAAATCCGACGTGGTAGTCGATCAGCGTGCCGGTTGCTTCTGGCACGGTCCAGCTTTCGTGCCGCAGTTCTGCAACCAGCGGAAACTGGTGGAAGGCGCGCCGCACCCGGATCAGGAAGTCCTTGTTTTCCGCAGTGAAGCGGAATGCAGAGGGAAACTGCATGAGAACGCAACCAAGTTTTCCATCCTCGAGCAGCGGCAGCAGACCTTCCGACCAGCGCTGGATGTCATCCGGGTGCAGCAGACGCTCATGGGTGAACTGCCGGTGGAGCCGAGCGGTGAACTGGAAGTCCCGGTTGTGGGCGGCTTTGGCAGCCCAGAGGCGGGCAAGCTGCGGACGGATGAACTCGCCGAACGACTGCGAAATCTCGACGGTATCGAACCGGTCGGCGAGGTACTCCAGCGGATGGAATCCGAACGGCGCCGGTTTGGGATACACCAAGCCCTCCCAGTCCTTGTGGAGCCATCCACAGGGACCGATTCGAAGAACAGGGCTGACTACGTTTGAAGGCATTTGTATTCGCTCTTTATTCGCCTTCAGAATAACCCGCCTGCGGACTGGCGTCAAGCAGAATTTTCGATTTTTATTCGCCCTCGCATCGAGGGTACATTAAACTCTCTCAATGCGTAACACCCCGGTACCCCTCATCGCCTTACCATTATCCCCGTTACGACAATCGGGCGCCCTCACCCCTCATCACCCAATCAAGGCGCCCGATTCCTCAATCAGTTCCCCTTCAGTCAAACATCCCCTCGTAGAGCACGGAACTGAGATAGCGTTCTCCTGAATCGGGCAGGATCACCACCATTCGCTTTCCAGCCATACCCGGTTCCCGCGCGATCCGCAGTGCGACGGCCGCGGCGGCCCCACAGGAGATGCCGGACAGGATTCCTTCCTCGCGGGACAGGCGGCGCGCCACGTCGATCGCTTCCTCGTTGCTGACCATCTCGACACGGTCCACCATGGCGAGATCGAGAGTGTCTGGGATGAATCCGGCGCCAATGCCCTGGATCTTGTGCGGCCCCGGCTTGGCCGCTTGTTTGGCCAGGGTCTGGGTGATCACGGGACTGGCCGACGGCTCAACGCCCACCGAGAGCAGCTTCTGTCCCTTGACGTGTTTGATGTATCGCGACACGCCGGAGATAGTGCCGCCGGTCCCGACTCCGGAGACCAGCACGTCGACGCGCCCTTCCATGTCTTCCCAGATTTCCGGCCCGGTCGTCTTGACGTGGATTTCCGGGTTGGCGGGGTTCTTGAACTGTTGTAGCAGCACGAAGCGGTTGGGCTCGGCAGCGGCCGCCTGCTCGGCGGCGGTAATGGCGCCCTTCATGCCGAGCGCGCCTTCGGTGAGCAGGAGCTTGGCGCCAAAGGCCTTGAGAACTTTGCGCCGCTCGATGGACATCGTCTCCGGCATGGTGAGCGTGATGGGATATCCGCGCGCGGCGGCGACAAACGCGAGCGCGATTCCGGTGTTTCCGCTGGTCGGCTCGATGAGCTCCTTGCCCGGTTTGAGAATGCCGCGCTTCTCAGCGTCCCAGATCATCGAGGCGCCGATGCGGCACTTCACCGAGTAGGCCGGATTGCGCCCCTCGATCTTGCCAAAGATCTCGCAGTCCAGCCCGTTGGCAAGGCGGCCCAGGCGGACCATCGGCGTGCGGCCGATACTGAGTGAATTGTCGTCGTAGATCACTTTCTTAGTCCCATTCTTCGATCAAGTCAAATGTCCCAGTTGGGAACGTAGGCGCTCTGGCGCTCGCTCCACTGGCGTGCGATGTCGGCGAAGTTGTGATTGTCGAGAACGTCGCCCAGGGCCGACTCCGCCTGTTGCCAGATGCGGATGAAGGCCGACTCACCACGAACATGGTTTCGTTCGGGGCGGCCCTCGATATGGCGCAATACGTCTCCCACGCGGATCCGGTCCGCCGGGCGGGCCAGCAAGTACCCGCCTTCAGCGCCTCTGCGCGACTCAACGAATCCCCCCTGCTTGAGCGACGCGAGAATCAGCTCAAGGAATTTTTGCGGAATGTTTTGCCGCGACGCGATGGCGGCGATCTTCACCGGATCACCGGATTTGTTCATCGCCAGGTCGAGTACCGCCAGCAGCGCATACTCTCCCTTGACAGAGAGGTTCAGCAGTCCCAACAACCAATCTCCATACGGTCTCCAGTGATCAGTCTAGCGCCAACGGCCGGGCGGCTGGGCGGCTCGATGAATTTCCGGGAACCGTCACGCCGCGGCGGCTTCGCGAAGCCTGGAATCGGCGGCTTCGATATCGGCCGTGGACATGGTGACGAGCGGCTTCTCCATGTCCTCACCGGTCTCGATCATCCGCCTGAGGTGCGAGGCAGCGAGCTTCGAGACCCAGGCGTCGGACAAGGGCCGTCCGCTAGTGCCCGCCATCGCACGCAGCACCGGATGCGGCAGGGCAATCACCTTTTCATCACGGTAGGCGCCGTCGAGCAGGGTGAACTTCACGTCCACCGCGTCGGCATGACGGATCGAAATGGCGGTCTGGAGCCACACGAATTTGACTTGAAGCGTTTTTCCGAACGGATCGGCCGCTTCGAACTCACGAAACGATTCGGGCATCTCCAGTCATTTTACTTCAGCGGGATGTCTCCCGGACCAGCGACAGGAACTCCTGGCGCGATGCCTGCTGCGTCCTGAACGCCCCGAGCATCGCCGAGGTGACCGTGGAGGATCCCTGTTTTTCGACTCCCCGCATCATCATGCAGAAGTGGCGCGCCTCGCAAATAACTCCGACGCCATGGGGCTCGACGGCGGACTGGATCGCTTCGGCCACTTGCGTCGTCAACCGCTCCTGAACTTGAAGCCGGCGGGCGAACGCGTCGATAATCCGGGGGATTTTGCTGAGCCCGATCACGCGGTCCTTGGGCAAATAGGCGACGTGCATGCGTCCGAAGAACGGAAGCATGTGGTGCTCGCAGAGGCTGTAGAACTCGACGTCTTTAACGATCACCATCTCGTCATGCTTGACTTCGAACAGCGCGCCATTGATGATTTTCCTGATATCGGCTTGATATCCGCTCGTCAGGAACTCCAGCGCCTTTTGGGCGCGCTGTGGAGTCCGCAGCAGGCCGTCGCGCTGAGGATCCTCTCCCAAGCCACGCAAGACCTGCTCCATTTGTGCCGCTATCGACAAGGCAATCTCCATTCCACTGTGTTTCGTTTGGTTTCAAGAATCCGGACACCGCAGAGGCCGGGCCCATCGGGGAACGCCACCTGCCAGGCCCCGGACAGCCGGCGTCGGACTACTACGGCGAGGTTCTCAGTGGTCGGAACCAGCGAGGCGAACTCATCCCAGCAATTGAGGTCCTGATCACGCACATGGCGCAGAACCTGTTGCTCGACCACGGCATCAATCGCCGCCAGCCGGCACACCAAGCCCGTATCGGGGTCAACCGGACCGGACACCGACACCTGCAAGACATAGTCGTGCCCATGCCCGTAGGGATTGTTGCACTTGCCGAAGATCCGCTGATTGTCGGCGGCTGGCAGGAGGTCCGAGTGGAGCCGGTGCGACGCGGCAAAGCGGTACTCGCGTGTGACGCGGGTCATTCCGCGTAGTCCACAAACAGGTCCGCGGTCTCAAACAGGCGGATGTTGGCCAGGCGCGGCCCGCCGGACCCGTTGAAGCGGGGAGAGAGCCGCCGCCAAATCTCGCGGGCGATATTCTCCGGAGTCGGCACGACGCGGTCGAACGGCGGGACCTCGTGATTCAAGAAGCGGTGATCAAAGGGCTCGATCACTTCGTTATGGATGATCTCCTTGAGCTCCTTGAGATCGAGCACCATTCCGGTGACAGGATCGGGTTCGCCCTCGAGCGTCACTTCCAACTGGTAGTTGTGGCCGTGGCCGCGAGGGTTCGAAGATTCTCCGTAGACTTCGCGGTTGCGCTCCCCGCTCCAATCCGGCCGGTAGCAGGCGTGCGAAGCCGAGAATTCGGCTGTCCGGGTGATATACATTCCGTCATCCGATCTGATGCCGCGGCGGCACCGTTCGATTCTCTACTAGAATACAAATTTGGCCCATGACTACTGACAGGTTCCTGCAGATGGCGATGGCGGCGGCGTTGGCCGTGCTGTCGGTGGTCCTGTGGGACGTGACCCGCGACCGCACGATTCAGGTGGGCGACCGCGCCCCGGAGTTCAGTATCCGCGCCGATAACGGCATGCGGATTTCGTTGTCGAGCTTCGGCGGCAAAGTGCTGGTGCTCAACTTCTGGGCCACATGGTGTCCGCCCTGCGTCAAAGAGACTCCGGCCCTCGAACAGTTGCACCGGGAGCTAAAGGACCGGGGACTGGTAGTGATGGGCATCAGCATCGATAAGAAGGAGGAGAAGTACAAGTCCTTCCTCAAGCGGTTCGGCGTGACGTTCCTGACCGCGCGCGACGAGAGCGCGTCGATCTCCGACTCGTTTGGAACCTATCGCGTTCCCGAAACCTATGTGATCAAGGACGGCAAGGTGGTACAGAAGATCATCGGCGCCGACTGGAAGGAAGAGGAAATGATCCGCTTCCTGAAGACGCTGCTCTGATGGTTCCGGCAGCGGCTAGGGAAGAGCTGGAGCGGCTGCTCGGAGCCCGCAACTACCTGGATCGTGCCGAGGACCTGGTCCTCTATGAGTACGACGGTGGTGTCGACAAGCACCGGCCGGAGATGGTCGTGTTTCCCCGGTCGACTGAGGATGTGGTGGCGATCGTCAAGATCACGGGGAAGCATGGGGTGCCGATCGTCGGGCGCGGGGCGGGTACCGGGTTGAGCGGCGGGGCGATTCCGCGCGCCGGCGGAATCACGGTGTCGTTCTCGCGAATGAACCAGATCCTGGAGATCGATCTCGCCAACGAACGGGCCGTGGTCCAGCCGGGAGTGGTGAACCTGGACATCACACTGGCAGTGCAGGGCGACAAGTACTTCTACGCGCCGGATCCATCGAGCCAGCGCGCTTGCACGATCGGTGGAAACGTGTCGGAGAACGCCGGCGGGCCGCACACGCTGGCCTATGGCGTGACGACGAATCACGTGCTCGGACTGGAGCTCGTGCTGATGGACGGCACTGTCGTCAACACGGGTGGCATGGCGCAGGATGTTCCGGGCTACGACCTGACGGGGCTGTTCACCGGCTCGGAAGGCACGATGGCCTTCGTCACGAAAGTGATTGTCCGGCTGATGCGGCAACCGGAGTCGGTCAAGACGCTGCTGGCGATCTATGACGCCGCAAGCGATTGCGGACAGACCGTGGCCGAGATCACGGCGCGTGCGATCACGCCGGTGGCGGTGGAGATGCTCGACGGCGTGATGCTTCGCATGGTCGAAGAGGCGACGCACGCCGGATTCCCGATGGACGCTGAAGCGGTGCTGTTGATCGAGCTGGAGGGTCTCATCGAACAGGTGGAAGAGCAGGTGGAGCAAATCCGCGACGTATGCGCGGCATGCAATGCACGGGAGTTCCGCGTTGCCAAGTCGGCCGAGGAGCGGGACCTGTTGTGGAAGGGCCGCAAGAACGCGTTCGGAGCGGTGGGACGGGTGAGCCCGTTCTACTACGTGCAGGATGGCGTGGTGCCGCGGACGCAGATCGCGCCGACGCTCGAATTCATCCGGGGAGTTTCGGCCAAGTACGGACTGAGCATCAGCAATATCTTCCACGCCGGTGATGGCAATCTGCATCCGATCATCCTTTTCGACGCGCGCAAACCAGGGGATACGGACCGTGCCAAGGCGGCGGGAGACGAGATCCTGAACTTCTGCATCTCGGTGGGAGGATCGATCACCGGGGAGCACGGTGTGGGGATGGAGAAGATGGAGCTGATGGGGAACCTGTTTTCGAGCGACTCGCTGGATATGATTCAGGGGTTCAAGAACCTGTTCGATCCGGAGTGTCGGCTAAATCCGGGGAAGGTGCTGCCGACGGGCCGGGGGTGCATGGAGATCCGGCAGCGGCCGGATTTTGTGCTGTAGGGGTGGAAGGCGAAGAAGCTGACATTCAGGAACTGCGGGACCTGCTGCCGGATTGGAAGGTGAGCGCGCAACTGCAGCACCGGATTCCGGAGGTCCGTCCCTCAGTCCGGCGGGGACGCGCGTAGCGAACTCCACGGCGGTTGCAGACGGACCACCAGCGGGACTACGATTGCACTAACCCCGAGGTGAGTTCAATGCGAATCCTGCCAGGCCTGATTCTGGCCGTCCTCTCTCTTAACGCCCAAGACGCGCGCGGACTGCTCAGCGGCCGCGTGCTCGATCCATCCGGAGCCGCGGTAGCCGGAGCGGCTGTAGAAGTCCTTCAACCCGATCGCGGAATCCGCATCGAGGCGAACGCCAATAGCCAGGGACACTTTGAGCTTCCCTACCTGTCCCCCGCCACCTACACCTTGCGGGCATCAGCGCCTGGGTTCAAGCACTACGAGCGGACCGGTGTCGATGTGCGCGCGGGTGACCGGTTGTCGGTGGACATCCTGCTCCAGATCGGTCAAGCGACCGAGACCGTGTCCGTGCCAGCCTCGGTGGGCCTGGTCCAAACGGAGACCGCATCGCTCGGCCAGGTGGTCGACGGTAAGCGGATCCTGGACCTGCCGCTGCCAGGCGGATCCGCGATGTCGCTCGCCCGCCTGGTTCCGGGCGTCGTGAGTCTCGCTGTTTCGAATCATCCGACACTCGGCCCGGCCGTCGAAGTTGCCTCCAACATCGCCATCAACGGCGCGCGGGTGGGCAGTGTCGAATTCACAGTGGACGGCGCGCCGAGCATGTGGGGCACGAACTCGGCCTATGCGCCGCCCACCGACCTGGTGGCCGAGTTCAAGGTGTCGACCGCCGCATATGACGCAAGCTCCGGACGCGCGCCGGGAGGCAACGTCAACCTGTCGCTGCGATCCGGAACCAACGCTCTGCACGGCGCCTTCTACGACTTCCACACGAACAACAAAATCCAGGGCATGGACCTGTTCCAGCGCCAGTTCCTGTTCAATCCCACCACCGGCCCCGTGAATGACGCCAAGCGCCGGACGGCGAATCCGACCATCGTGCAGAACCGCTACGGGTCGACGCTGTCCGGCCCAGTGCGGATCCCCGGTC
The DNA here is from genome assembly GCA_016871015.1 of Acidobacteriota bacterium. GTDB lineage: Bacteria > Acidobacteriota > Terriglobia > Bryobacterales > Bryobacteraceae > SYLY01. The sequence continues at coordinate 7,408 of VFZX01000042.1, read as the reverse complement.
TCTACAACGGCGCCAACCGCACGTTCTGGATTTTCTCCTTCGAAGGACTGCACCGGCATGGGATCGTGCGTGGCAACTCGCAATTCACCGTTCCGGAAGTTGCTCAGCGCCGTGGCGATTTCAGTGGACTGCTCCGCGTGGGCGCAATCTACCAGATCTACGATCCGGCCACGATCACGCGGACTCCCGAAGGCAGGTTCGCGCGGCAGCCGGTTCCGGGCAATGTGATTCCGGATTCGCGCATCGATCCCGCGGCGCGCCGGCTGCTTGACTACTGGCCGCTACCAAATGCCAGCGGAACAGCCGACGGGCGCAACAACTTCATCCGGCTTCCAAACGAGTTGAACATCTTCCGCACCTACACCGGCAAGGTGGATCACAACTTCTCGCCCAAGCACCGCGCCTTCTTCCGCTACAACCATTGGTTCAACCTCTACCAGTCGGGCCAGGTGCTGCCCACCGATGCCACGGGCAACAACCGCTACCGCTACAACACGGGCGCGGGCTTTGACGACGTGTATGTCGTGAATCCGAACTTCCTGGTGAACCTGCGCTACAGTTTTTCGCGCTTCGAGCAATCGTTCTATCCGCTGGCGGTGGGCTTCGACGTGACCGCGGCTGGATTCTCGCCGGGCCTTTCCGCATTGATTCCCGAGTCCGCCCGCACGTTCCCGCAGATCAACGTCCAGGGGATCCAGACCTTGGGCAATAGTTTCGTCACGAAGGCCTTCACCAACTACCACACCGGACTCGCCGACTTCACGCGGATCATCGGCGGCCACTCAATCCGGTTCGGCGTGGAGCATCGTGTTTACCGCGAGCACAACTACAACTTCAGCTTCTCGTCTCCCGGTCTTGATTTTTCCACCGACTGGACGCGCGGCCCGCTCGACACGTCTCCCGTCGCTCCCATCGGACTTGGGATGGCGTCGTTCCTGCTCGGCATTCCCACCGGAGGGCGGCTCGACGTCAACGACTCGCTCGCCGAACAGTCGACCACTACCGCCGCCTACATTCAAGACGACTGGAAGGTCACGCGCCGGCTCACGTTGAATCTCGGTATCCGCTACGACTACGATGGCCCCGTCACCGAGCGGTTCAACCGCAGCGTCCGCGGGTTCGATTTCGCCGCGGCCAGCCCGATCGAGGCGCAGGCACGGGCTGCCTATGCCACAAGCCCGGTCCCCGAGGTTCCGGTCTCGCAGTTCCGGGTCCGCGGCGGACTCACGTTCGCAGGCGTCAACCAGCCGCGCCAGCTTTGGCGCGGCGACCGGAACAACTTCGCGCCACGGATCGGATTCGCCTTCGCGGCGACTCCGCGCATGGTGTTCCGCGGCGGCTATGGCGTGTTCATTGTGCCGGTCGGAGCCGACCGGACCAGCGTGAACCAGAGCGGCTACAACATCCGCAACAACCTGGTGGCGAGCCTGGACAACGGACTCAGCTTTGCGGCGTCGCTGCGCAATCCCTTTCCCACGGGCATCGCCTACCCGCCGGGAGCAAGTGGTGGCCTTACGACCGACATTGGCCGCTCGATTTCATTTTTCACCGATCCGGTACGCAACGGCTACATGCAGCGTTACAGCTTCTCGGTTGAGCGCGAGTTTGGGTGGAGATCGGTGGGCGAGATCAGCTATGTGGGCAACCGGGGAACCGGGCTCGGCGTCTCGCGGCCCTACAACCCCGTGCCGAACCAATACCTGAGCCAGTCGCCGGTGCGGGATCAGACGGCAATCAACAACCTGAACCAGCAGGTTCAGAATCCGTTCTTTCCGTTGCCGGGCACGGATCTCGCGGCGCGGACGGTCGCGAAGTCGCAATTGCTGCGGCCGTATCCGCAGTATTCGGGCCTGTCGGCGCAGGAACAGATCGGATACTCGTGGTACCACTCGCTGCAGGCACGGCTGGAGCGCCGGTTCGCGTCCGGATTCACAGCCAACGTCAACTACACGTGGTCAAAATTCATGGAGGCGATGAACTTTCTGAACGGTGGAGATGCATTTCTGGAAGAAGTGATCTCGGACCTCGACCGCACCCACCGGATCACGGCTACCGGAGTGTGGGAATTGCCCGTGGGAAAGGGCAAGCGCTGGCAGATGGGCGGGAGCCGTGTTGCCGGCGGGATTCTGGGGGGCTGGCAGATTCAGGGAGTGTGGCAGCACAATCCCGGGCCGCCGCTTGGATTCGGAAATTCGATCCTCATCGCGGATCCGCGGGCCATCGGGCTGGCCGGATCCGAGCGGCGCGTGGGCCGCTGGTTCAACACCGACGCGTTCAACCGGAGTCCCGCGCAACAGCTTGCGCAGAATGTCCGCACGCTGTCGTCGCGATTCTCCGGGGTCCGCGGTCCCTCACTTTCCACCTGGGACCTCTCGGCGATCAAGAACTTCACGCTGCGCGAGCCGCTCAAGCTGCAGTTCCGCTGGGAGATGTTGAACGCGTTCAACCGCACGGGTCTGGGGGCACCCAACACGGATCCGGTGAACACGCTGTTCGGCTCGATTACGTCGAGCGCCGGGTTCCCACGCTGGATCCATGTAGGATTGAAGCTGACCTTCTGATCCATGACACGACGCCATTTCCTTGGAGCCGCCGGAGCCTTTTCGCTGGCCGCGCAGGCACGAAAGCCGAACATTATTGTGATCCTCGCCGATGACCTCGGCTATTCCGATCTCGGCGCCTACGGAGGTAAAGATGCCTCCACACCGCACATCGATTCGCTCGCGCGCAACGGCGTGCGGTTCACCAACGCCTATGTCTCGGGTCCTTACTGCAGTCCGACGCGCGCGGGATTGATGACCGGACGCTATCAACAACGCTTCGGCCACGAGTTCAACGCTCACACGTCAAAGCCGTTTTTCGATGCCGGAGGGACCACGGAGAATCTCGGTCTGCCAACCAGTGAAACCACGATTGCCGGCCGGATGCGCGATGCCGGATACGCGACCGGAGCCATCGGCAAGTGGCATCTCGGCGCGCCGCCCAAGTTCCACCCGAACAAGCGCGGATTCGATGAGTACGTGGGATTCTTGGGTGGCGCGCGCGAGTACTTTCCGGCGGGCAAGGGTGGTGTCGGCCCGATCGAGATCGAACGGAACGGCTCACCCGTGAAGTGGGATGGATACTTGACGGACCTGTTCGGCAATGAGGCGGCGGGCTTCATTGACCGGCATCAGAAGCATCCGTTCTATCTCTACGTGGCGTTCAACGCGGTCCACACGCCGATGCAGGCGGAAGATGAGCGGCTGAAGAAGCACGCCCACATCGCCGACACGCGCCGGCGGACCTACGTCGCGATGCTTGAGTCGATGGACGACGCGGTGGGAACGATCCTCGCCAAGGTGAAGGAGACGGGCCTGGAGCAGGACACGCTGATCTTCTTCCTGAGCGACAACGGCGGTCCGACGAACAAATACGCGGTGAATGGATCCATCAACCGGCCCCTGCGCGGCAGCAAGGGCGATACATGGGAGGGCGGCATCCGGGTTCCGATGCTGGCGCAGTGGAAGGGGCGGCTGTCCGCCGGGACCGCGTATCACAAGCCCGTCATCCAACTCGATATCTCCGCGACCGCGGCAAGCCTGGGAACCGGACGGATCAACCGCGAGTGGAAGCTCGATGGCGTTGACTTGATTCCCTACCTGACCGGCAAGCAGCGCAATGATCCGCATCGCGCGCTGTATTGGCGGTTCGGCGAGTTGATGGCGGTCCGGATGGGCGATTGGAAGGTGGTCCGCACGTGGGACAACAAGCAGCCCGAGCTCTACAATCTGGCCAAAGACATCGGCGAGGAGAACAATCTCGCATCCTCGGAGCCAGCCCGCCTGGAGCGCATGATGAAGGAGTGGCGCGCGTGGGACAACACGCTCGTTGCGCCCGCCTGGCCGCGGCCAGAGATCACGCCGCCCGCGGTTCAGAAGTAAGACCGGCCGATCGGATCCGGATGCCCACCATCGGATCGAGCATCGGGGCGGTAGCCAGTTGGACGTGATGCGCGCCTGCCGCGAGACGGCCGCGTACATCCTGCGTGTTCATCACGCCGCCGACACCGATGAGCCGCAGCGGCGACCGCTGTTGGCGAACGATCGCGGCAAGCATGCGCAACTCCTCCAGGCATCGCGCGGTGATGCAGGCGCCGCCGATGCCCCGCCGCAGTCCGCCGAACTCGCCCTCTACGCGGGCCGTGATCGAGTTGGCCGTGCTGAGCGCATCGACGTGAGGCGACACCGCTTCGACCAGCGCCCAGGCTTGATCCCGATTCTGGAACAGTCCGATCTTCAGCACCAACGGCAATTCAGGCACGGATGTCCGTAGTGCGGCGGCGATCTCGGCTGACGCCGTTGCCGACAAGTAGAGATCCGCTTCTTGCGTGCACACGTTGGGACATGACAAGTTCGCCTCCACCACGTGCGCGCCGGAATCCGCGGCCCACCGGGCGCATTGCGCAAAGTCCCGCGCCACCTCCGCGATAGACCAGCCGGACTCTGGCGAAGCAACCACGGAGACCACGAGCACCTGCCCAGGGGCGAGCGCGCGCCGCGTGCGTTCGATGTCCTGCTGCCAGACCACGGGGCCGCGCGAGGGCATGCCGAAGGAGATCGCCCACGACTGGGACCGGGTGGCCGCGCGCACCGATGCGCCCTCGCCCGTGAGCGCACCGGACTCCACCGGAAGAAGATTCGGAAGATCATAGCAGGCACGGGATCGCGACCGGACCGTCTTGTACGTCAGTACGTCGAAGCCGAGCGAGGCGTAGTAGAGTATCCAGCGGCCGTTCAGCAACGGACCCGCCGGGATGCCGAGCGGCGAATTGACGGGAATCCCGCAGAAGTCCCATTGGCCGGGACAGGGTGGAACCGCGATGTCCACGGGCGCGGGAACGTGCTCGTAGTTCCAGTCGTAGGTCCGCGTGATGTCGTAGGCGTTCATCGCTCAGGGGCCTGGCCCTCAAGCAACGCCGCCAGTTGCGCTGGGAGCGTCCGCACGCCGACGTAGAACGTGCCGAACAACGCGTACACCGCGCTCACCTCGTCGAACCTCATCTCATAGATCAGCTTCTTGAACCACAGCGGATCCTCACTGAACAGGTCGACGCCCCATTCCCAGTCGTCGAACCCAATGGAGCCGGTGATGATCTGGCGCACGACTTCGGCGTACCGGCGTCCGACCTGGCCGTGTTCGTGCATCATCCGGTTACGGTCGTGGAAGGGAACCTGGTACCAGTTCTTCTCCTCGCCACGCTTGCGGTCCATCGGATAGAAGCAGGCGAACCGGTGCGCGGGAATCGCCGGGTACAAGCGCGGCTCCATCGCTTTGCGCTGACGCTCGATTTCTTCTTCTTGCGCCTTTTTCCACTCCTCCGAGGCGGGCTTCAATCCCTGTTCTTGAAAGGTCCGCCACATGCGCGCGGTGGAATCGTACAGGCCAAGCTCGACAACCGAGACGTAGGATGTAGTGAGCTCCAGGTAGTCCCACAGGCGCAGGCGCGCGAGATCCAGCTCAGCTTGATTGAGCTGATCCATCGAGCGGCGGAAGTGCAGGAACATCAGGTCGCCCTTGTGGCCCAACAGGGAGAACACGGCAGAGTTCGCGGGTCCCATGTTTTCGACGAGCGACGCCGCTTCCGAGGCGATATCCGCGCGCACAGCCGGATCCAGGCGCTTCCACTCCGGCCACCGGATACGCGCCATTTGATGCAAGGCGAAAGAGCCTTCGAGTGTCAGTGGGACGTTGAGCGAATCCATCATTGAGCCCGAAATTCGAACACCGTACCCGCGCACTCGGCGACCAGCTTCCCGGGACCGAGCGGCCGTCCGCCAGTAGCGTAGAAAACCGCGCCGTCCGTCGACTCGCCGGGCTTGAGCTTCACCTGCGCGAATACGATCGCCGACGCCGCCGCGGCGGCTTTGAGTCTGGTCGACTCGACCTCCGCCATGTAGTTCTGCCGGCGCGACTCATATCCGTTGGTCGAGCGGAGCTGCTTCATCCCGTACAATCCATTTTCATAGGTGGTCACCAGCTTGATCACGTCGTCGCGCCCGCCATGCCGCATGAAGTCCTGGACGACTGTGGCGGCGTGCAGTCCGGTCAACGTGGCGAGTCCGGAGCGCTCGAACTTGAAGTCGATCGGGCGGAACGTCCAGGATCTGGAGGATCCGTTCGAGACGGCCACTTGCAACACCGCGTATTCGCGAATTTGCACCGGCAAGGGCGCGAACATGACCGTCACCCCGTTGCGCGTCTGGGTCAAGTAGCGGAGTCCGCCGGATTCGAATTCGATCACCTGGGCGGACACGGAACAGGCCGGAAGTGCGAGTGCGAGAAAATCCCGCCGCGTGGCCATACTTCAATCTTACTGCCCCGAGGGACCGGCTTCAAAGGCCAGCAGCACATTGCCCGGCATTCCGCCCAGCACACCGTAGCCGGACTGCACGTAGACCATTCCGCCCGCCACCACCGGGCCGGATCCGCTGATCGACGCACCCTTGGCCTTCACGCCGTTGACCGTGTCGAAGTCGCGCCGGGTGTCGAACTGCCACAGCGGCGCGCCGTCCGTTGCCGAATGCGCCCAGAGCACGCCGTCCATGGATGCCGAGAACACCGCGCCAGGAATCGCCGTGGCCGCGGCCATCAGTGCGGCTGTGCATCCGCGCGTTCCCTTGCAGGCAGGTACGGCAGGCGGCACATGCCACTGGCGGACGCCGGTCCGCAGGTCGACAGCGAGGAGTCCGCCGGGAGCGGGCGTCAACACGTCGGACAGCGGCACGTAGACGCGCGCGCCATCGGCCGCCATGCCCCACATGATGCCGCCGAGCGCGGATCCGCGGCCCACCTGGACGCGCCACACGGGCTTGCCTTCCGCGTTGGGATCGAGCGCGTGGACTACGGCGGACTTCTGGCCGACGAGAAGCAGTTGCCGGTTTCCGGCTCTCGCCAGAATCACGGCAGCGCCGATGTCGAAGTCCGGACCTGGCTTCGCGCAGTTGGCCTTATCGGGACTCGAACACGCGAACGTCCAGGAATCATCGGCGAGCAGTTGGGATTTCCAGAGCAGCTTTCCAGTGTCCATGTGGATGGCGAGCACGGCGTTGGTGGTGGGCGCTGCCGGATCGATGTAGGCGTTGCCGGTGCCGGTGTAAAGAATCCGGCGCGGTGGATCCAGCGCCGGCGAGGACCAGATGGCGCCGCCCGCCGGACCGCGCAACTGCGTTCCGGCAGAATTCACGCGGATCGGCGCGGGCTCGTCCGGAATCGAGTACGTCTTCCAGATCTGGACGCCCGTGGCCGCAGCCAGCGCGGCGATGCTGCCGCGGAAGGTGCAGCACTCATACTTCGGATTGGCCGCGGGCACTTCCTCGACTGACGACACCGGCGTGTAGACGCGTCCGTAATGGAGCTTGACGGCGCC
>VFZX01000041.1 GCA_016871015.1 Acidobacteriota bacterium | reverse complement strand
CGCAAACTCCCATTCCTCCTCGGTGGGCAACCGGCATCCGGCCCATTTGCAATAGGCGACCGCGTCGTGCCAACTCACATACACCACCGGACGGCTTGGATGAAGCTGCTGCTCAAGCCACCCCCCAGGCTCGGCGCCCCCTGCTTCGACAAATTTGCCATACTCCCAGACCGTCACCGGATAACGGCCCATCCGGAACGGCGTCACGTTCACTTCGCGGACCGGCTCGTCGTTCCGGGCGTGGCGGTCGTAGTTCGGCTTCCTCGGATCCTTCTTCTGCGCCCCCATCGTGAACGGGCCACCGGGAATGGGAACCCAATACTGCTCTTGAGACGGCAGCCACAGCCCAGGATGTCCCTCCTGCCCCAGCGCCTCCGCCGCCGCAACCCGCGTCTTCAGATCCAACCCTGCCGCGCCGCCCGGCTCGAACAGCCGCTTCATCCTGCCCAGGAACTCCTGGTACCTCGCGCACGACGGCTGGTAACCGGTGGGCCGCAGGTCCTCGATCATTCCATTCAAGAGCGCCACGCAGCGCGCCTGATCCTCGAATGCGCCGTCCTTCACCTCCGCCGTGATCTTCTCGAACAGCCCGTCGACCTTGCCCGAGCCTTGCTTCACTTTCAAAATCCCGGCGAGCAACAGCATCACCTCGCGCCATTCGGGATGATACAGGCGCCGGTCCCGCAGCACCTCCGTGTACTGGTCCTCGTCCTTCATCCCGGCCAGCTCGCGCGCCGCCAGAAACTCCTGGAAGGTGAGGTGCCAGAATTCGAGCACCTCCTTGCGGCTCACCAGGATCCCGCTATCCACCTCTTCCTCGGCGAGAAAGCTGAGCGCCTCCTTCGGATCCATGCCCTTGATCAGCTTGGCGGCCGCCCCCCGCTCGATCTGCCGCAGCCGCCCCTTCTGATTCCTCTGCATCCCGAGCGCCACGTCGCCGAGCCGGTCCAGACATGTCTCCGCCGAAGCCCGGCCTGGCCGCATCTCCCGCGACCGCGCCAGCCACACCAGCACGGACTCATACAGCTCCGCCCGCTGCTCGGGCAGCCGCGCCTCGTTCCACTGGACCACGGCCAGCGCCGTGAGCATCACCGGATTCCGCGCCATGCGGCGGATCTCAGGCTTGGTCCCCAGCGCGCGCCGCAACTCCGACATGTGGGCCCCGGCCTGGTCCGGATTCGAGAACAGGCAGCCCGCCCACAGGTGCAGGAACTGGGCCACCGCCTCGTCATCGAACTCCTCGATCTTGACCGTCTCGAATCCGGCGAGCACGGCTTCGCCCTGGTAGGCCTGGGGGCGGGTGGTGACCACGAAGCGGCAGTCCTTGTAGCGCGCGGTGGCCTTCTCGAGCAGACGCGCCAGGATCCGGCGGCGTGCGCCCGATGCGGCCTCGTCCAGCCCGTCGAGCAGGACCACCGTGCCGGGCGTTGCGAGCTTCTGTTCGACGAACGCCGTGCTCAGACCCCAGCCGCCGGTGGCCAGGAAATGTGCGATCCATTGGGGCGAGTCGGGCTGGGAGGGCGCGCCGCGTTCGCCGTCGGCCAGGGCGATGTGGCGGTCGATCTCGGAAGTGCGGAGGAAGATGGGGAAGCCGCGGACGGGCAGGTCCATTGAGGGCCCTTCCTTGCGGCACAGCTCGCGGGCGATGCGGCGCAGGAAGGTGGTCTTGCCGCTGCCGGGGTCGCCCTGGATAACGAGCAGGCGGTGGTGGAGGGCTTTTTCCAGGGGGATGGAGCGCTCGCCGCCGGAGGTCTTGATTCCGACGTAGATCTTTTCGATCTCGACGCGGGTGGCGCGGTTGGAGCCCACCTTGAGTCCGCGGAGGTCGATCCATTGGGTGGATTCGCGGAGGGCGTCGAGGTAGGCTTCGGCGGCCTTGGGGTCGGACTGCGGGGTGGCAGGCTTGTCGCGCGGACGCCACTTGTTGAGGGCTTTGAGGACGGCCTTGGCGGCGCTCGCCGGGTCGGCGAACTGGTCGATGATGCGGCCGTTGCCGAGCCAGGATTTGAACTCGCCCAAGCGCCGGATGGCGTCCTGGACCTCGAGTCCGAGTTCGGGGGTGAAGCGGAGCTGGCGGAGCGCGAGAATGGTGCGGTACTCTTCGCGCATCTCCTCGGGCCAGGGATGGGCGGGGTCCACGAGGAGGGCGAAGATGGGGATCCCGTGCTTCTGCGCATGTTCGCATTCGAGCCAGGTGATGCTCTTGCCGCCGGGGTCCGGCTGGCCGGGAGGGATCCAGCCGTAGCGGTGGGCGGAGAGGACGATGAGCGCCTGGCAGGATTCGACTTCACGGAGACAGACGTCGAGCGGGGCGCTGTCCTCGGCGGCGAAGTTTTCCATGGTGACGGGGAAGCAGCCGGCGTCGAGGATGGCGCCGCGGACGGAGAGGCGGTGCTGGGTGAGGTCGGTCTTGGTGGCGGAGAGGAAGACGCGGTCGATGTCAGGCATGATTGCGCCGGTTTGGAACGAGCCACAACCTCGGACTCGGTGGTAGATTCCGGAGGTTGACTTTGGTCGTGCGGAGAATCGGGAGGTCGCCGAGCAACTCTTCCAGTTCCGTTTTGATGCTGAATGGAGGATCGCCCTGGAGCCCGCGCTGGATCAGTTTTTCGGCGGCCTCGTACTTCCCGGCTTGAGCGGCAAGCGCCGCGCCACTCCGGTGGTAGACCGAGCGGTCCGGTTCAGGCGCATCCAGACTTGCCACGGCGTCCGCGGCCCTTTCGCCGATTTCGAACGCTTCGTGATAGAGCTTCGCTGCTGCGTCAAGCCGGCCGTAGGCCTCCTCGACATCGCCCAGCATCGACAGCTCGACCGCGCGGTCGCTCAACTGCCCGGCGAGCTCGATATCGTATGGCGCGGCCACTGTTCTTCAAGTGTAATCGTGTTTGGACTGAATTCGCGCGGCTGAGGCATCCATTCACCTCCCGCCGCCGTATACCCTCACCGGAGACCAACAATGTCACAACCCATCCTGCTCGTATTCGACGCCCCGGGCGCAACCGCCGCCCAGTACGACGCCATCATTCGAGACCTCGAAGCCGCGGGTGAATCCGCGCCTCGGGGCCGCACCTTCCATGCCGCAGCCGCCACCGCGGACGGATGGCAGGTCATTGATGTCTGGGAATCCCAGGCCGATTTCGACCGGTTCGCCAAGACACTCGGGCCGCTGATCCAGACCCACATGGCGGACAGCAGGGTGGCGCCCAAGTTCTATCCCGTCCACCGGCGGATCGCAGGCGTCGCCGCCACCGGCGTCAAGCCCTACATCCTGGCCGTCAAGATGACCGGTCCGGTGGCCGAGTACGACACCACGGTCGCGCGCCTCCAAGCGGAAGCGGGCGGAGTCCCGTTTCCGGGCCGTTCCTACCACGTCTGCGGACTCACGCCCGATGGCTGTTACATCGTGGGTGTGTTCGAATCCTCAGACGACTACGAGCGGTTCGCGAACAAAGTGCTGCGGAGAGTCATCGCCCAGTGCATGACCACGCCACCGGCGATGACGCTGTCAGCGATCCACAACCGGATTCTTGGCTGATCAGGCGAACAGTCCGGCGACCGGCGTGCCCTCCACCAGCGCGCGCGGCTGCTTGAGGTCGTTCAGAACTTCCATCCGCGGATTGATCCCCAGGCTGTGGTAGATGGTCGCCACCAGGTCCACCGGGTGGAGCGGCTTGTCGGCAGGGGAGGAGGCCTGCGCGTCGGAGGCTCCGTACTGGTAGCCCCGGCGCGTACCGCCGCCCGCGACGATCGCCGTGTAGCAATAGGGCCAGTGGTCGCGGCCATCGGGCGAGTTCACGTTGCCAGAGGTCGACACGCCGAGCTTCGGGCTGCGTCCGAACTCGCCGGTCACGACAACGAGCGTGTCCTTGAGGAGCCCGCGCTGGTCCATGTCCTCGAACAGGGCGGACAGGCCACGGTCGAGCTTCGGACAGTGGAGATTCTTCAGCGGACCGAAGTTGGCGGCATGGGTGTCCCACGCGTCGACTTCGGGATTTCCGTTGGCCACTGACGGCCAGTTGACCTGGACGAACCGCGTGCCCGCTTCGATGAGCCGCCGCGCCATGAGCAGGCTCTGTCCGAACGTGACGCGCCCGTAGCGGTCGCGCACCTTATCGGTCTCCTTGGCCAGGTCGAAGGCGTCGCGCGCCTTACCCGACAGCACCAGGTCGTACGCCTTCCCGTAGTACTCGTTCAGCGCGTAGGAGCTGACGGCCTTTTCGAGATCCTTCATCGAGCCGTTGATTCCCTTGAGCAGTTCGAAGCGGTCCTTCATGCGCTCGGAGGAGACCTCGGGGCGCATCGTCAGATCCTCAAGCCGGACATCCTTGTTTGGGTCCTGGTACAGCCGGTAGGGATCATGCGCCTTGCCGAGGAATCCGGCCGCGCCGCCCTTTCCGATCACGTTCGATTCCTGGAGCGGCCGTGGCATCTCGACGAACGGCAGCATCGGACCCGAGGGGGGCAACATCTGGCCGATGTGGCAGCCCATGTGCGGGAAGTCGCGCGGCGAGGGAGGCTCAAGCTGCCCGGAGGGCGAGACCTTGTCGGGCGCCCACCCGGTCATCATCTGGTACATCGCGGCGGTGTGGTTGAACAGTCCGTTCGGCGTGTAGCTCATCGAGCGGATCAGCGTCACGCGGTCCATCACCCCGGCCAGCATCGGCATGGTCTCGCTCACCTGGATGCCGTCGACCTTGGTCTTGATGGGCTTGAACTCGCCGCGGATGTTCGACGGGGCGTCGGGCTTCGGATCCCAGATGTCGATGTGGCTCGGACCGCCCTGGAGGAACACCATGATCACGGACTTGGCCTTGGCCGGTGCACCTGGCTCCGTGCGCGCGGCGGCGGGGGAGGCAGCCTTTGCCTCCATCTCGAGAATCTGGGGCAGGCTGACGCCGAGCAGGCTCAGCCCTCCCGCGCGGATCAGCTCGCGCCGCGACCATCCGTCGCAGGTTCGTCCGGGGCGTCCGGGGATCGAAAGCATAGTGGGGCCTCCCTATAGGGTCGGCTTCAATTATACACTTCCGTAGGGGCTTTCGTGCTAAAGTCGAAGCGGCGGAGGGCCCTTAGCACAGCGGTTAGTGCAGCGGACTCATAATCCGTTGGTCGTTGGTTCGAATCCAACAGGGCCCACCAGACTGCTTCGGCTTTCTCAGACTTTCCCCGGCTCCGGGTGGACCCAGGGCTTCCGGTACGGCCTGCGCAACAGCCGGTTGGCCTCGTCATCGCCCGCTACCCGTCCCTTCGCCACATCCCAGGTGAGCGACCGTCCAAGCTGCAGGCTCAAGTTGGCCAGAATGCAGGACGCCGTCGAGATGTAGCCCTGTTCGATATCGGCCACCGGCCGTGAGCGCTTCTCCACCGCCGCCAGCAGATCCTTCATGTGATACCGGATCGCCGGCGCGACGTGACGCTCCAGCCGCTCCTCGGTCTTGTCCTCGGGGAACTGCTCGAGCTCGTAGGTGACGTCCTTGTGAATCGCCTGCCCGCCCTTCTCCATCGGCGTGAAGTCGTAGCTCATCACGCTCGCCTTGAGCGTCCCCTTGTCGCCGTAGAACGTCGCGCCCCAGGGATACTTCGGATCGGGAGGATGGCCCCAGGTCCGGTGCTGCCAAACCACCTTCACCTCTCCGAAATCGAACTCCGCGGTCTGGGTGTCGGGGATGTTCGCCTTGGTGTTCTTCTCCACCAGAATTCCGCCGGTCGAAGAGATCCGCTGCGGCCAGCCGAGGTTTAGCATCCACCGCACCATGTCCAGCATGTGGATGCACATGTCGCCTACGATCCCGTTGCCGTATTCGTTAAACGCGCGCCACCGGCCGGGGTGGGCCAGTTCATTGTAGGGGCGCATGGGAGCCGGTCCGGTCCACATCTCCCAGTCGAGGTAATCCGGCGGCGCGGTGTCCGGCGGATTCCCCTTGGCGCGCATGTGGTAGTAGCAGTAGATCTCGACCAGCGCCACCTTGCCGAGCTTGCCCTCCCCCAGGATCCGCTCCTTGGCCTCGGCGAGATGCGGCGTGCTGCGGCGCTGCGTGCCCACCTGGACCACGCGCTTGTATTTCCGCGCCGCGGCGAGCATCGCCTGCCCCTCGACGATATCCACGCTGATCGGCTTTTGCAGATACAGGTCGCATCCTGCCTGGACCGCGGCGATCATCGGCAGCGCGTGCCAATGGTCGGGCGTGGCGATCAAGACCAGATCCAGGTCCCGTTCCTTGAGCATCTCCCGGTAGTCGGAATAGGTGCGCGGCCGTTTCTTCGACGCCTGGCGCGTGGCGGTCATGTCCGCCGCCGCGGCGAGCATCCGCTTGTCGACGTCGCACAGCGACACCACCTCGACCGGCGAAACCTGGATCAGCCGGAACAGGTCCGCTTTGCCGTACCAGCCGCAACCGATCAGTCCCACCCGTTTCGGCTTGCCGTCCGCGGCCATGGCTGGCAGGGCGAGCCCGGCGGAGGTTGATTGAAGGAAGCGTCTTCGGTTCATAAGACATATGTTCTCAAGTTTCCGGGGCCGTGGACGAAGAGACTGTCGAGCGGAAGGAGGCCCTTGATATGGAGATCCCGGCAGTGGAACGGCACAATGCGGTGACATTCCAGGTGGTTACGCAGGAGGCACGGTCGCAAGAGCTGCGCGCGGAAAACCGCGAGCTGATCCGCGCGGTGAAGAAGATCAACGAGACCGAAAAGTTCGGCAGCGACCGTGAGCTGACCTTCCTGCTCGACCGGGAGACCGGCCGGCCGGTGGTCCGCATTATCGACAAGAAGACGCGCGAGGTGATCCAGCAATTTCCGCCTGAATATGTGCTCCGGATGGCCGATGAGCTTGAATTGAGACGCTAACCGCAAGGAGCACGAATGTATCAGGCGCATCAGGCGTATTGGGAGAACGATATTTTGCAGGCGAGCCCGGTGGAGCTAGTCCGCATCCTGTACCGGGCGGCGATTGAGGCCGTCGCCCAGGCGCGGGTCCGGTTGCGCGAGGGCAATATCAAGGAACGCGCCCGGCTGCTGGCGCGGGCGGGCTCGATCATCAACGAGCTCATGTTGTCGGTCGACCGGGAACGGGGCGGCGAGCTGAGCACGAATCTCGTGGAGCTGTACGACTATGTGCAGCGGCTCATTCAGGACGCGAATTTCCACCAGAAGGACGCTCCACTGGAGGAAGCCGAGCGGCTCCTGCGTACCTTGCTCGAGGGCTGGGAGGGGTGTGGGACTCCGGTGGCGCTGGACCAGGCCGCGCTCGCGGTTACCGGTTGAAGGGCGCTTCGTTGATCCAGTGGAATCCGCGGTTGATCAGGAGCTGCTTGGACTCCGGCAACCGCCGGAGCTTCACACGGATCGTCGAGCTTTGGAACGGGCCTTCGACCACAAGCTCGTCTGGCTTGGGCATCGTGTAGGTGAGCTTGCCTCCGGCAAGTCCCAGCCGTTTCTGTTTCACGTCCGGGTCCGCCTTGTAGAACGCGCTGCTCCCATCCATCGCCTTGATGAGAACCGCCTGCTTTGAGTCGATGACCAGCCGCTGCCAGCGGGAGATATCCGTCGTGAGCGGGGGCCGGACGCGCCCGTCCATCTCGAACTCCTCCACCTCCCAGATGCCACGCAGCGGCGCGGGCGCCTGCATGTCGAGCATCTGTTGCCGCTGCCGGTGCGACGCGTACAGGGTCGAGATCACCATCGCGGTCAGGACGGCGTAGCGAAGCAGCAGCGCGGCGCGATTGAACCGTGGACGGGCAAACAAGGGCTGGATGTCGGCCGGCGCCGTTCCGCGGTTGCGCACGAAGAAATCGAACACGCGGCGGAAGTCCGGTGCGAGCAGAACCACCGCCTTCAGCAGCAGGTGAACCGAGAACAGCTTCACGGGGACGTCGTAGCTGAAGTTGAGCATGACCACGTGGCTCATCACTCCGATGGCGGTGAGTGAGCCCAACGTGACGGTCCTTGGAAAGAATACCAGGACTCCGGCGATGAACTCGCCCGCACCTGTGAACCAATTGTACGGCGCGGACAATCCCATGAAGGTCCACAGGACTCCCATCGGTGACGCCTCGCCGAACGGCTGGATCAGCCGGGCAAGGTAGGGAGCAGGAAACTGGGACTGGATCAGCTTGAACGAGCCGTAGGAGATGAGGGCGGTTCCCAGCGAGAACCGGAGCAACAGGCGGAGCCACTGGTGGAGGCGTGAAGGGTCCGTGCGGTGCCGGTCGATCAGGGTCCAGGCGATGGTTGCGAGCGTGGCCACCAAGAGCATCGAGAACGTCAGCAGCCAGTGGGCGGTGGTGTCGCCGCTGCCGTTGAAGCGGAACGAAATGTCACCGCTAATGCCGAAAACATGTTTGCCGGTCCAATCGATGAGCGGTTTCCAGAAGGGCGGGGCCTGGACCGTGTAGAGAAGGAAGTAGCAGAGGAGGAACCGGACGGCGATGCAACGCACCATGACCCGATCTTACAGTAACTGCGCGAACACCTCGTTCGACACCAACACCCCGCGCCGCGTCAGCCGGACATTCGCCCCCACCGGTTCGAGCAGCCCCAGCGGGATGAACCGGTCGAGGCGCGGTTCACGCGGGACCCCTTCCATCAACCGCAATCCAACCCAGAGATGCTCGTTCGCCGCTCGTTCCGCCTGCTCGATCCAGAGCGGCTCACCGCGCGAGCTGCGCGCCAGGTAGTCCTCGACCGAGTCCGTATTCTGCGTGCGCATCCGCCCGTCGAATGAATGAGCGTCCACGCCGAAGCCCACGTACGGCTCCAGGCGCCAGTACTTCAAGTTGTGCAACGACTCGCACCCAGGCCGCGCGAAGTTCGAGATCTCGTACCGCCGGATGCCAATATCCGCTAGAAAATCCACCGCGCATTCATAGAAATCCGCGGCCTCATCGCCGGACGGCATGTGGGCCGCGCCGTACCGCGCTCCCTGTACGAGGATCTCCCGGCCAAGCCGCGAGTCCTCGTCGACCTCCAGGATGTACACCGAAACATGGGGCGGCGCGATCCGCGCGCAATGCTCGAGCGACCGGCGCCAGGAATCCGCGGCCTGGTACGCCAGTCCGGCAATCAGGTCGATGTTGATGTTGCCGAGCCCGGCATCGCGCAGGACCTCGATCTCGCGCGCCACCACCTCTGCCGTGTGCTTGCGGCCGGTGTGGCGCAGCTCCTGGGCGTCGAACGACTGGACGCCGAGCGACACGCGCGTGATCCCGGCGGTCCGCCAGGCACGGGCACGGGCGGGGGTGATGTTCCCGGGCGCCGCTTCGAGCGTCACCTCGCGCCAGGGCCCGCCCGGGACCAGGTCCAGCAGGCGGCGCAGCGCATCCGGGTCCAGGCGGTTGGGCGTGCCTCCGCCGAAGTACACCGTATCGGGAGTCCATTCCCATTTGTGCGCCGCGATCTCGGCTTCCAGCTCCGCCACGTAACGCGGCTCCCACGCCGCCGGAAGAACATCCGACGCGAAGTTGCAGAAGGTGCACTTCTGGTTGCAGAACGGGTGCGAGATGTAGACGCCGGACATCGGCTAGTCGAGCCGGTACGGTTCGCGGTACTTGTAGTGCAGGTGCTGATTCGCGGCCGCGTTGTTGGTGAACTTCTCCGTCCGCGCGTCCCATTCGAGGAAGCTGCGCGTCTTGAGGGCGATATTGCCGAGGATGGTCGCCGAGGTCGACAGGTGGCCTTCGAGCACGTCGCAATTGCACTTGGCGCGGGACTTGACGCAGTCGAGGAAGTTGCGGGCGTGGGCTTCGGTGCCGGCCGTTCCCTTCACCACGCGCGGCTCGATGAGCGGCTTGCGGCCGGAGCGTTCCAGGCGCCGCTGCTCGTCTCGGCCGATCGGCGTGCGGACTGGGCGCGCGTGATCCGACACCGGCTCGGGGACCACCTCCCAGCGGTTCCCATGCAGGTACAGGGTGCCCTTGGTCCCGCGGAATTCCATTTCCGAGTTCTGCAGGTTGCCGGGCGCCGAGTTCGCGTTGTACTGGCTGAAAGAGAACATCAGCCCGCCGTCGAACTCCCACAGGACTTCGAGCGTATCCGGAATTTCGCGATTGTCCTCAACGGCCCACTTGCCGCCCAGGGCGGTGACCGCGCGCGGAGCTCCCTTGCCTAATGCCCACCGCATCATGTCCATGTAGTGGACTCCCATGTTGGTGAGCTGTCCGCCCGAGTAGTGGAAGAACCAGCGGAAGTTGTAATAGGTCCGGTTCGCGTTGTAGGGGACCTTCGGCGCGGGCCCAAGCCAGCGCTCCCATTCCTGTTCATTGGGAGGGGGCGCTCCGGCGGCACGTCCGATGCCATTGGGCCACTCGTTGACGATGTGGTAGCTCCTGGCGACGGTGATCTTGCCGAGTCCGCCGGACTGGATGAGATCGACGGCTTCCTTGAGGAACTTCGACGAGCGCCGGTGGATCCCGACCTGTGACACACGCTTGTGGCGCGCGGCGGCCTCGACCATGCGGCGGCCTTCGAAAACGGTTAACGAGAGCGGCTTCTCGACATAGACGTCCTTGCCGGCCTTGCACGCTTCGTTGAACATGATGGCGTGCCAGTGGTCGGGCGTGGCGATGGCCACGGCGTCGACGTCGCGGCTGTCGAGGACGCGGCGGTAGTCGATGACGCGTAGCGGGGTCCCACGCGACTTTTTCTGGGCCAGGTCGAGGTAGTCTTCGCGGAGGTCGCAGATGGCGGTGGTCTGGGAGTCGCCGTGTTCGAGGAAGGCGTCATGGACCTGGTCGCCGCGGTTGCCGAGTCCGATGAAGCCCATGCGGACGCGGTCGTTGGCCCCGAGGATGCGGTTGTAGCTCGCGGCTGTGGTGAGGGATGCAAACTGACGGCGGGTCATGAGGGCGGCTCCTCTTCCATTATGAAGGCAACGGGCTTGGTTGGCACTTGCCCTACGCCCGTCCCTCACATCAATCTGACCGCAATTTGCCCCTTCCCCCACACCGTCTGCCGCCCCACTCCGGTCCACTCCGCCGCCCGCAGCCACGGCAGGTACTTCCCCACTGGACCTTCATAAACCACCTTCCCCACCGCCCCTCCCAAAGGATGCCGTTGGCCCGTCCGGCTGCTGTGCCGGACCGCAGCCCGCTCCTGCAGTTCGCTCCCCACCATCCGGACCTCCCGCGCCTCGGCCAGGAACCCCTCGTAGTCGATCTCCGGACCCGCCCCCTGGTACAGCCGCATCAGGCTCGACACCCGGTCCCGCACGCGAGCCATCAGCATCCGGAACTCGGGCCGCGCCACCACTGCGCCGTCTACCTTGATCTCGGTCGGCGTCACGAACTCTACTTCGATGCGATCGCATGGCTCAACACCGAATCCCAAATCCAGCTCAAGCGGAGGGGGCAGCGTCTCTGCCGCGATCCGCGCTCCGTCGGGCTCCGCCAGCCGGCACCTCCCCCGGCTTGGCCCCAACCCGATCGAACCGAATTGAGCCAATGCCACCGTCAAATACCGCACCGGATCCACCGCCGGATCGAACAAGTGGACCCGGATCTCAAACCGCCCGTCCGGCTCGATCCAACCCGCGAACCGGTCCGCCACGCGCAGCACAAACGGACGTGGCGGATCGGAGACGCCGCTCGGACCATCCGTAAGCTTCGGGGCGAAGATCCGCCGGTACCCGCAAACCGGCTCGGAGTCACACGTCTCCGTCCCCTGGCATTCCGGTCCGCAGCAGACTCGCTTCAACGCCAGCCCCATCGCCCCGCGGAATACGTTCTCCTCTTTTCCTGCAGGGATGAACACACGGTCCACCGCCTGGAATTCGTACCGCAACGGCCTGACCAGGAAAACACCCGCCATAGTGATCCTAATTCTTGCACGGCGGAGCCCCCGTGGCACCGCGTTTTTCTGCTTCACGGATAACGCAGAATTATTTCTCCCTCTTTATCAACAAGTTGCAACCATGCGTGTCGCCGTCTGATTCTTGCCCATGCGATATTGAAGCCGCGTCGAAGCACGCGAGGGCACAACCGGCGCAAGGAGATGGCATGGGCCGCGGAGATAGCGTTTTTCAAAACGAACCCGGCAACTTGTTGAAAACAAACAAAAGGGGCTGATTGCGTGTAGCTCGCCTGCACCGAGTACCCACGCGAGAAGCGTTTATCGGCGCGGCCAACCCCGTGTTGACAGCAGGACTCCAGTCTCAATAGACTCGGTCAGGATGCTCCGGATTCTAGTCTTGGCGGGCGCGGCGGCGGTATGCAATGCGTCCGGGATCGTGCCGGACAACATCGTATTGGCGGGACCTGGCGCGTCCCAACAATTCGTCGTCACCGGCAGGGGCTGCGTGATCCGGTCGACGAATCCGCGGATTGTCCGCGTTGATCCTGTGCGGAAAATGGCGATCGCCGTCAACGCCGGCTCAGCGGAGATCCTCGCCCGCTGTGGCAGCCAGACCGCGCGGACGCGCATCGAAGTCCGCGCCCAGTCCGCCGCCCGGCCCGAGCCGCGATTCTCGCCCGACGTGATCTCCGTGCTCACCATCAAAGGCTGCAACGGATCCGGGTGCCACGGCTCTCCGGCGGGCCAGAACGGATTCAAATTGTCGCTGTTCGGCTACGACACCACGGCGGACCGCGCGATGATCGTCGAGGCGAACGGCGGCCGCCGCGTGGATCTCACCGATCCCGCCAAGAGCCTGCTGCTTCGCAAGCCGCTGTTCGAAGTCCCGCATGGCGGGGGTCGGCTGATGGACCGGAATTCGGAAGAATACCGCACGCTGTTCGAGTGGCTTCGCAATGGCGCGAAGCTCGAATCAGCCGGAGCGCGGCTGGTCAAGCTGGAAGCCTATCCAGCCGAAGTGGTCCTCACCGAAGGCGGCAACGCGCAGCCGGTGGCGGTAATCGGCCGGCTCTCGGATGGGACCACACGCGACATGACGCGCGAGGTGCGCTACTCGGCGAGTAACGAGTCCGTGGCACGTGTCGAAGCGGGAGTGCTGCGCCCGGGCTCGCGTGGACTGGCGGCGGTCCTGGCCCGCGGCATGGGTCACACGGCGGCCATCCGGGTGGGCGTCACCGATGCGAGGCCGCCGGACGGGACTGCTGCCGCCGCGGACAACTTCATCGACACGCTCGCCGCGGCACGGCAGAGGTCGCTCAACGTACGCCCCGCCGCGCTGAGCAACAACGCAGAATTCCTGCGGCGCGTCTATTTCGACACCATCGGACGCCCGCCAACTCCCGCGGAGACGAGAGAATTCACGGCCAACCCGGACCGCCCGGCACTGATCGAGCGGCTGCTCGCCCGTCCTGAATACGCCGTCTTCTGGACGGTCAAATTCGAGGACTGGTTCCGAAACAATCAGCTCAACTCGCAGGGCCGGTCGATGGGCATGTTCAAGGAGTGGATCCGCGATTGGCTGGCCGACGACAAGCCCTATGACCAGATGGTCCGCGAGATCCTGACGAGCGAGGGCGACACCTTCATCACGCCGGCCACGGCCTTCTGGGCTCCCGCCACCGACTTCATGCTCAAGAAGTTTGAATTCACGCGCGCCGTGCCCACCGTGACGCGGCTCTTCCTGGGCGTGCGGCTGGAATGCGCCGAGTGCCACAACCATCCCCTGGAAAACTACACGCAGGACGACTTCTACGGAGTCGCCGCGTTCTTCGCGCGCATGCGGGTCAAGCACGGATACGGCGAGTACCGCAGGACCTGGTATCTCGACGATGAGGGCGAGATCACGCATCCGGTGACGAAGAAGCCGGTCGCGCCGAAGCTGCTGGGCGCTGGGAGCGTCCCGCCCGGTGAAGCGGACCGCCGCGCCGCGCTCGCCGCATGGATCACCTCCCCCGCGAATCCGTTCTTTGCGCGTGCCACTGTCAACCGGATCTGGCACGAGTACTTCGGCGCGGGAATCATTGAGCCGTTCGACGACTTGCGGTCCAGCAATCCGCCGTCGAATCCCGAGCTGCTCGACGCACTGGCGCGCCACTTCACCGCCGGCGGATTCCGGTTCAAGCCGCTGCACCGCGCGATCCTGAACTCGCGGACCTATCAGCTCTCCTCGCGTCCGCCGGAGGGTCCGCCGAATCCGCCGGAACTCGAGCGTCTGCTGTTCGCGCGCTATCAGCCGCGGCCCATCCCCGCGGAGGCGCTGCTCGACTCAGTGTCGCAGGTGAGCGGAGTGCCGCATACGTTCTCCAATCATCCGAAAGGGACGCGCGCCATGGAGATCTATCAACCGGACGGTCCTGACTACTTCCTGGTGACGTTTGGATTCCCGCGCCGCGACATCCTTTGTGAGCGCTCCGCATCGCCGACCCTCGCCCGGACGCTGCACATGATGAACGGCAAGACCATCCAGGATAAAGTGGAGAACAAGGAGAATATCCTTGTTGCCTGGGAAACTGCCAGCGACCGGGAGGTCGCGCGCCTTTTGTACGAGCGGGCGTTCGCGCGCCAGCCGGACGACGCCGAAGAAGAGTTCGTGCGCGAATTTCTGCGCTCGGAACAAGCGGCTGGACGCACGCGGCGGAAAGCTCTCGAGGGCTTGCTCTGGGCTACACTGGTATCCCGCGAGTTCCAGATCAATCATTGAGAGGACCGGATCATGAGCCCGTCTACGCGCCGCGACTTCATCCGCGCCGGGAGCTTGGCTTTCGGCGGCCTGAGCCTCCCGCGGCTGCTGCGCGCGGAGACCGGCAAGAGCGAGCGCGCCTGTATCGTCATCTTCCAGAGCGGCGGCGCGAGCCAGCTCGACTTCTTCGATCCGAAGCCCGATGCTCCAGCCGACATCCGGGGCAGCTTCGGCACCGCGCCGGCCACAGTCCCGGGAGTCCACTTTTCGGGCTTGCTGCCGCGGACCGCGAAGGCCTTCAAGAAGTTCGCCGTCATCCGGTCGATGTACTCCGACGAAGCGATCCACGAACGGGCCCGGCAGTACATCTTCAGCGGGACCAGGCCGCGTAACGATCTGCTCCATCCCAGCTACGGCGCTGTGATGTCGAAGGAGCGGGGCGGCCGCAATGGACTCCCGCCGTTCGTCGCGATCCCGGAAAAGGATCTTTCCGCCGAAGCCGGATTCCTCGGTTCCGCGCATGACCCGTTCGTCACCGGCGATCCGAACGCCAAGAACTTCGCGGTGAAGGATCTGACTTTGCCCGCTGGCGTAACGGCGGAGGAATCCGAAGCGCGCCGGTCCCTGCTCGACAAGATGAACGGGCAGTTCCGCAAGGCGACCGATTCGCCGCTCCTCGACGAGATGGATGAGTTCTCGCGGAAGGCGCTCGACCTGATCGCCTCACCAGCGGCCCGCAAGGCGTTCGACATCCGCTCCGAGCCGGACTCCATCCGTGACGCCTATGGGCGCACCGGGGTCGGGCAGGGCTGCCTTCTTGCCCGGCGGCTGATCGAGGCGGGCACCCGCCTGGCCACCGTGTTTCACGGCGGCTACGACACCCACCGCGAACACGAAAAGGGCGTCAAGCGTTTCACTCCGGACTTCGACCAGGCCTTTCCCACGTTGCTCGAGGATCTCGAACAGCGCGGACTGCTGGCGACAACTCTGGTCCTGGTCATCGGCGACTTTGGACGGACTCCGAAGATCAACTTCTCCGGCGGCCGCGATCACTGGCCGCGCGGCTTCTCAGTGGCGCTCGCGGGCGCGGGTGTCCGCGGTGGACTCGTGGTCGGTGCGTCGGACCGCCACGCGGGCGAACCCGTGGACCGCCCCGTCACGATCGAGGACCTTGGCGCGAGCGTCTATCATGCGCTCGGCATCGACGCCCATAAGGAGTACCGGGCGGGTGGCCGTCCGGTTCGCATCAACAAGGACGGCACCGTGGTCAAAGAGCTGTTCGCGTAGACGGCGATGCGCGCGCTGTTCCCGCTGGTGTTCACGCTTGCCGCCGCCGCGGCGGACTTCGAGCCCGCCTCGCTGATCCGCCTGCATCCGATGGGTGGACAGGCCGGAACCGAAGTCGAAATCGAGATCCTCGGAACGCGCCTGGATGGCACAACTGGCGTCGAGTTCGACTGCGCCGACCTCGAATGGCTGCGCTTCACCAAACGGGAGACAGGCGTGGTTGCGGGAGTACTGCGTATCGCGCCGGCCGCTGCTCCGGGCGGACACATGCTGCGCGTGATGACGGCGCTCGGACCGACAAGCTCGCTGCTGTTCAATGTGGGCCGGTATCCGGCGCTGGTTGAAGAAAAGGGACGCGAGGTCCGGCAGTTGCCGGTGGAGATCTACGGGCGGCTCGATGGCGCGGCCGACATTGATGTCTACCGGTTTCCCGTGAAGGCGGGTGAGCGTTGGGTGTTCGACCTTCGTGCGATGGAGCACGGATCAGCGGTTGAGTCGCGCATGATGCTGCTGGATCCGAAGGGTGTGCGGATCGCATACAACGATGACCGCAATCACTATGACGAGAATCCGCTCATCGAGCACGTCTTCGCCCAGGACGGGATCCACACGGTGAAGCTCGATCAGTATCGCGGCCCGCGCGGGTTCACGTTTGGCAAGAACAACGCTTATGTCCTGCGGATCTCCGCGCTGCCGGTGATCCGGTCGATCAATCCGCTCGGCGCGCGGCGCGGTTCGGTAACGCGATTCACGATCCAGGGCTCCGGGCTGGCCGATGCCAAACGCGCATACCTGACACAGGCACGGCGGGGAGATTATGCGCGGATGACGTATCCCTACACGATGCCGGTCCGGTTCGAACCCGATCCCGCGCACGGATCGGAGGTCCCGCGGATCGAGGGCCGCGTCACTGGGCGAACCGCGGAGTTCGCGATCCCCGCGCAGGCCGCGGCAGGACTGTGGCGGCTGTGGATTAACGGCGACGCTGGTGCCGCGGAAGGCCCCAGCGTCGAGATCGGTGAGCTGCCCGAGTTCAACGAAGGGGATCCGGCGGCGTTACGCGAGTCCGCCTACAGCATCAACGGAGTTCTCAGCGCTCCGCGCGAGCGCGATGTTCATCAAGTGATGGGCCACGCGGGCGAGCCGCTCCACGTCTGGACACTGAGCGCGCAGCTCGGCGGTCCGCAGCTCGACACCGTGCTGCTGCTTCGATCCAAGGACGGATCCAAGCTCAGCGAAGACGACGATGTCGTCGCGGGCTGGGGCGGACTGCTGGGCAACCCGGACAGCAGCCTGTTCTATACGCCGAAGCAGGACGGGCCGCTGTTGCTAGAAGTCCGCGACCGCCTGAATCGCGGCGGACCCGATTACGCCTACCGGCTCAAAGTCGAGCGGCGGGCCCCGGGATTCCAGCTCTTCACCACACCTGAGAACTTCGTGGTCAAGAAGGGAACGGAGAGTGTCATCAAGGTCCACCTGGTGCGGGAGTCCGGATTCACGGACGAGGTGGAGGTCCGGATGGAAGGGCTGCCCGCGGAGATGACTCCGCCAAAGCACACCTTCCGGCGGGATCAACTCTTCGAGCCGAACGCGGATGGCGCCGACATGATCATCCCCGAGATCGCGCTCCGGGTGCGCGGGGACTTGCCGCCGGGTGTCCACCGCATCCGGATTCTCGGCAAGGCTCCGGGCGGAGCGGCGGCGCAAGCGCACACAGCGACGATGATCGGCCCGATCTATCACGGAGACTGGAACTTCTACCGGCGTCCGGTCCCCGGTCTGACGCTGACAGTGGTGGAATGAGAGGATGCTCACGCGCAGAGCCTTCCTCGCAACGCCGGTGGCGGCGTCCCTGTCCGCGCAGCAACGGCGGCCTAACATCATCTTCATCCTCGCCGACGACCTCGGCTGGCGCGATACCTCGGTCTACGGTAGCAACTTCTACGAGACGCCGAACATCGACCGGCTTGCAGCCCGCGGAATGCGGTTCACGCAAGCCTACGCCGCCGCGCCCATCTGCTCGCCGACGCGCGCCAGCATCCTCACCGGGCTGTATCCGGCGCGGCTTGGATTCACCACTCCGGCGGGCCACCTGCCGCAGGTGATTCTCGAGCAGACACTTTCGCCGAAGGCCCAGCCGCACCACAAGGCGCTGACGCCGAATTCGATCACGCGGCTGAAGCAGGACTACGTGACGCTGGCCGAGACGCTCAAGTCCGCTGGCTACCGTACGGCGCACTTCGGCAAGTGGCATCTGGGCTCGGAACCCTACGACGCGCTGCACCAGGGATTCGATCAGGACACGCCGCACTTCCCAGGTCCTGGACCCGCGGGTGGCTATCTCGGCGGACCCTGGAAGTTCTGGCCCAGCCAAGGGAAACCCGGCGAGCACATCGAGGATCGCATGGCGGAAGAAGCGGAGCGATTCATCGCCGCCAACAAGGGCGGGCCGTTCTACGTGAACTATTGGGTGTTTTCGGTTCACTCGCCGTGGCAGGCGAAGCCTGAGCTGGTGGCAAAGTACGCGCGCAAAGTGGAGTTGACCGATCCGCAGCACAATCCGGTCGCGGGCGCGATGGTGGAGAGTCTCGACCAGGCCGTGGGGCGATTGATGAAGGCCGTGGACGAGGCGGGCCTCGCCAACAACACGATCTTCGTGTTCTTCTCCGACAACGGCGGTGTCTTCTGGAATCCGGGCAAGCCGGGAATGATGCATCCGGAGTACGCGAACACGCCGGTCACGAGCAATGCTCCGCTGCGCGCGGGAAAGGCGACGTCGTATGAAGGCGGGTCGCGCGAGCCATGCATCGTCGTCTGGCCGGGCAAGACCAAGCCGGGCGCGGTCTCCAGTGTGATCATCCAGAGCATCGACTTCTATCCCACGCTGCTCACGATGGCTGGTGTCGCGCATCCGGGCCACAAGATCGACGGAGTCAGCTTCGTTCCCGCGCTTGAAGGACGCTCGCACGACCGCGGACCGGTGTTCCTGCACTTCCCGCACTACACGCCGGTGACCGGCGGGCGTCCGGCGACCTATGTCCGGCGCGGCGACTGGAAGCTGATCCGCTTCTGGTGCGACAACGAGGATCAGACCGACCGGTTCGAGCTCTACAATCTGCGCGACGATCTGAGCGAAACGCGTAACCTTGCCAGGGCCAACCCGGCGAAGGTAGCCGAGCTCAACACATTGATTGAGGGCTTCCTGGGCGGCACGAAAGCCGTGGTGCCGAAGCCGAACCCTGGTTACAGTTACGCTTCACGTTCTAATTAAGTTTTGAGCTTGGCTTCCGCTTCGGCGAGCTTCCGCTTGAGCTTGGCGTTCTCGGATGACAGTTCGAGGATCCGCATTCCTTTCTGCTCCACCGTGTTCGCGCCCAGCCAGGATAGCTCGCCGGGGTAGTCATCCCGCACGAAAGTCATCCAGATCAGGGAGTAGTGGTTGGTCCAGATCAGCGGGAATGCCTTGAGCCCCGCTTCCTGGGCGCGGTCGATCAGGAACGCAGTCGGATACGTGGCGAAGTTCGGGTAGACCCACTCGCCGCCCTCGTACGCGGCACCGATCGCGTGATTGGCGGCGAAGATCCCCTTCGGCTCCAGAACATCCCGTACCTGCCGGAAGCAGTGTTCCATCTGCTTGCGAGAGGTGTGGGACAGAATCGACTGCGCGAGGACGTAGTCAAACTTGCGGCCGAAGGCGTGCAGGGGGAAGTCGCTGCTGTGCAGAAACTGCGGGCGCTTGAGCAGGACCTGGTCGTTCCCGGTCTCGTTGGCGATGGCGTCCTGCACCAGCCACGGATTGGGCTCGATCGCGAAATAGTGGTCCGGGAGAAGGTAGGGAATGAACAGCCTTCCTCCGCTCAGCCCGCCGCAACCGATGTCGAGCAGGGTGTGCTTCTCGCGGAGTCCGAGCGCGGTCATCAGGTTGAACTGCATGGCCGCGGTGGCGTCATAGGATCCGGCCGATCCGATGTAGGCGCGGTAGTGCATGCTGCCGGGCTTCAGTTCGCGGACTTGGCTGAGAGGGAGTTGCCGTTGCTCTTCAGGCTCCATGCCGAGAGGATAGCAATGAGTGGTGGTTTGGCATGACGCGTGCATTGCAGGCAGTAGAGGAGAGTTCACCGACATGGCCTTCAAACAATTTCTGTTCCGGTCCGAAGCCAGAGAAAAGGTCCTCCGCGGAGCCACCGCGCTCGCCGATGCGGTCAGAGTCACGCTGGGGCCGAAGTCCAAATGTGTGTTGATCGAGAAGCGGTTCGGCAAACCGCTGGTGTGCAATGACGGGGTCACGATCGCGAAGGAGGTGGAGCTTAAGGATCCCACCGAGAATATCGGAGCCCAACTGCTGCGCGAGGCAGCCGAGCGCACGGGTGACGCGGTCGGCGACGGCACCAGCACTTCGACAATCCTTGCCCACGCGATCGTGGCCGAGGGAGTCCGCAATGTCGCCGCCGGGGCCAGCGCGGTCGACTTGAAGCGAGGTCTCGATCGCGGGCTCCAAGCCTCGGTTGAGGCACTGAAGGCGCTGGCGCGGCCCGTCGCATCGAGCGTTGAAAAAGAGCACGTCGCCACGATCTCCGCGCACAACAACCCGGTTGTCGGGAAGATGGTCGCGGGCGCGATCGACAAGATCGGTCCTGACGGCGTGGTGACGGTCGAGGAGTCGCGCACAACCGAAACCACGCTCGAGGTTGTGGAGGGGATGCAGTTCGACCGCGGATTCAGCTCACCGTACTTCGTCACGGATCCGGAAAAGATGACGGCGACGCTGAGCGACCCCTACATCTTGCTCAGCGAGAAGAAGATCTCGCACATGAATGATCTGCTTCCGCTGCTCGAACAGATCGCCAAGTCCGGCCGCCCGCTGCTGATCATCGCCGAAGACGTCGAGGCTGAGGCGCTGGCGACTCTGGTGGTGAACAAGCTCCGCGGGGTCCTGCCGTGCGCCGCGGTTAAGGCTCCGGGTTTTGGCGACCGCAGGAAAGCGATGCTTCAAGACATCGTTATTCTCACCGGAGGTGAAGCCGTGGCCGAAGAGCTCGGCGTGAAGCTCCAAAACGTCGAGCCCGGGCAGCTCGGCACGGCCAAGCGCGTGGTGATCGCGCGCGACACCACGACGATCATCGGAGGCGCCGGAGACAGACGCGCCATCGACGGCCGCATCGCCGAACTGCGCGCCCAGGCCGAGGAGACCACGTCAAGCTATGACAAAGAGAAGCTGCGGGAGCGGCTGGCGCGGCTGAGCGGCGGCGTTGCCGTGATCCGCGTGGGCGCGCCGTCGGAAGCCGAGATGAAGAGCTTGAAGGAGGCCTACGACGACGCGATCAACGCCACCAAGGCCGCAATCGCGGAAGGAATCGTTCCGGGAGGGGGGCTGGCGTTGTTGCGCATGACCGCCGCCGTCGAACGCGAGGAACTCCTCACGGAAGGCGACGAACGGACAGGTTTGCGGATCCTGAAACGGGCACTCGAGGCGCCCGTCCGGCAGATCGCGGAGAATTCCGCGTTCGACGGCGGAGTGGTGGCGGACCGCATGCGGTCCGGATCAGGGAATTTCGGTTTCGACGCGGCGAAGGGGCAATACACCGACCTTATGGAGGCGGGCATCATCGATCCGGCCAAGGTGGTGCGGATTGCGCTCGAAAATGCCGTGTCCGTGGCCAGTGTCCTGCTTCTGGCCGAGGCCACCCTGACCGAGGTTCCGGAGACGAAGCCAGCGCCCGCGGGATTTGGCCACGAGCTTGCATCGTAGATCTGGGAGGCCAATATGACCGCCGCTGTTCCAGTAACCACGATTCGACTCGACGAGCCCATGCTCGAACGCCTTGCCGCGCACGAGGGACCCTGCATCACGATGCTGATTCCGCCACGCCACCCAGGCGCCGCGGAGCCAGGACGCGCGACTTTGATCGCCGGAATGATCCGGACCGCCGCCAAGGAATTGGCGAAACTCCACGTCCCGCCCGCTGATTTGATGGTGCCAGTTGAGGAGTTCGCCGAATCGGTCAATGACCATTCCGGTGGTGAAGGCTATGCGCTATTCCGGTCCCCAGGCTCGTTCCTTGCGGCTTCTGCTCCTGATGTGGCCGAAGCCAGTGTGACCGCTGGTCCCCATTTCCGGCTCGCTCCGCTGATCAAGGGCGCCGTGACCCGGCAAGAGATGTTCGTCCTCGGGCTGAGCCGCAACAACGTGAAGCTGTACCGCTGCCATGAGGGCCGATGTTCGGAGACGCCGCTGCCAGAAGGCGTGCCCGCAAGTGTCGATGAGGCGACCGCGTTCGACACGCCGGATCATGATTTGGAAAACCGTTCGGCGGCCGGACCGTCCACTGGTTCGATGAAGTCCGTGCATTTTGGCACATCTTCGGAGCGTGAAAAGGCGCAGAGCCATTTGCGCCATTTCTTCGCGTTGTTGGATCGCGGATTGAAAGGGCTCCTGCGCGACCGGCCGCTGGTCCTGGCCGGAGTCCACGAAGAAGCCGCGCTCTACAAGAAGGTGGCAAAGCATGCCAACATCCTGGGGCCGGAGATCGTGGGGAACGCCGAGGCCATGACGGCTGCGGAGATCGGCCCACGCGCCCTGCAGGCCGCCGAGGAAAACTACAGGGGGCTGGGAGCCGCGGCCTTGGAGTATCTTCGCGAGCAGCCGGACCGCCGCCGCGCACGGACAGGAGTGCATGCCGTGCTCAACGCGGCCAAGGCGGGGCGGGTGCACGAGTTGATCGCGGCTGAGGACGTTGAAGTGACCGGTGCCGCTTCGCGGCAAGGCCAAGTCAAGGAGGACCTGGTGAATGCCGCTGTCTCTGAAACGCTGCGCTACGGCGGGAGGGTGTTCATGCTGCCCGGTTCGATGATGCCCAAGGGCGTCGCGCTGGCCGCCCTGCTTCGGTATTGAGGGCCGCCATGATCAAGATCCTGATGGCAACAGATGGAGCGCGTCAAAGCGTCGAAAGCCTGCGCTCGGCATGCCGGATCCTCCCAGCGGCGGGTTCGGAAGTGGAACTGGTCTGCATCGCCCCAAAGGTCCACCCCAAGCGCGCCGGACTCGCGCACCGCCTCGAGCGGCGCGCCGCCGCAATTGCCGCGCGGGTAGCAAACAGTTTGGCCGAAGAGGGAGTCCGGGTGCGCGATTCGGCCCAGAGCGGATCGCCTTCGCGGATCCTCATCCGCGCGACCCAGGACCACGATGTGCTGGCAATCGCCGCGGCGAGCCGCCAGGGGACGCCTGCGGCCGGGTTGGGCCCCGTGGCGAGCCGGGTTGTGGAGCACGCGGCCTCGACGGTCCTGGTCGCGCGGCCCGGCGCATCGGAAGGACCACTTAAGATCCTGGCGCCACTGGATGGCTCCGAGACGGGCCTGGAGGGCTTGGCGAAGGCGATGGACCTTGTGGGCCAGTGCGGCGAAGTCACCCTGATGCACGTCGTGGAGGCGCATTGGGTGCGTCCGGTCGATGTTCAGGACACCGAAGGCGACCTCGACTGGGACCTCGCCGGGGAACCGCACTCGGAGTGGGAACGGGAGCTGGCCACCGAAGCCCAGTCGTTCCTCGAAAGCGCAAGGGACAAGCTTCCGCGCGAAGTATCGGTCAACACAGTCATCCGCAGCGGCGTGCCAGCCGACGAGATCCTGTCCGAGGCCAATTCGGGCGACTATGACCTGGTGGTGCTTATGTCCTCGGGAGAGTGCGACTTGAAACACCGGATGCTCGGCAGCGTCTCCGCCAAGGTCACCTGGAACGCTCCCTGTTCGGTGCTTCTGCTGCATTGATCCGGTAGACCACCACATCTTCGTCCTGGTAGTAGATTTCCGTTTCCGGGAACAGCGCCGCATAGCGTGCCATCAGGCGCGCCGCGCGGAAATGGAGACTCGCACGGCCGGCGTCAGTCGCTTCAAAGTAGGCGGGATCACCGGATCCCGGCGCCAGGCTGCGGAGCCCCGTCCGCAACGGACGCCGCTCAATCAGCACGAACACATTGCGGGCCTGGTAGGGCATCGCTGGCTCGCCGCCCTGCTCCATCCGGGCGACCAACCCGGCAAGCGGCACATGCCATCCGTGGCCTGCGATCTGGGCGGCCTCCTGGCCTGAGGAGATCAGGATCCAGTCGCGGTCCCGTTGCCCGCTCACGATCTTGGCTGTGGCGCGCGCGGCGGACTCGTACTGAAACGTCTCCGGGGTGGAGGGGCGGCCCTGCGCCGAGAAGACGATCAGAGCCAGGGCCGGAGTCCAGGCGAGGGATGGCCTCGTGATCCAGCGCGCCGGTGCGATTGCGATTACCCAGGCCACGATGGCGGCAGCGGCGGCGAGCCAAAGCAGGACCGGCCGGTCCGCGCCGGTGTACACCATCGACAGCAATGCCAGTCCCGAATCAGTCCACGATCTGCCCGCGCGGGCAGCGGCCAGCAGCGCGAAAATCGCGGTGAGCTCAGGCGCGGCGGAACGCTGAGACAGAGGACCTTCCGCTACCACCCAGGCCACCAATCCCAATCCGGCGGCTACCTGCCCGGTGGCAGCGGCCGGGGCGTACCGCATCGCGCAGGCGAAAATCGAGAACGAGAGCAGAACAAGCTGCAGTGCCGTGTCCAGCCTTACGGCCGCGGGAGCTCCCGCTCCAAGGAACCACGTCAACGGAGCGAGCAACACAACATGCGGATTCGCATCCCATTCCGCCCCAGATGTCAAAGCGTACAACGACAGAGCCTGTTCCGCGTCTCCTGGCCGGATGAAGCGGAATCCGGGCAACAGCAAAGACGCGCCATATGCGAACGCCGAGACCGCTAGTACCACGAAGAACGCCATCAGCGGCTCTGGAATAGGCTCCCACCGCAAGGCTGCCCGGAACAGCGGCCGGGGGGATTCGAGGAACGTGAAGATCCGCGTACGGATCGCCGCACCCGGGAGCAAGCCATGCCATCGCGATGGCAGCGCGGCGGCCGCGAGCCAACCCACATAGAGCACCAAGCCGGCGCCTGGAAGGGCGGCTCTGAAATATCCCAGCGCTGCGATCCCGAACAGCAAGCAGAAGCTGACCCTGGTGAATCCGGCCGCCATGTCCTCATACCAGGGCCGGAGCCGGGGCTTGGGCCCGCGGACCGCCAGGTAGGGAAGCACGAGGAAAATCAGGCAGCCTCCCAGCGTGAGCCGGAGGAGTCCTGCAAGAGTGTGGATGTGTGAGTAGTCCATGCTCAGAGATGGGCGGCAAAGTAGTGGTGATCGAACTGGCGGCACGCCCGCCGGGCGGCGAGGATCATGCCCGCGGCGAAAACCGCTGAACCGCAGAGAAAGCTATAGATCGCGAGACTGTAGGTCCCGGTCCGCGTTAGCACGTAGCCGATGACCAGGTCGGCCAACACCGCGGCGGCAGCCGGAAGCAGCCCGTGGTGCACCAGGTTGAGCATCTCGAGAATCGAGCGTCCCCACAGGCCGATCACAAGCAGCGGATACGCCGTTAGGGCAACCACGAGGACGCGTTCCATTTCCGGACTTGACAGCAGATCCAGGCTCTGTGCGGTGTAATAGATGGCAACCGCGCCAAGCACAGGCAGCGGCAGAAACAAGGGGATACCGCCCAGCAGGCGCCGGCCGGCGTTCTGGTTCAAGCGCCAGGGCTCGGCGGCACTGGCGACGGTCCGGGAATCCTGCGCCCAGTGGCGGAAAGCAGCTGTACTGGCATGTACCCATCCGGCGCCCAGGACGAATAGGATCATGGCCAGTCCTACCGCGGTCTCGTAGTCGCCCCGGAACATGACGGGAAGGAGCGCGGCCTGGGTGCCCGCGGTCCACGCTATCATCCGGTCGGAGAATAGCAGCAAGTAGTACAACACGCCCGCCGCCGCGCTTGCCCAGGCGATCAGCGTCTCACGCGCGACAGTGAATGTCCGGATCGTGGTGGTGGACTGGCGGCAGAGCGGTCCGAGCCTGGACCATGCGGCGGCCACGGCCGCTCCGGTGGCGGTCCATATGCCGAGGAACTGGCCCGGCAGCACCGGCTGATCGAGGATGCGGACACACACTGTTGTAACCGCCAGGCCCGCCAGTGTTGCGCCCGCCACGGCCAATCGCATCTCAAGCACGTAGAGCGCAGCCGATGCGAGGAAGAGGGCTCCGAGCGAGATCGCGAATCCAGCGGAGGTGACGCCAAGCGAAAACGGCATCCAGCGGAAAAGAGTATTGACCGCCAAGAACACCGCTGACGCGGAGCACAGAAACAGCATTCCGGCGCCGGACCATAGCCCCGCTACTTTCACGGCGCTCGAATGCTCACCGATCCCCAGGTAGAACGACATGCGCAATGCCAGCCCCTGGACGAATCCGCCGGCAAGGATGAAGCTCGCTACCACACCCACGGCGACCGCCGACGCGGTCTCGCCTTCCAGGTCTCCACCCCAGAGAGAAAATCCTTGTAGCGCGATCGCGAGAGCCGAGATGAACATCGGCACGGCGTAGGACGCGCCGTGCAGAAAGGCCTTCAACCACGATTCGGAGGGCGCCGGCACCCGTAGGCCGGAAGCCTCGCTGGCCATGCGCGGGAACTCGGCCACCGCCATCCGCATCGTGCTCCCGTATCCGTAAAGGGCGTGGGCAACTTCGTCTGTGACGCCTTGGGTTTCGAGTCTGACCGCGACGTCAAATTCGTCGATCGGCGCCCGTGAATCGGGCATCCGCGGGCCGGTCAACACACCAGGGACAGGTGTCGACATTTGGTAATCTCCTGGTAGAGTTCGCGGAAGCGGCCGGTCGCGGCCTCGATCGTGAAGGTTGCCCTGGCCCGCTGCATGCCGCTGCTGGCCAGGCGGGAGCGAAGCTCCGGCGCGTGGGGACCTTGAAGCAGCGTTACAAGCTGCGCCGCCAGGTCGAGCGGATTATTGGGCTGCGCAAGCAGACCGCACTGGCCCAGTGTCTGGGCGACATTGCCGACGTTGGTGGCAACCACCGGGCATCCGCTCATCATCGCCTCCAGAATCACGAACGGCATCGCCTCCGAGACGCTTGGAAGGCAGTATACCCAGGCGCTCCGGTACTCCTCGGCCGGATTGTCCGACTCGCAGAACTCGATGTGGTCCTGCAGCCCGTGCCGCGCCACCAGCGCCTTGCATTCATCGAAGTAGTCGATGTCGGCAATCTCGCCGAGGATCCGGAACCGGACGTTGGGAACGGACCGGCGGACAATCGCGGCGGACTCGATCAGGTTCGTGATGCCCTTCAGGGCATAGATGCGGGCCAGGGTCAAGACGGTAGGCCGGGGGGCCGGAGCCGGAGCGCAAAGGAACCGGCGCGGATCCACTCCGTTGGGCATGTAGCGGATCTTGCCTGGGTGGGCTCCGAAGCGCTTCTGCCATCCGGCGTTGAAATCGCCCAAGGACGTGATGACATCGGCGAAGTGGTAATTGGCCGCGGCGATGGCCCGGTGGTAGGCGATGAGAAACGCGCGGCACGCGTCGGGATACTCGGAGTTTGCCATGCTCGCATAGACCTCGCGCAGCAGGATCCCGTGCTCGGAGAGAACGTAGGGGACGCCGTCCCGGATCCGCAGCAGAACTCCCGGAATGCCCGCCAGCCCAGCGAGCGAGGAGTGGGTCACGGTGGCGCGTGGCAGGGGAGTGGTGAGAATGGAGAAGAATCGCGCCAGCCATCCCAGGCACATGGATGCTTCCGCGAGAGTCATGCCGCGGAACCGTGGGCATTCGGCGATCTCTCCGAGGAACGCCTCCCAGGCCTGGCCGCAGAACGACTGATATAGGTCGAAGGACTGGAAGTAGCCGTGGAGATCGAGCAATGCGCGCCCGAGCGCATCCGGGTTCGCACCCGAGTTGAGGATCGAACGGACCACCGACCGGAACGGTGGAACGAATCGCTCCGCGATCACCGCCGGTACCGTCGCCGCACGCCGCGCGCTGAGCTCGGAAACGGGCTCGCAACGGTCCCCTGGGAATTCCGTTCCCCACAGCGCGACCGGCGTCACCGAGACTACGTTCGCCGGGAGTTTGAAACGAACCGGCTGCACCGGTGTGTGGACCACCGACAGGACATGAAAGTCCGCCTCGGGGATGTTCGAGATTAACTGCTCACACCAGACGCTGACGCCGCCCAGGTAGTGCGGGTAGGTTCCCTCAGTGCAAAGCAGGATGGAAGGGCGGGAGGTCATGTGGATGTCAATGACGGAAGCCGACGGAACCCTCGAGCCCCGCGACGAGCGCCGCTGGATCGGGGTTGTCGACGCGCACCCGGATTGAGTAGCCGTGGGATAAATGCGGCGTCCATACGACTTCATCCACCTTGGCCTCAACTTCCACTGGCGGATCCAGCGGCACGCGGACGGTCACCGGATCTCCCTGGCGGACGTCCCGTGCGATTGAGGGTGGCGCGCTCACTTCAAAAAGCAGACGGTGTGAGTCGTTGATTCGGAAGAGCACCAGGCCTTCGACGGCGGCGCCTCCATCGGAGGCGTTCACGAACGACACCTGGCCCGCGCGCGGAGCCGTCACGCGAAGCGCGGCGATCCGCCGCTCAAGCTTCGCAATAGCCGATTCCGCCTCCCGGACATCGATATCCGTCGCGCTACCTGACCCCGCGCGGAGCGTGTCGATCTGAAGCTGCGCCAGCGTCACCTGGCCCTCGGCGGCTTCGGCTTCCTGCGCAATCCGCGAGCGGGTATCGCGGCGGTCGGAACCCGCCCGGCGCTCATTCTCGGCGGCGAGTTCGGCGGCATCAAGCTCCGCCGCGGTTGCCAGTCTCTTGGCCGCCAGATCACGGACGCGTTGCACCATCTGGTGCGCGCGACCGTTCCCACTGGCGTCGATCTCCGCCGAAATGGCCTTCATCCGGTTGCGCGCGGAATCGCGCGCGCGCAACGCCGCCTTGAGTTGCGCTTCCGCCGCCTTGAGCCGGGCGCGAGGCGCCACGCCAGCCGATCCCTCCAGAGCCATGCGCTTGCGAACCGCGGAGAGCCGGCCCCGGGCCAGATCGAGATCGCTTTCCAACTCGCTGTTCTCGATCTCCGCGAGCAGCGCACCCTCCTCCACCCATGCACCGGGTTGGACATGGATCGCGGTTATCTTGCCGGGCGCGCCGGCCGCAACGTCCTGTACTGCGCCCGGGTGGACCAGTGCGGGCAGAACCGTTTCCTGAGCCGTGGGACCCGCTGCCGGCCGTTTGGCCGCGCTTAACAGCACCGCTCCGGCTAGCGTCACGGCGAATAGCGCCTTCACACCCACCCAAGCATTTTGTTGCACAGTGCGGGCGATGCGCTCAACTCGAGCTCCTGAGAACCCGTTCTGGGTCCCAACAATCCGGACCTTACTCACCTGATCCTCCTTCACCGGCGGCCGGAGGTTCGGCCGGGGCGTTGATAATCCGTAAATACGATTGGTACAGGTAACCGGCCGCCAAGTGGCCAGCATAGGCTTCAAACGCGGCCAAGTCGCCGGAGAGCAGTGCTGGCCGGGACTCAAGCCCGGCGTCGACACGGGCAGCGATAAGCTCGCGGGCCTTGGATGCATTCAGCCACCGCTGGTGCGCCAAGCCGGCACGTTCCTCGGCCGCCGCCGCAGCCGAGCGCAGGGTCATGAGCTCCGTGCGGACGTCTTGCTCCAGCCGCTCGATTTCCGCTTCGATCATCTTGAGGCGTACGTCCAGCACCTCGTTCGCGGCCTCCTTCTCTCCGGTCCGGGTCAACGGGAACCCGAGGTTGAAATCGATTCGTCCCGTATTGCCGCCGAGAAGGAAGTTGTTGGCAGCGGCGCGGGACCCGCGTACTCCGCTGACGCGCCCGAATCCCACCTGGACATTCCCAGGGGACCGGCGTGCTTTCATTCTCCGCAGGTCGCCAGCCCGGTCGCGCAGAAGGCGGAGGTCCCCGCGGTTTCCCCAGATGGCTTCGATCTTGCCAGCCTGGTGAAGGTCGCGTGAGGGCTGGCTGGTTTCGTCGGGAACCCGGAGGCGTTCGAAGTCCTCCATCCCTGTCAGGCTCGCGAGCCGGATGGCCGCGTCCCGCCGGGCCGACTCCGCTTCAATGGCGGCGGACTTCAAGTCGAGGATCCGCTGTGAGGTCTGGAGCCGGTCGAGTTCCGTGATGCGCGCCTCCCGGAGCAACCGCTCTGCTTCGAGTCCGTAGCCTTCCACCGAAGCGGCGAGCGACTTGGCCCGGCCTGAGAGCTGTTGCTTTTCGAGAAGGCGGAAGTATGCGCGGACAGCTTCTCCTTCGGCGCGGACTCTGGCTTTTTCGGCGGCGAGCTCGGCTTCGAGCACTTCAAACCAGGCGTTGTGCAGGGTGAATGGCGATGGCGCGTTCGGCTTTCCGATCGAGAATCCCGAGCCGATCGAAGTAGCAAGCAGCAGGGGATTGGTAAAAGAGAACAGGCTGAATCCTGGGCGGAAGTCGACTCGCGTCCGGTTCATCGCTTCGAGCATGCGGACCTGCGCCTGTGCGAGATCCAGCCGGAGCTTTTCCTGCTTGGCGCGGCGTCCCGCGGCCTCCACCGCCGCTGATAGCGTCAGGACCCCGGAGTCCATCGCGGCGGCAGTGATTGCCACTACCGCCACCAGGCCGGCGCGTACCAGGGTGCGTTCGAACAGCGCCATTTAGTTCACCGAGACCCGGACCGTGCCCCCGGCGGACACAGTGACTTCGCTTTGGCTCTCCCCACCATAGGTCTCGCAGGTTCCACCACAAGCGCCGGTCACCGGGATCTTGACTGCGACCGGAGAAGACAGTGTGATTGAACCGGATCCCGGCGTGTACAGGCCGGTGGCGCCCGACGCCAGAAACGCCATCCGGGCGCGCAGTTTGGCTCCAATCTCGGACTGCTGGAGGCTCTCGATCGGAAGGTTGCACAGCTCGGCGAACTTCGAGAACGTATTGTCCATCAGGTTCGTAAACAAAGAAGCTGACCCCGTGTGGCGGACAAAATTCGCCTGATGGAACATCGAACCGTACATCTCGAAGCGGAGCATGTAGGAAATTAATGCGTCGCTCTCGCGGTCGATGATCTGGGCATAGCTCTGGTTCGTGGTGAAGAACGGAGGCCCGCCTGGGCCGCCAACCCGGAAGATGCCGTTCGGGCCGAAGAAGAAGTTGTATTCGTCCGGTTCGGATCCAACGGCTCCGAGGGTTGGAACGTGCACGTTGTAGAAGATGTTGGTCGCGCGCCGTGGGATCAAGAGAATGCCTGGCTGGAGCGGGCTAACAATGCCGGTGTTGGGAATCGCCGGAGATCCGCCAGGGCGGGAGGTATCGGTGACCAGGTAGCGGATGCCGCGTGTATAGGCGGCAAGCATGAACCCGGGGTTGTTGAGACCCGAGATTCCCGGTGTCACCATGCTGGTGGTGTCGAGCGGAAGGTCGATCGCCGTGGCCAGCTTCCGGTTCTCGTCTATTTCAAAGAGGGACTCCGCGTAGGTGGCGCTACGGCAGATCCCACTGTTTGGCACTGGGTTGAAGCAGTCGAGATTCTCGTGGTCCCAGGTGTGGGAAACCCAGAAAAAGTCCTTCCGCCGGGCTCTGGCTTCTTTCGTCAGTGGATCGTTCGAGGCGGCTCCGCTGGCCGTGGTTGTCCCGAATCCGTTGTAGGCCATCGACACCCGGAAGCCCTTCGTCTGGCTACGGTCTCTGACCTTGCCCTGCCAGTCCTCCAAACTTTTCACGTCGCTCCCCGACATCCGGATCAGAGGACATGCATCTGCCGGATCGAACGTCGGATCAGCGGCGGCGCCAACTGGCTGGCAGGCTGGGATGTTGGACACAAAGAGGTCGCTTGAAAGAAACAGATCGTCATTCTGCGGCGAGAGGTAGATCCGGCGGGACCCGAGAAAGACTCCGCGGGCGACCCAGTCGATCAGTCCGTAGTTGAGAAGCATCGAATGGCGCAGATGGGGGCTTTGGTCAAAGGTAAGCGCGAGGTACTCCCGTCCATCTGCCTTGGTGTGGATCACCCCCGCGGTCGACCCGGCAATCGTCATGATACGGGTGGTCGTCTCGCCTGTTGCGGTAACCGGATTAGCAAGGTAAAGGTAAGCGTTTGCGATCTTGACTGTGGCGCCAGAACGGAGATAGCTGAATAGCGGTTGGCCAGCCGAGGGGATCGAGGCCTCCACTGGTGAAGCGGATGTCGTGGTTCTGGCTCCAGTGTAGGCGAGACCGTAGCGGGCCTCGGGGAAGGTGTAATAGCTGACGGTGCGCACCCGGTAGTCGCGGGCATAAGCATCCAGGGCGGCCCAGGACCCGGGGGACAGGGCGCTGCGGTATCCCGTTCCGTCGAAGAACCCCAGGTTGCCCGTGGTCAGGATGATGCCCTGATAGAGTCCCCTGTCGGTGGTGAAGAGCGGAGGCAACGGCTGCTGGCTGGTCACGACGGCGTCGTAGGGAGTGCCCATGTGGTCCAGCGTGGACCGGATCGCGGCGAACCCCGGTTCGTTTCCATCGGCGGCGAGAACCAGGAGCTTCATCCGTAGAGGCCGGAAGGCGGGAGTTGCGGTAGTGGCCATGGCGTTTGTCGTGTTTGTTGTGATCACGGGCGCCAATGGCCGGTTCTTTTTTGGGGAATCGTCATCATTCACCGGCGCGACAGCGGTCACCGGTGGTTTTGCGCGTTTGTGGCCTGCTTCGGCCGTCGACGCCAGTAGTGCGATTGTGAGGAGGGCGGTGAATCTCATTTTGTTTGGATAGCTCCGATATGGTAGGCTACCTCCGCTGCTGCCTTAGCGAAATCGCACAGCTGGTTCAGTACCCTGCCTAGATGGCTCCAGGACGAAAAAGCGTGACCATCTAGCCGGACGCCTCTACTGCTGTGCCTGTAATCCGCCGAACCCTCCTAGTAGCAATGCGAACCGGCCCGTTGATCCT
>VFZX01000040.1 GCA_016871015.1 Acidobacteriota bacterium | reverse complement strand
GCCACTCGCCAACTGCTTCCCGTCTCCACGCCAACTCACGCTCTGAACCGCACCCGCGTGCCCCTCCAGCACCCGCACTCCACGGCCGCTCTCCATATCCCACACCAGGACCGTACTGTCATCCCCGCCACTCGCCAACTGCTTCCCGTCTCCACGCCAACTCACGCTCTCAACCGCACCCGCGTGCCCCTCCAGCACCCGCACTCCACGGTCGCTCTCCACATCCCACACCAGGACCGTACTGTCATCCCCGCCACTCGCCAACTGCTTCCCGTCTCCACGCCAACTCACGCTCCCAACCGTACCCGCGTGCCCCTCCAGCACCCGCACTCCACGGCCGCTCTCCACGTCCCACACCCGCACCGTCTGGTCCCCGCCACTCGCCAACTGCTTCCCGTCTCCCCGCCAACTCACGCTCCGAACCCAATAGGTGTGCCCCTCCAGCGCGCGATGAACTGACAACGTGACCGCGTCGAGAATCACAATCGCCGTGCCAGCCGTCACCGCCAGCAACGGCGCCGACGGATGCCACGCCACGCACATCTCCCCCTCCCGCACAAACGACTGCACCACCGGCCGGACCGCCTCCTCCATCCGCCGCGACAACCCCATCGCGCTCACCTCCGGCATCCGCGCCCGGACCGCCAACGCAAACCGGAAGTCCGCACCCTCCACCGCCGCACCCTCAAAATCCGCATCCACCATCGACGCGCCTGAGAGATCCGCA
The DNA here is from genome assembly GCA_016871015.1 of Acidobacteriota bacterium. GTDB lineage: Bacteria > Acidobacteriota > Terriglobia > Bryobacterales > Bryobacteraceae > SYLY01. The sequence goes on along the minus strand of VFZX01000040.1, from coordinate 31,966 downwards.
CCCACGCACCGCGCCCCCCGCGCCCGGACCCCATCCAGCATCGCCCGCGTGAAAACTGCCTCGCACAGATCCGCACCCTCCACACACGCCCCCGCCAGATCCGCATCCCCCAGCTTCGCCCCCCGCAGATTCGCGCCCGTCAGATCCAGCCCGGGCAGCCGCCAGCCCGCCAACTCCGCTCCCGCCAGTTCGAACCGCCGCGGACGCGCCAGTCCCGCCGCCTGGTACAACAGCAGCGCGTTCTCCGACGCCCGCGGCACATACCCGCCCTCGAACACCGCATGAACGCACCGCTCCAGCGCCTCCCGGGGACACAGGTCCACCAGGAACCCCATGACCTCCGGGCTCAGCCGCCGCAGCCGCAGGGCCTCTACCGACGGCCCCGCCTGCATGTTCCGCGCCACCCACTGCGCCAGGAAGAACTCGAGAAAGCTCCGGTGCGAGAACCCGTAGTTCCCCTCGCCATCCTTCCACGTGAAGAACGACGCCGTGCGGACCTCGGACTCGATCACGTCCACCTCGTCCAGGTTCTTCGCCCGGTCCCGCAGCAGCCCGGCCACCGCCCGCAATTCCGAATGATGCATCCGCGCGCCATCGGTCTCCCACAGCCGGACCGCGATCTCCTGCGCCATCCGCCGCCGCCCCTCGCGGTCGAGCGAGCTTCGCCAATCCGCGCGCTGGAGCCACTCTTCGGTGTAGGTCTCGTACAGGGTCGCGAGCTTCACCCGCTCGCGTCCCTTCAGGGCCGGCGCGGACTTCACCACCATGTCCAGCAGCACGGGACGTCCGGCGATCTCCTTCAGTCCCGAGATCTGATCGAAAAGCGGAATCACCGCTTCGGCCCCCGCGAGCTTCAGATAGTGGTTGATTTGCCGCGCGTCGAAGTCCCGCAGATACGCCACGCTGAATCCGGTCTTGCCGAACACCTCGGCGTAGAGCGAGCGGGCCTCGGGCGAGATCCCGGACTGCCGGCCCTCGACCAGCGCGGCGACCTCGTCCTGGGTGCGGAAAAAGTGGGTCCGGCAAGTCAGGACCACCTTGGCGCGCCCCTGCGCCGCACGGGTCAGCTCGCGGAAGTTCTGGACGGTGACGTCCCAGTTAGCCTGGGTGGCCATCTCGTCGAAGGCGTCGAAGATCAGCACGCAGCGGCCCTCGGAGAGCAGGTGGAGCACGGCCTTGGGATCCACCAGGCGGCCGGACTGGCGCTGGAAGTGCTCGTACAACGCGTTCTCGAGGCTGAGCGCGCGGGCCGCGGCGCGGAGGTCGATCCGGATGGGGCAGCGGTTGCGCGCCGGGTCTTTTTGGTAGGCTTCGGCCAGGCGTGCGGCCCAGCGGCGGGTGAACCAGGTTTTGCCGGTGCCGTAGTCGCCGAGCAGGGTGAGGTGGGTGGAGCTGGCTTCGTTCAGCCACTGGTCCATGAAGGCGTCGAGGCTGGTGAGCTGGCGTGTGGATTCGGGGAAGACGGTGGGGTCGACGTAGAGCCGTTCGATGTCCTGGCCGGTGACGTCGCGGATGAGGGAGGGGACGTAGAAGCGGAGGTCCACCAGGCCGTCGAGGAGTTCGCTGTAGGTCTTGAGGGCGATGCCGAGGGACTTGGCGTGGGCAGTGGCTTCCTTGGTGAAGCCGGTCCGGGCGACGATGAGTCCCTGGGCTTGGGGGACGCTGCGTTGGTAGGCGCGGAGGCCCGAGTGGAGCGCGTCGAGCGTATCGACGCCGGCATCCTTGGCGTGGTCCTTGCATTCGCCCAGCCAGTGCGTTTCCTGGAGAGTGTCCCGCTTCACGGCGAGGAAGTCCACTTGGCGGCCCTCGATCAGGAGGTCCGTCTTGACCTCGAAGCCCATTAACCGGAGCACTGCCGCTACCTTGTCCTCGAATTCGCGGCCCTGCTTGTCCCGGTCTCGCACCTGGGGTTTGGCTGCGGCGGGCTCCTGCTCGATCTTCTGTTGCCGGGCGAGCCCTTCGATGTCCGCGGCCAGATCCCGGTACACCTGGGTAATCGGCCATCCCGGAAAGTCCGCGGCAGGCATCCGTTCATACAGCATGAACTCCGGAATCAGCGGGACCCGGTACTTGACTTCCAGTCCGGCTTCTTTTGCCGCCTTCAGACGCTCCATCACGAGATCGGGCTGGTCCTCGGGCACCATCGCGGCCACCAGCCGGGTCTGGAGTTCCACACGCCGTCCGATCCGCTTCATTCGGGCTGTGTCGAGGGTCCAGTGCCAGCGGGTCCCCTCGAGATCCTGCTGTCCAAGCCGGAACACGAGAACCACGAGGTGCGCAAGCTGGACCGTGCAGATCGCACCGAGGTCGGTGAATCCGGTACGGGAGTCGATCAACACAATGTCCACCGGCAGCGTGTCGATTTGCGCGCGAATCTGATCGAACTTTAGAGCCAGCGCCGTCGCGTCGGTGGCGAACTTTTCCTGGAAGCGGCCGTAGGTGGCTTCGTAGGTCTTGCCGGGTTGGCCAGCAGGCAGGATGCGCAGTCCCTGGCATTCGGTGATGCACTCAACTGTGCCCGCCGCCCCGGTCAGCGCGTCGATCAACCCGAGCTTGACTTCACCGCGGGCCTTTTCGAACACGGGCAGATTCAACAGGCTCGGCGCTTCGAGGTCCGCCTCCCAGATGAGGACCTGGTGTCCAAGGTTGCGGAGCATGAGGGCGGTGTTGACCAGGGTATGGGTCCGCCCAACACCGCCTTTGAAGGAATAGAAGGTGACGTAGTAGGGCATTAAGCAGCCCGGAGGTCATGGAGCGTCACTGAACGTTCAAGAACGGCGCCAGCGTGGAGCGATGGAAGCACCGGCCGCGGAGCCAGCAGGTCCACGCCAATGACTCCCATGGCGACATCCACCGACCGGCCGTCAGCGCCCGGAGTCCTCGCGATCAGCCCGCGCGCCTCCATGCGCGCCAGCACCTGCGACAAGTTGGAGTCCCCGCCGACGATGGCCCGTAGTTCCTTCCTCGGTTTCGGACCATCACGCAACGCCTCCAACACCCGCTTGGCGTACTCGCTCCGGTTGACGAACTGTCTGGCCTCTTCCGCCAACGGAATTGCTTCTTCCTCGTTCGCGATCAATTCGTGCAGGTGCTCCCACTTGGCTGCCATGGCCTGCGTGAGGGTAAGATTGAGGTCGCGAGCCGGGCGGGACTCGACGATCCGGGACAGAGCATCCTTGAGCTCCTCTCGGGTCTCGGGGTATTTCTTTAGGTCATAGTGGCGGAGGTGGAGGGCTTGGTCCACCATGTGCAGCAGCTCCTCATCGCCACCAAGGGCTGTGATTCCAGCATCCACAACCTCGTCGATGGTTGCGGTGAACAGATCCGGCGGACGGGTCGCTTTAGGTGGCATGTCCACCTAAAGCATACCTTAAGTATCGCCCAGAGTCCAGATCAGAATCCGCTGCCGCCGGCGCGCCCGCCCGGATTCGCCGCTGCCCGCCTGCCAATAGCAGGGGGCCTTGGCTCCGAAATGGCCGCAGTTGGCGATGAATGACCCAGCCCGGTAGCGGACCAGATCCGCCGCCAGCCGCTCCAGGTCATCCATCTTGTTGGTCATCGCGGGCACGAAAAAGAAGTTCGCTCCCGACTGCCGCATGACGTCCGCCGCCCGTCCTTGAAAGAAGCCTGCGCAAATGGCGGACGTCAAGCGGCCCAGGGGAGTGTCGGCGACAGCCAGAACGCGGCCGGCCCGGATGTCCTCAACAGCACCGCTTGGGCCGACGCCACGGTCCACCCAATACGACGGGTTCTTGGCGACGTTTCCCGGGCTCACGTTGTACTCGGCGAGTTTGTCGTTGCGCCACAGCTCGTGTCCGCGGTGGTCGAACGCGATGCTCCGGTTGACGTACCGGCCTCCGTCCATGACGTGCCAACTTCCAGCCACGACCAACAGAAGCCCGTCCGTGTTGGTCTGCGCGCCGAGCCATCCCCGGACCACTCCTTCGAGCGTGGGTGTCACTCGAAGCTCGGGCAGTACCAGGATCGCCACACCCTGGTCGCGACACTCCTTGAGTATCTTCGCAAGGCGCTGGCACTGCGAATCCTCGTTGTCGACGGCGTCGATGACGAATGGATGCGGATCGCCGTCCGCCGGTTTGCGGTCACTCGAATTCTGGGCTCGTCTTGAGTAAGCGGGCTCAGAGCGACTTTCAGCCGATTCGCCCGCCGGCCGATGGCCTGAGTCCACGCTGATCCAGTCACGATCCGCTTGATGGCGGTCTCATTCACGTTAACCGGCGTCACTTTCAGCCCCGGATGGAATTGGTCGAGCATGTTGCTGACCTGATCTTGAGACCGTGGTGCATCGTCGAGGCCGTCCCAAACCGAGTTGCGCGGAGCCATATTTTTCGACGTGTGGCGGCATCGCCTCGGACAACTTCGTCAGGAGGGCGGCCGTCCGAAGAACCCGTTCTGGTGCCGAAGACTGCCGGACAAAGTCTCGCGCGGCTATCGCATCAAGCTCGACACCCCGTCCCAAACGCACTGCCTGGCCGGCCTCAGCCCGGGCGGCGTGAAACGCGTCGCGTCTGGAGCCATTCGTACCGGCCTGCTCAAGCAGATCACTCTCGTTCGCCCGGCACGATCCTCCAAGCGTAGTCGTCCGCGTTCATCAGCCGTCAATCCAGAATATACTGTCGATTGATGAGGTTTGCGTTTCTTCTGGCCTCCGCCACCCTGCTCGCCCCGGCCGCGACGTTCGAAGCGGACATCCACCCCCTGTTCCGCGCCAAGTGCCAAGGCTGCCACAACGCGAAGACGGCCAGCGGCGGACTCTCGCTCGAATCGATCACCCAGGTGCTGCGCGGAGGAAAGTCCGGCGCGGTCGTGGTTCCCGGACGCCCGGTCGATAGCGTGCTCCTCAGCCTCATCGCATCGGGCAAGATGCCGATGGGCGGAGCCAAGCTGAGCGAACCTGAAATCGCCGCGATCCGCTCCTGGATCGAGAATGAGGAGCGCAAGCCGCCAGTCGCCGAGCGCGACGTGCAAGCCGTCCTCGCCGCCAAGTGCTGGGTCTGCCACGGACGCCGGGAGAAACAGGGCGGACTCGACCTCAGGACGCGCGAGGCGATGCTGCGGGGCGGCAAGTCCGGACCCGCGATCGTGCCGGGCAAGCCCGAGGACAGTCTGCTGGTCAAGCGGATCGGCGCGCAGGAAATGCCTCCGCCCAAGCTGCAGGAACAGTTTTCCGTGCGCGGGCTCACCGACGGCGAGTTCGCCAAGGTCAAGCAGTGGATCGCCGAAGGCGCGGCACCCGACCCAGAGCAGCCGGTCCAGGTGAGCGCGGTGAATGACCCGGCGATCAAGGCCAAAGACCGCGAGTTCTGGTCGTTCAAGACCCCAGTCCGCGCGCCGCAGCCCCGGGTCCGCGCCGCCACCCGGGTCCGGACTCCGGTGGATGCGTTCGTGCTGGCTGATCTCGAGTCGAAATCGAAGAGCTTCTCACCGGAAGCGGATCCGATGGTCCTGCTGCGGCGCGTCTTCTTCAATCTCACCGGACTCCCGCCCTCGCCCGAACAGATCGAGGCGTTCGCCTCCGATCGCGCGCCGGACCGCTACGAAAAACTCGTCAACCGCTTGCTCGAATCTCCCCATTACGGAGAGCGATGGGGCCGCCACTGGCTCGACGCGGTGGGCTACGTCGACAGCGAAGGCGGCAACAACAGCGATGCCAACCGCCCGCACGCCTGGCGCTACCGCGACTACGTGATCCGCGCATTCAACGCGAACAAGCCGTTCGACCGCTTCCTCACCGAGCAGATCGCGGGCGACGAGACGTTCGATTTCCGCACCGCGCCGGACCTCACCACCGGGCAGCTCGATCTCCTGGCAGCCACCGGATTCTGGCGGATGGCGCCGGACGGCACCAACAGCACGGAGCAGAACTTCATCCCCGAGCGCATGGACGTGATCGCGGGCCAGATCGAGGTCCTCGGATCCGCTGTAATGGGACTCTCGGTCGGATGCGCACGCTGCCACGACCACAAGTACGATCCCATCCCGACGCGCGACTACTACCGGCTGGTCGCCGTGCTCACACCCGCGTTCGATCCGTTCCACTGGCTGCCGGGCGAGTTCCCGTGCGGAGGCGTCGGCGCCAAGTGCGACGAGAACAACACGCGCTACTTGATCCCCAAGGCTTTCTCCGAATATCGCGACGCTCAGGCGCACAACGATCCGGTCAACGCGCGGATCCGCGAGATCGAGGGCGAACAAGAGAAGACGCTCGAAACCTACCGCGCCCGGCTCGCTGCCGACAAGGGAATCAAGGAAGGCAAGATCCCCGCGCTCGAAGAAGCGTATCCGGACTTCAAGGCCGCGCGAGCTGCGAACGAAACACGGATCCGCGAGGAACGCGCCAAGCTGAAGCCGCTCCCTCTGGTCCGCGCACTATTCGATCTTGGACCCGAGCCGCCGCCCACCCGGATCCTGCACCGCGGCGATTCCACAACGCCCGGCGCACTAGTGCCTCCAGGCGCACTGTCGATCCTGTCTGCCGGATTCCCCGAATACCGCGACCAGCCGCTCGCTCACTCGAGTGGCCGGCGCCTTGCTCTCGCGAAGTGGCTCACCGATCCTCGCCATCCGCTGACCGCGCGGGTGATGGTGAACCGCATCTGGCAGCATCACTTTGGCACCGGCCTGGTGTCTTCGGCCGGAAACTTCGGCCGCATGGGGACTGCTCCCGCCAATCAAGCCCTGCTCGATTGGTTGTCGACTGAATTCGTGCGAACGGGCTGGGACATCAAGGCGCTGCACCGGCTGATTCTCACGTCGACGGTCTACCGCCAGCGATCCAGCCCCACGTTGGGCGAAGGCGATCTCAGTGCCTACCCGTTCCTCCGCATCGACGCCGAGTCCGTGCGCGACTCCATCCTGATGCTGGCCGGACGGCTCGACACGCGGCAGTTCGGACCAGCCGACAAGTTCAAGGTCCAGCCCGACGGCGAAGTGATCACCGAGGAAGGCAAGCAAGGCGGCCGCCGCAGCGTCTACGCGCAACACCGGCGCACACAGCCGGTGTCGCTGCTCGATGCCTTCGACATGCCGTTCCCGAATCCGAACTGCATGCGCCGCGGACACTCAGTCGTGGCCTCGCAGCCACTGCACTTGTTAAACAGCGACCTCACACGCACCAGCGCGCGATACATGGCAGGGCGGATCATGGATGTGGCAGGAGATGATCCGGGCCGGCAGATCGAGCGTGCTTACCTGCTGGCGTTCGCCCGCAAGCCCACCGCGGACGAGGTTCAGGCGTCACGTGCCCTGATCGACGGAGCGGCTACGGAATGGACGCGCCAGCTCAAGGCCGAGCTCCCCGCCGAGCCGGTGGCCAGCCGCGCCCGCTGGATGGGGCTGGCCTCGCTGTGCCACACGTTGATGAACGCGGCGGAGTTCTTGTACATTGATTGAGGAGACTGCTATGACGACACGGCGCGATTTCTTCTCGCGGATGCAGGACGGATTGCTCGGCACCGCCCTGGCGTCGCTGTTCGCCCGGGACGGGCTCGCGGCGGAACAGCGTGTCTACGACCTCACGCCAAAGAAGGCGCATCACGCGCCGCGCGCCAAGGCCGTGATCCAGCTCTTCCAAAATGGCGGTCCCAGCCAGGTCGATTTGTTCGACCACAAGCCCGCTCTCGCCAAGTACGCCGGACAGCCGCCGAGCCGCGACCTTGCCGCCGAGGTGCGCGCCGTCCGCCAGACCGGCGGACTGATGCCGTCGCACTACAAGTTCAGCCGCCACGGAAAGTCCGGCACCGAATTGTCCGAGTTGCTGCCGTACCTGGGCAAGGCCGCCGACGACATCTGCGTCATCCGGTCGATGTTCACCACGCATCTGGCGCATGAAGCCGCGCTGTTCCTGATGCACGGCGGCCGGATTCTCCCCGGACGGCCGTCGCTCGGCGCCTGGATCGTGTACGGTCTGGGATCGGAGAACCAGAATCTCCCCGCCTACGTGGTGCTCGATGATCCCAAGGGGCCGCCGGTGAACTTCACGCAGAACTGGCAGTCCGGCTGGCTGCCCGCGGTGTACCAGGGCACGCGCGTCCGGTCCGAGGGATCGCCCGTGTTGAACCTGAACGCCAAGAATCCGGATCCGGCGGGAATCACGGACCTGAGCCGCACGCTGCTGCACAAGCTCGATTCCGCCCATCGCGACCGGCATGCGGGGAACGTCGATCTCGAAGCGCGCATCGCCAACTATGAGCTCGCCGCACGGATGCAGATGGCGGCCACCGATGCACTGGACATTTCCAAAGAGAGCGATACCACCAAAGAGGCGTATGGACTCACCGACGAACGGACCGCGTCGTTCGGCAAGCGCTGCCTGATGGCGCGGCGGCTGGTCGAGCGTGGCGTCCGGCTGGTGCAGGTCTACATCGAAGGCCAGATCTGGGACAACCACAACGACATCCGCAAGGGCCTTGAGTATTCGTGCGCCAAGACAGATAGGCCGTCGGCGGCGCTGGTCCGCGACTTGAAGGACCGCGGACTGCTCGACTCGACCCTCGTCATCTGGGGTGGTGAGTTTGGCCGCCTGCCGATCGCGCAGGATCCGGGTCCGACGGCCGGCCGCGATCACGGGCCGTCAGGCTTCAGCATCTGGATGGCGGGCGGCGGCTTCAAACCCGGCATCACCTACGGCGCAACGGACGAAATCGGCTACCGCGCGGCTGAGAACCGGGTCAGTGTCCACGACTTTCACGCAACCGTGCTGCACCAGCTCGGCATGAACCACCGGGACCTCGTGTTCCGGCGCGAGGGCCGCGATGAGCGGATTACGGACGAGTTCCCAGCCCGCGTGCTCCGCGAGATTCTCGTCTGAGGTCTGAGCTTCCGGCCGACCGGGTGCTGGGGCGGATCGCCGAGCATCTTGTCCGTTGGCCCTGCCTGGCCGTCGAAGCACCGCCAGGAGCAGGCAAGACAACGCGGATCCCACCCGCGCTCCTTGGGCATCTGCCCGGCGAGGTGCTGGTTCTTGAGCCACGCCGGATCGCGGCGCGTATGGCGGCGCGCCGTGTTGCCTTCGAAATGGGCGAGCGCGTGGGCGAGACCACCGGCTACCAGGTACGCTTCGAGGAGGTGTCCGGCCCGCGGACCCGGCTGCGGTTCCTGACCGAAGGCGTCCTGACCCGCCGCCTGATGAGTGATGCGGAACTGCGTGGAGTGTCCGCGGTGGTGCTGGACGAATTCCACGAGCGCCACCTCGACGGCGATGTTGCGCTGGCGCTGCTGCGGCGGCTCCAGTTGTCGCGCCGCGGGGACCTGAAGCTGATCGTGATGTCGGCGACGCTCGAAGGCGAACGCGCCTCGCGCTACCTGGGCGGCTGTCCGGTTGTGCGCAGCGAAGGCCGCTTGTTCCCTCTGGACATCCGCCACTCGCCGCACTCCTCCGCTCCGCTCGAGGTCCAGGTGCGGACGGCGATCGAGACTTTGAACGGCGAAGGATGGATGGGCGACACGCTGGTGTTTCTGCCCGGCGCGGCGGAGATTCGCGCCACGGCCAGGGAGTGCCAGGCGCTCGCCTCACGGCTGGGTGCGGATCTCCTGCCGCTTCATGGCGACTTGTCTCCTGAAGAGCAAGACCGCGCCGTGACCCGGTCCACGCGCCCCAAGATCATCCTGTCGACCAATGTCGCCGAGAGTTCGCTGACGATTGACGGCGTCACCGCGGTGATCGATTCGGGCCTAGCACGCGTCGCCCGCGATTCTCCCTGGACGGGGCTTCCCTCGCTCGACGTGGTCCGTGTGAGCAAGGCTTCGGCCACCCAACGGGCCGGCCGCGCGGGACGCACGGGTCCTGGCCGGGTGATCCGCCTTTATCCACTCGAAGACTTCGTGCGGCGTCCCGAGCACGAGACGCCTGAGATTCTGCGGCGCGAACTCAGCGGCTTGTGCCTGGAACTGTCCGCCATGCGGATCCGTCCGGACAGCGTTCCGTGGTTCGAGCCTCCACCACCGGAAGCGTTGGAAGCAGCGTCGCGACTGCTCGACCTGCTAAACGCCGATTCCCGCGGACGGGAGATGGCACGGCTCCCGCTTCATCCGCGCCTCGCGTCGCTGGTCTTGGACGCGGGCCAAACCGGTTGCGCCATGGCGGCGGCGCTCAGTGGCGGCGAGCGGATCGGGCCGGGGCGTTCCACAGCGGGTCCATCGGATTTGCTGAACCTGGCGGAGAGCCGTGACTGGGCTCCGCACACGCGCCGCTTGTATGACCAGCTCACCCGGAAGAGCGGCAGGAGCCGGGCTCCCGAGTCAGCGGTCCTCAAAGCCGTGCTGCGCGCGTTTCCGGATCGGGTTGCCAAGCGTAGGGGCGCCGGCAACGAGCTGCTATTGAGCGGGGGCGGATCCGCGGTTCTGTCGGATACGAGCTGCGTCCGCACGGATCTGATGGTCGCCGTCGATATCGAGGAGCGGCGGGAACGCGGACTGCCGCTGGTCCGCTTGGCGAGCGCGATCGAACCGGAATGGCTGCTCGATTTTTTCCCGCACCTGATCACGGAGAAGTCGGGCGTCGAATGGAACCGGACCGCGCAGCGCGTGGAATCGGTCAGTGCGTTGCTGTACGGCAACCTGGTGATCGAGGAGAGCCGGTCCGGTAGCGTCGACCTGGAAGCCGCCGCCGGACTGCTCGCGGCGAAGGCTGTCGAAGAAGGGATCGAACGGTTCGTGGACTCGGGCGAAGTGGAAGAAGCGCTCGCCCGGATCGCCTTCGCCGGACAGCATGCCAATATCCCTGAGGTCCGCCTGGAGAACGCGCTGGCGGCACTGTGCCATGGGCTCAGGAGCTTCGCGGAGCTGAAACAGGCAGCAGGTGATGGTGGACTGGTGCGCGCCGCTCTCGCCGCCCTGCCCGCGGATGCCCGCCGCAAGGTGGAGGAGCTGGCACCGGAGCGGTTCAAGCTTCCGCGCGGCCGGACCGCACGGGTGCGGTACGCGCGGGGACAACCGCCCTGGATCGCGTCGCGCCTTCAGGATTTCTTCGGGATGCGCGAGACTCCGCGTCTGGCTGGCGGGAGGGTGCCGGCTGTGGTGCATCTGCTCGCCCCGAATCAACGGCCCGTGCAAGTGACCTCGGACCTCGCGGGATTCTGGACGAAGTGGTATCCGGATCTCCGCACCTCGCTTTCGCGCCGGTATCCGAAGCACCCCTGGCCCGAGAATCCGGGCTGAACCGTACCGGTACCCGGCAAGGTCCCGCGATGCCCCATAATTATGGTGATGCCTCGCGAGATGACACTTGCCGGACAGTTTTTCCGTCTCTTCGACCGGCCAGGCGGACGGACTGTCTTGTCGACTCTCGGCACGACTCTGGCTAGACAATCCGACCCTTCGGCGCGGGTCTTCTACGACGGAATGTGGATGCACAAGACAGGCGAGTATGTGTTTCCCGACTACCTCACGTTCCGCTACTATGCCGCCGAGTTCAAGGATTTTCCGAAAAGCTCCAAGCGCCTGTTCTACAACGCCGAGGACCAGTGGTATTGGAAGTACCGGCCAAAGCACGGCGACGTCATCATTGATGTGGGCGCGGGCCGCGGCGAATACGTTCTGCCGTTTTCGATCGACGTGGGACCCTCGGGAAGAGTGATTGCGATCGAAGCCGAGCCCAATACGTTCATGCTGTTGACCCGCCTGTGTGAGAAGAACCGCATGGACAACGTGACCCGGATTCAATGCGCGGTCACTGGCGAGCCCGGCGCGATCGAGATCGAATGTGTCCCGGCGGACGAGGCCGAGACCTGGTACCTGCACTCAACCGTCGACGAGTCGCAAAAGCGGCCGATGGTGCGCGTGCCAGGGAGGACACTCGACGAGATCTGCGACGAACACAAACTCGGCCGGGTCGACTTCCTGAAGATGAACATTGAGGGAGCCGAACGTCTCGCATTGCCGGGCATGAAGCGGACCTTGGCGATGACCCGCTCCGTCTGCATCGCCTGCCACGATTTCCGCGCCGAACGCGGCCACGGGGACTGGTTCCGCTCGCGCAAGGAAGTGGACACCGCGCTCCGCGAGGCGGGATTCACGGTTGTCACCCGCCCGGATCACCAACACGATTTCGTCCGGGATCACCTGTACGGGGTCCGGTAGCGGCGTGCAGGCGCGTAAGCTTGAGATCCGGTGCCCGCTTTGCAGCTCGGCGGACGTCTCCTACAGTTGCACGCCGTCGTGTTGCTTCAACCACGTGTGCGCGGACTGCTTCGCTACGTTCGAGCCCGCAACCCAGGTGGCCGGCGGGAAAGCCCCGCGGGTGGAACCTCCGGAAACCCCACGGGATCCCGCCGATCCGGCGGCGCCTTGCGCGGCGTGCGGATCGGCAGAAGTGTACCAGGGCGAAACGGCACTGGTGTGCCTCCAGTGCCGGACACTGCTGGTCCTCGAGTTGACCCAGGTCACTCCCGGCTGAAGCTCACCAGACGTAGTCCTTCGCGGTCCGGCGGCGGTGCTGCCCGTCGAGCACGTGCACAACACGCAGCTTCTTCAGTTTGGGCGACGCCAGTTGTCCTATGGGAACGTAGATGATCCGGCGTCCAAGGTGGGACGCCACGGAGCGGAAGATCGACCGGGGCGGCTTGGCGGCGACATAGACGACGTAGCGTTCGAGCGAGTAGTCGAGCGCGGCGAGCAGCAGGCGTTCGGGTTTGTTGTCGGCGGAATCGTAGCTCGGGTCCGTCCAGATGTTCTCCAGGCGGCGCGCCGGGCGCGTCATCAGGAATCCGCCGTACTCGCCGCGTCCGATGCCGGGTCCGACGAGGTTGGCAAATGGATCCGTCGCGTAGTAGGCCATGTCGGACTCATTCGAGTGCTCACCGAGCCAGGTGCGCAGATACGGATACCGGCTGTCGTGGCCGGGATCAAAGACCACCACGACAGCACCCACCTGGCCGGCAATTTTCTGCAGGTTCTTGACGAACAGCTTGCCCGCGTGCCAGTTGCGGATTGTCTCCCGCAGATCGATCCCGTCGAGCAGCGAGGTCAGGAACGGCTCCACGCGCAACCGCTCCTCGGAGAGCAGGCTATTCGCCTTCTGCTTCAAGTACTCGCCGTAGTCCTCGATCACGATGTCCTCGGGAGGATACGAGCAGATTGCGTCCCCGTTCAGCTCTTTGGCCCACTCGCCTGGCCTCGACTCCTTCTTCCGCGGCTTGAGCGACGCGGGCGCGGCGCGCTGCCGCGGTTTGCGCGTGCGGCGGCGCAAACGCATGCGGCGCGTGCGGAACCAGACGTCTTCGCTCGACAGATTCAGGGTCTCGATGTCGCTGGCGGACTCCTGCGCCTGATAGCGGTTGGCCAGGTCCCAGACCTCCCACGCGTAGTTGTCGTCCACAATGTTCCGCGCCGCGACCACGATGTCGAACAGCGACGCCGTGAGATCGCTCGAGATCATCGCCAGGTTCCGCGTGTAGCGGGCGATCATGCGCCGCTGCCAGTGCGCCAGAACCTCGCCGGTGTTCTTTTGGTAGTTGGCCTCGGCTTCCTTCAGCAAGTCCAGTTGAACCCGCGGACGGTCGATCAGCGCGTCCCCTCCCGTGGTCCGGAACTGCTCGTAGCGCTGCTGCAGGTAGGGATATTCGATCGCGACCTCGGCCAGACAGTCGGGATGGGCATTGGCCAGGCCCGGGGATCCATAGACCCGGCGGCGGGCCGGCTCATCCTGCGGAGCCTCCATCGCGTCGAGAACCGGGTCGAGCATGTTGAGCGACAGCACCACAAGCAACGATCGTGACGGATCGCTGCCCTGCAGCTTCCAGGCGATTCCTGAAGCATGCGCGGACACTTCGTCGGTCCGCTCCTGCGGAAACACGCGATAAGCCTCGATGTAGCGGTCGAGCGGGATCCGGCGGAGCGCGTAGGGATCGGGGTAGGCATCGGAGATGTGGGGCCGGTCGCCGAGGTCGGGCTCAATGAACATCACTTCCGCACCGATCTCCTTGGCGGTGCGGATCGCTTCGGTGAACGGGTCGCACGGTTCCACCGGAACGTAGACGCCGCGTTCTCCTTCCTCATCTTCGGGATAGACGACCACCGAGATCCGGGGCAGGCGCTTCACGGCGTCCATGTAAAGGCGCTCGAGCGACACCGGCAGTTCCACCGCGACGACATCCGGGTCCTGGTCGAGGATCGCACGCCGGACCGCGATGGCGAACTCCATCCGCCCCGGCGCCACAGGGAAATAGGTGATGTGTCCGCGCTCGAGGCTGCCCGCGCCTTCAGCTTCGGGGAACATAGCGCAACGCCTCGCCGCCAAGCGTCTGCAGGATCGCCGTGTGGAGCGCGTCGCGGATCGGGAGCGCGCGCCGGCCCTCGACGGAGCGGAGCTTCAACGCGAACCGCGCGATGTTCAACCCGTCGCGCACGGTGTAGCGCTCTTCATTGGAGTGGGCCTGCTGGAGGAAATCGGTCACATAGCGGAGCACATCCTCGTCGCTGAACGGCAGGTTCTCGCTGAGGATCCGCATTTCTTCCTCGCGGTCGGGGAAGTCGATCAGAATCTGCGGCTGCAGGCGGGACTGGATGTACTCGGGCAGGTCGAAGGTCGAGGAGTCATCGTTCATCGTGGCCACCAGCCGGAAGTTCGGGTGCGCCTTGATCTTGATCCCGGCGACGATCGATTCGACGTAGCGGCGGTTGTCAAGCAGGGGTGCGAGCGACGCCCAGCTCTTCTCGCTCATCCGGTTGCCCTCGTCGAGGATCGCGATCCCTCCCCGCAGCATGGCGGTGACCAGCGGCGATGCGACGTAGCGAAGCTTTCGTTCCCCCTCGATCACAGGAGTAATGATCAGGTCCTCCGGACGCGTGTCGACCGTGGCCTGCATGATGTAGATCTCGCGGCCCAGCCGTTCAGCCGCGGCATAGGCGAGAGTGGTTTTGCCGACGCCAGGTTTGCCGATCAGGCGCGGATTCATCGGCAAGTCCGTGGGATCGAGCACCAGCCAGGCGGCCAGCAACTGGCGCATCACCTCTTCCTGCCCCACCCAGCGGACATTCAACTCGTCGGGATGCGCCAGATGCAGCGGGACGGATTCTACTTCAACGACCATACCTAGCCATTGTCCCAAACAGTGCATCTTCCCGGCATCCGGTGTCATCCAAGATGAAAATGAGCTCCGATGACTACTACGCCAGCCAATTGGAACGGTACGAGTTCCAAATGGGATCCGAGCGCGGACGGCTGGCGTTGACGCTGGACATTCTCACGGATGCGCTGGTTTTGGTGGGCCAGCACGGAGTCTACTGCCAAAGCGCCCGCCAGCCGGGAAAGCCGGCCATGGACGTTCAGTTGATCGCCAAGCAGATTACATTACGGACGCCAAGGAACTGGTTGTCACCGTGATGACGGAGCTCAAACGGAAACGGGCCGCCGTTTCATCGTAGAATCAGGCATGGCCGCTCGCTGGCTCGTTGGCGCCGCTGTGTTGTTCGTGTTCGCGGCCGCGGCACAGCGCAGTTCCGGCACGCGGCGGTGGCAGCAGTACGAGCACGAAATGCAGGATCCGGCCGACGATCCGCCGGACGCCTGGGAGAAGACGGAGTTCGCTTTCGCCCGGCTGCGCTACCGGTCAAACCGCGACCGCGGCGGGCGGGGCTGGTACCGGTCGCGCTGGGGGATCGACGCGAACAAGTCTGAGCGCCAGTTTATTCAAGGCCTGCGGCGGCTGACAAGGGTCCATGCGCGGTCGGTCGAGCAGATTGTTGACATCGAGAGCGACGACATGTACGACTGGCCCTGGCTCTACGCCGTGGGGGCGGGCGACTGGGACTTCAGTCCGCGGCATGCGGAACGGCTGAAGAAATTCTTCGAGCGCGGCGGATTCCTGATGGTGGACGACTTCCACAACGAGTACGAATGGGCAGGGTTCATGGAGGGGATCCATCAGGTCCTGCCTGGCCACGCGGTGATCGAACTCGCTGAGAACGATCCGATCTTCCACTCCGTCTACGATCTTTCCAAGCGCGTGCGCGTGCCGGGCCTGAATGTGGTCCACGGCGACCAGATCGAACGCGGGGGCATCGAGCCCCGTTGGCGCGCGGTGGTGGATGACCAGGGCCGGGTCCTGGTGGCCATCTGTTTTAATCAGGACCTGGGCGATGCATGGGAGTGGGCGGACCTGCCGGAATATCCCGAGCAATACGCGTCAATGGCCTACCGGCTAGGCGTGAACTATGTGATCTACGCCTTGACGCATTAGGATCTGCGCGAGCCGTTCTTGCGCTTCTCCCAATAACGCTTCATGCGTGTCGACACCTCCGCGCGCTCAGCGGGCGCCATCCCCGTCCGCCCACGGCGCTTGACCGGAGGCTCCTGGACCGCCAGCGACTCCAGCACCGCGATGGCCTGATCCAGACGCTCCCGCTCGACCGTCAACTCCTTGATCAGTTTTGGAACATCCATATCGATACCCCCTATTGTAGATCAGGATTACCGCAAAGTGGGGGTCTATTTCACGAGGTACGGCCACTGGTCCACGAGCCTGAATCCGTAGACCCGGACCGCCGCGAAGACGAACGAAGCCGTGACCGCCAGGACGCCAATCAGTCCAAGCAGAATCAACATCCAGGGGAACTTCTTGTTCTCCCGGCTCAGGAACAGGAGGTAGCTGGCGAGGACTCCCGCAAAATAGAGAACCATCATCGGCACCGAGATCAACATCAGGTTGATGACGTCCGGTGTGGGTGTCAAAACCGCCGCGACGATGACGATTATCAGGATCGCGTAGCGGGAGTTCCGCATCAAAAACGCCGGTGTGACGATCCTCAGCAGTGACAGGAAGAAGATCAGGATCGGCAGCTCGAAAACGATCCCCAGTCCGAGGGTGACGTTGAAGAACAGGTCGAAATACTCGGTGATGGTCACCACCGCCGTGAGGTCGTTGCCGGTCGCGATGCCGAGCAGGAATCCGAGTCCTAGAGGGAAGGCGACGAAATAGGCAAACGCGCCGCCAATCACGAACAACGACGCGGAGCTGATCACAAAGGGGGCGGCCCACTTGCGCTCGTGTTTGTACAATCCCGGCGAGACGAAGGACCAGACCTGGTAGAGGATCCAGGGAGAGGCCAGGAACAGCGACACCAGCACGGGCACCTTCACCCAGATGATCGAGAACGCCTCGGTCGGCGTTGTGACCGCCAGCTTTGGGGGCACGACCCCGGCAGCCTTGAGAGCCTCCGTTGCCGGACCCTGGATGGCGCTCCAGATCCGTTCGGAGAACCCGATGCAGGCGACGAAGGCGACGCCCATGCCGATTAAGGCGCTGAGGATCCGGGCCCGCAACTCCTCGAGGTGTTCGAGGAACGACATACGGAGCATGCCGTCGTCCTCTTCATCCTCTTGCGGCTCGGACGGCGGAGGTGGCGGAGGTGGCCCGGCAGGAGTGGAGTGGGGAACGACGGCGGTTGCCTCAGGGGCCGCCGTTTCGACCGCGGTTTCCGGGGAACTCTGCTCGTAGCCGTAGTCGTCGTAATAGGTGTAGGCGCTCGTCGCGTCCGTCGCCTGATCGTGGTAAACGGTTGTATCCGCTGGCGGTCCGGACCCCTCAGGGGCCGGGGCCTGCTTTTTGTCTTCCGAACTCATTGGTCTCAGTCGCGAACGAGCGCCGGTCTCGCTAGGCGCTTACCGGGGCCGCCGGTTTGTAGCTGGAATCGCTAGCGGCTCCGGCAGGTGGCGGGGGCGCCGTTTCCGGAGAGGCTTCAGTCGATTCGGGAGCTGCGGCAACCTCGGTGGAGGCAGTAGCGGTAGCGGTCTGTTCAGCGTCCTGAGATGCGGATTCGCTTACGGTAGCCGAGCCGTCGGGATTCGAGGGAGTCGAACCCTGATTGTACTCGTAGTTTGAGTCATAGTAGGAATAGCCGTCATCGTAGGAGGTCTGAAGCTGATTGTCGACCTGCTGCGTGGCTTCCCGCACCGACTCGGTTTCCTTTTCCAACGCGTGCATCTCACGATCCCAAGTGGACTTGAGCTCGCTCGAGGCGCGCCGGAACTCCGTCATCGCCTTGCCAATGGTCTTGCCCAATTCCGGCAGCTTCTTGGGGCCGAAAACGAGCAAGGCAAGGACGAAGATGAAGATGGTTTCCTGCCAGCCCAGCGGCATTTTGCGATACTCCTTAACCCTCCCATGATAGCCGCGCCGGGAGAGGACCGTCAACACCGGTGCGGAAGCGGGTGTTCTCGCTATACTGGACTGATGCCAGAACCGGAGCTGTCTCAGCTTCGAGAGCATATTCAGGCGCTCCAGGCTGAACTGGAGCGGAACCGCCGGGCGGCGCAGGTTCTTGAGACCACCGAGGACAATCTTCACCTCTTCGCGCGGGGACTGGCCCACGACTTCAACAACATTTTGACCGGCATTCTCGGCCACGCGGCCTTGATCCAGTCGGCCGAGGACGCCGGACAGGAGTCGCGCGATGCGGCCGCCGTCATCTGCAAGGCTTCCGAGAGGGCGATCGAGCTTTCCAGCCAGTTGATGAATTTCACGCGCGGCGGCATCAGGCGCCTCATGCCCGTGGACCTGCATGCCTCGGTGCACGAAGTAGCCGAATTGCTCAAGCGGTCCGTTTAGCCGCGCATCCGGATCCAACTTTCGCTCGATGCGGCGACGCCGTTTATCAATGGTGATCCGGGCCAGATCCACCAGGCTCTGCTGAATCTTGCGCTGAACGCCTGCGCGCCATGCCCGGCGGCGGGCAGCTTTCGTTTGAGACGGCGGATCACCCAGGCGGCGGCGAATTCGCTGATACGGCGATCCGGCTGACTGTCCGCGACACCGGGTCCGGAATCCCGCACGACATCCAGGCTCACATCTTCGAGCCGTTCTTCACCACCAAGCCCAAGGGCCGCGGGTCCGGCATGGGGCTGGCAATCGTGAGCCGCGTGCTCAAGAACATGCAGGGGCAGATCTTCCTCGATAGTGAACCGGGGCGCGGCGCCACCTTTCGCATCTACCTGCCCGTCCGCCGTCCGAACTTCAGCTGGGGATTCAGCGAAGGTTTGTAGCTACTCGGCTCCAGGCAGTCCCAGCGCTTTGACCTGTCTACGGTAGATCGGGAGCGAGATCTCCGGGCTGTCCAAATGGTAGTCCGACGGACCGGTAACCACGTGCGTCAATCCGTGACGCCGCGCGAGCGCCGGGAGCTGCGCCAGGTGCGCCTCAATCGCCACCGGATCTCCGCGCCGTTGCAGTCCAGGTGGAATCCGCAGGCTGTATCCGCGCCGTCCGGTCCGCAAGTAGACGACCGGATCCTCATAGGAGAGCACGAGCGCCCCGGGCGGAAGCGGCGCAGCACTGGCTCCCGTTTGCGCCGCGTGCGCCCGGTAAACCGCCGGCAGCGCGAGCAAAGTCCCATGCAGCGAACCCTGCACGGCGAGGACTGCGAATCCCGCCACTGCGCCTCCGATCGCGGCCGCGGCCACCCGGTCGCCGCGCCTGTTGCGCTTCCAGGCCGCCTCGAGGCTCGATCCAAGCTGGCGGAACTCGGTCCAGGCGCCCGCAATCAGCAAGGGGAACACAGGGAGGGCGAAGCGCGGATCCGGCGGGTAATTCCAGACGAGCAATTGTCCTGTGTAGAGCGCACCGAACCACGCATAAGGCTGCATTCTCCCGGCGCGGTGCAACCGGACAACTCCGGCCACGGCCGCCGCCGCACAGATCCGCCCAACCGCTACCGCGAGGAACCCCTCATTCCCGTCAAAGACCAGAAGCTGGCTCATTGCCGAGAACAACGCGGCCGCGTTCCCGGCGGCGAGCTCACCGACACTCAGCGAAGCCAAGTCCGCCTTCCAGTAGGCGAGATAGCTGGTGTAGAACATCGTCATCGCATCCGGGTTCTGCTCCCGGTGGACCGCCGTCCAGACGAGCCACGCCACCACCGCCGGCGCCATCTTGGCCGCGAACGCCACCCCCGCCCGCCAGCCGTGCCGCCGCGCCGCCCACAGCGGGACCGCCACCAGCAGCGGGAGCGCCGCGGTCCGGACCAGGAACGCCGCCCCGCCCATCACTCCCGCCACCAGGAACCGCCCGCGTCCGGCGGCGGTCAGCGAGGCTACCAACAAAGCCAGGAACGCGAGATCGGACAGCAGCATCGTACCCGGCATCACCACGGCCGGTGACACCGCCATCGCCGCCGCGATTCCAGCCGATTCCCACGGTCCGAACCCCTCATCCCGCAGCAGCCGCTCAACCAGCGTCACGCACACCGGAATCATCGCCCATGCAAGCAGCGCAAGCCAGGGAAGATTCGCCGGAAACTGCGGCGCCACCTTCCACACCAGCGCCAATGCCAGCGGCCACAACGGCGGATACTTGGTCTGGTAGGGCTGTTCGGGAAGGCTCGCGATCCGGTAGCCGCCACCCTCGGCGATCGATTTAGCGGACACCAAATAGATCGCGTCGTCGTGGTAGAAGCCCAGGTGGGGCATCGCCCTCCACTCCCAGGCGACCCACGCCGATGGAACCAGCGCAACGGCCAGCAGCGCCAGCCGCGCCCGCATCAGACAAACAGCTCGGATTGGGATTTCGCGGACATCGCTCTGGGTCTATCGTCGGATTCGGTGGCGTCCTTTATCAGCAAGCCCCGCGGCATCAGCTCCACCGGCTCAGCCAGGTCGATCTCGCCGGACGCGGCGCCCACTCCCAGCTCCTGGAACCGCCGCGCCGTCACCAGCACGCGGCTCTCGAGCGACCCCGCCGCCTTGTTGTAGCTTTCCACCGTGCGCGCGAGATTCTTCCGGACTTCGCTCAAATGCAGCGCGAACCCCCGCAGCCGCTCGTACATGGTCTGGCCGAGCTGGCTGATCTGGCGCGCGTTCTCCGTGATCCGCTGCTGCTGCCAGCCATAGGCCACGGCGCGCAGCAGGGCGATGAGAGTCGCCGGTGTGGCGAGAATCACCCGCTGTCCTACTCCGAACTCGAGCAGCGACGGATCCTGCTCCAGCGCCGCGCTAAAGATCGCATCCGACGGGACGAACCCGACGACGAACTCAGGCGATCCCGTGAACTGGCTCCAATACCGCTTCCCGCCGAGCTTCATCAGATGTTCCCGCAACTGGCGCGCGTGGTCCCGCATGAGCCGCGCGCGGACTTCGCTGTCCTGCGTGTCGAG
Organism: Acidobacteriota bacterium; assembly: GCA_016871015.1. Taxonomy (GTDB): domain Bacteria; phylum Acidobacteriota; class Terriglobia; order Bryobacterales; family Bryobacteraceae; genus SYLY01. Next base: position 10,861 of record VFZX01000040.1, on the reverse strand, counting down.
CGCCTCCAGAAACGCCTTCAGCGGGACCTTGGCGTCAACCACCACCTGCCGGTCATTCGGAAGCTGGATCACGACATCGGGCCGCAGCCCGCCATCCTCGCCCGCGACCATCTGTTGCTGCCGGAAATCGCAATACTCAAGCATTCCCGCAAGCTCCACCACGCGCCGGAGCTGCATCTCACCCCACCGCCCGCGGACCGACGGGGCGCGCAAGGCCTGCAGCAGCCCCACCGTTTCCTGCCGCATCTGCTGCTGTAGCGCCGAGATCGAGCCGAACTGCTCGGCCTGGTTGCGCTCCATGTCGGCCAGGCTCGCATCCACGCGCGTCAGGGACTCGCGCAGCGGACGTACCATCTCGTCGATCGCCTGTTGCCGCGCGCCTAGGTCGCTCCGGGCGCCGTCCTGGAACCGTTCGAGCGCTGTCCGCGCAAGGTCGAGGAAGGCCTTGCTGTTTGCGTGGAGCACGTCCGACGACAGGGCCTTGAACATCTCCGGCATCCGCGACTGCTGGTCCTCGAGGACGGCGGCCTTCTCCCGCAGGGTGGCGTTCTGCTGGCGCAGCCCGGCCGCTTCGGCGTCACGGGCGGCGAGCTGCGAGCGGAGATGGTCGCGGCCGGTCTTCATGAGGAACCAGCCGAGCAGGAAGCCGGAAGCCATTCCCGCGAGTAAAAACAGAACTGGCATGAAATGTTCCATACCCTACAGTGTATCCTCGTTGAGTGCGACTTCCCGCGTTAACCGCACTGGCCGCCGTTCTTGCCGCCCAGCCGCCACCCCCGTTCGAAGTCACCGAGGCCACCATCGCCCAGGTCCACGCGGCGATCCAGGCGGGCCGTCTCTCCTGCCGCGAGCTGGTCCGCCAGTATCTCCGCCGGATCGAGGCCTATGACCGGAACGGTCCGGCGATCAACTCGCTCGTAGTCTTGAATCCCTACGCCGAAGCCCAGGCGGCGGAGCTCGACCGCAGGTACGCGGAGAGAGGACTCACCGGACCCCTGCATTGCGTCCCCACGATCGTCAAGGACAACTTCGAGACCCTCGGACTGCAGTCGGCCAACGGCGCGCTCGCTTTTGAAGGCTACGTCGCGCGCGAGGATGCACACCAGGTGAAGCGGATCAAGGAGGCCGGGGCGATCGTGCTCGCCAAATCGAACATGGCGGAATGGGCATTCAGCCCGTATGAGACCGTCAGCTCGATCCTGCCGGGCTACTCGCGGAATCCCTACTCGCTCCGCCACGTCACCGCGGGATCGAGCGGCGGAACTGCTGCCGCCGTGGCCGCGAGCTTCGGTCTCGTGGGTCTCGGCACCGACACCGGCAACTCGATCCGCGGACCCTCCGCCCACCAGGCGCTCGCCGGAATCCGGTCGACCATGGGCCTTACAAGCCGTGCCGGCGTGTTTCCGCTCAACCTGCTCGCCGACATCGCCGGTCCCATGGCGCGCACCGTCGAGGATGCCGCCCGCGTCTTTCAGGTGATCGTGGGCGCGGACCCGGCCGATCCGGTGACCGCCGCCGCGGCGTCGCGTCCGCGCGAAGACTACATCGCCGCGCTCGATCCCGCCGGGCTGCGGGGCGCGCGCATTGGCATCCTGCGCCAGGCCTACGAGCGGCCCACCATGAGCGCGGAGGTCACCGCGGTGTTCCTGAAGGCAGTCGAGGACCTCCGCCGGGCGGGCGCCGTGATCGTCGATCCGGCTGCGGTGGAAGGCCTGGATGCGATCCGCCGCGCGGCCGACGCAGGTCCCTGCATGGGCTTCCACTACGACCTCAACGCGTTTCTGGCCGCGCGTCCCGGCGCGCCGTTCCGCGATCTCAAGTCGATCCTCGCATCGCGCCGCTTCCACCCCAACGTCCACGCGCGGATTGAGAACGCTGTGAAGAGCCCGCTCAACGGGCCAGAGTCCACCGCGTGCCAGGCCGAGACCCGCTACCGCGATCAAGTGCGCGCCGCCGTGCTCGCCACAATGGACCGGCTCAAGCTCGACGCCTTCGCCTATCCGACCTGGAGCAATCCGCCCAGGCTCACCGGCGATCTCAACTCGCCGCACGGCGACAACAGCCAGTTCTTCTCTCCCACCACGGGATTCCCGGCGGTCACCGTTCCCATGGGATACACACGCGCGGTCCTGCCCGCCGGCATGACGCTGTTTGGACGGCCGTGGAGCGAGACAGTGTTGATCCGTCTCGCCTACGCGTATGAGCAGGGCACGCGCCACCGCCGTCCGCCTGCTTCTGCTCCGCCGCTGCACTGAGGGTATACGAGCCCGGCCTGTGAGCTTCTCATCGCCGCGCTTGCGAGTGTATACTCGATCCAACACTATCTCTTGCTTGGAGGTGTCTATGCGAGCTGGGTGTGCCCTTGCGGGTCTGCTGGTGGCTGTCAGCCTTCTTCCCGCGCAATCGACCTTCGGAACCATCGTGGGAAGCCTCCGCGATCCAGCGGGCGCCGCGATTCCCCGTGCCCGCGTCATCGCCACCAACGAAGGCACGAGCGCGGCCAAGGAGACCACGACCGATGAATCGGGGAACTATGATCTGACCTACCTGCTCCCGGGTCCGTACACGGTCACCGCCGAGGCCGCCGGATTCCAGCGCTACGTGCAGCGGCGCGTGACGCTTGAAACCGCGCAAATCCTGCGCATCGACATCCAGATGACCGTCGGCCAGATCACCGAAACCGTGAATGTCGAGGCGCAGACGCCGGTGGTTGAATCCGAGACAGGCGCGGTGAGCGATGTCCGCACCGGACAGCAGATGCGCGAGCTGCCGCTCAACTTCGTTCGTGGCGACGCGTTCGGAGGCGGGATCTTCAAGTTTATGAGCCTGTCGCCCGGATCGTTCCGCTATGAAGGCGCGTCGTCGCACTCGTTCGGCGGGTCGCGCAGCAACCAGAACAGCTTCGTGATGGACGGCGTCACTCTCGGCGACCAGGGCGGCGGCCAGATCACACCGATGCAGCCGAGCTTTGAGTCTGTCCAGGAGATGAAGCTCAACATGGTGACCGCCAGCGCCGAGTTCAGCAACGTCGCCTCCGTGACCGTCACCAGCAAAAGCGGGACCAACCAACTGCACGGCAGTGGATTCTGGCAGTACTCCACCGGGAGCCTGAACGCGCGGAACTACTTCCAGACCAACGTTCCGTTCCGCGTCTACAACCAGTTCGGAGGCAGCATCGGCGGTCCAGTGGTGCTGCCGAAATACGACGGCCGCAACCGGACCTTCTTCTTTGGCGCTTTCGAAGGCAACCGCGACCACCGCCAGACCCTGTTCAACTCAAGCGTTCCGTCGCTCGCGCTGCGGCGTGGCGACTTCTCGCGCGTGGTGAACAACGCGGGCGCCGTGATTCCGATTCTCGATCCGCTGAACAGCAACCAGCCGTTTGCGGGCAACGTGATCCCCACCGCGCGGATCAATCCCGTGACCCTGCGGGCGCAGGAGCGGTTCTATCCCGTGCCCAATTTCGGCGGTCCGGACCTGCTCAACCAGAACCTCCGCGCCACTGTGTCCAACGCACCGTACTGGGATCACTTCGATGTCCGCGGCGACCACCGCTTCACCGGCAGCAACTCCATGTACGCGCGCTACACCTGGCGCAACATGCCGACTCCGGTGCCCGAAGGCGAGCTTCCCAACGTCGGCCTGCGCGACCAGCTCCGCAAGATCCGCAACCTCGCCATCGTCGACACTCACATCATCTCTCCCACGATGGTGAACGAGGTCCGCTTCGGGATGGCGCGGCACGAGAATCCGCGCCAGGGTCCGATCAGCGGACTTCCGATCGTGCGCGAACTCGGCATCCGCGGACTCACCACCACGCAGGACATCCGCGCACTGCCGGTGTTCGCGATCACGGGCTTTTCCTCGATCACGCAGATTGAGTTCAACAGTGGTCCCTTGAACCTGTTCTACGACTTTATCGAGAACCTGACGATCATCAAGAACAAGCACTCCATCAAACTGGGATTCAACTTCCGCACCGGACAGTTGCAGAACCAGCCGATCCCCAACCGGATCTACGGCCAGTACGACTTTCCGGGAACCTTTACCGGATTCGCCTATTCCGACTTCCTGCTGGGTATTCCGCGCACCACCAGCCGGTCGACGCCGCAGGAGCGCGTCGACGGAACCAACCAGTTCTACGCGGGCTTCATCCAGGATGACTTCAAGGTCCACCGGAACGTGACGCTGAATCTCGGACTCCGCTATGAGTGGATGAACCCGTTCAGTGAGAAGACCGGCCGCCAGTTCAGCTTCGATCCCAAAACCGGTGCGCTCGTGGTTCCCAACCAACAGGGGCTGAGCCAAGTGAGCCCGATCTTTCCGCGCACGATCAGCGTAGTGACGGCGGCGCAGGCGGGCTTCCCCGAGCGCGGACTCCGGCGCGCCGACAACAACAACTTCGATCCCCGCGCCGGAGTCGCATGGCGGCCGTTCGGCCATGCGCGATCCGTGGTCCGCGCCGGATGGGGCGTCTATCGCAATCAGCTTTCGAGCAGCACATTCAGCAGCACCAGCGGTGGCGGGCCCTTCACCTCCGACGAGTTCTTCACAAACAATATCGTGGGCGGGCGTCCGCAGTTCCAGTTCCCGGAGCCGTTCCTCTCAGCGGGCACGCTCGGCGCGCAGAACGCGACCGGACTTGCGGTGCACATGTTCAATGCGTACACGATGCAGTGGAACTTCACGATGGAGCAGGAGTTCGCGGGCACTGGATTCCGGACGTCGTACCTGGGCACGCGGTCGGTGAACCTGCTCTACCGGCGGAACCTGAACCAGCCCGTGGCGAGCACGGTTCCGTTTAACAACAACCGCAGGCCGTTTCCGCAGTACAACAACGTGACCTTCGTCGAGAACGGTGGAAACGCGATGTACCACGCGCTGCAATTCGAGGCGGAGCGGAAGCTCACCAAGGGCGTCTACTACCAGGTGGGATGGACCTGGGCCAAGCAACTCGCCCACGGCATTGACAGCGGCGAGCAGGGCGCGGTGATCGCCAACACCTATGACCGCTCCTCCGAGCGCGGGGATGACTTGTACATGTCGCGCCACCGGATGGTGTCGAGCTACATCTGGGAACTGCCGTTCGGGCGCGGCCGCAAGTGGCTCGCCAACGCGCGCGGTCCAGCGGGCCTGATCGTGGGTGGATGGCGCATCGCTGGTGTCACGCTGCTGCAAACCGGCCAGCGGTTCACGCCGACCTTCGCGGGACGCGATCCGTCCAACACGAACACCATCGGCGGACGGCCGGACCGGATCGCCAACGGCAACCTTCCGAAGAGTCAGCGAACCATCCACCGCTGGTTCGACGTGTCCGCCTTCGCCGTACCCCCGGTTAACGCGGGCCGCTTCGGAACGTCCGGCATCGGCGTGCTGGAAGGCCCGGGGACGGTCAACTTCGACCTAGGGCTATTCAAGTACATTCCGTTCAAGGAGTCCGGCCGCATCGAAGTGAGCCTGTCGACGACGAACACGTTCAACCGCCCGAACTTCAATCTGCCGAACGCGAACATCTCCGCGCCCACCAGCGTGGGCCGGATCAGCGGCCTGCAGGGGCAGGACGAGACGGGCCCACGCACGGTGATCCTGGGACTGAGAATCGAATTCTAGAACCGCATCAGACGGCCGCTCACCGCGTCGCTCTTCGAGTACGTAACCGAGTCCACCACGGCCCCGCTCGCGTCCACCAGCCGGATCGAGCCGCCGTTGTTGCTCAATTGCGCCCCATCGCCGCGCAGCCGGACGATCAGCGATCCGCCCGCGTCGAGCATGCGGCCCTGGAGGGACTCCGCCTTGTCCTGGCGGTCGAGGAGCTTCCATCCGGCCAGCCTGACCTCACGGGTTGTGAAGTTCATAAGCGTCACCGTCTCCTTGCCCTGATCCGGACCATCCGGATTCAACAGCGCGGCGACGATTGCGACCTCGGCCATCGGCTCCGCGCGTCCCGCATCCGGCGCGGGCTCGTCGAACCGCGCCAGCGGACCTTCGGCGAATCCCTGCAGCCGGTGCCCATCGTTATCCGTGGCCCACACCTGCGAATTGAACGCGGTGAAGAATCCGAGCCAGCCGGTCGACGGAAAACGGAAAATGAGCGCACCGTCCTGAAAGACCCCGTCGCTTGACCGGTGCTGCTGGTTGTTGCCCTGGTTCATGTGGATGTCGTGGACTCCTTGTCCGCCGCCACCTCCGAACACTTCGCCGAATACGAACAGGTCCGCCTCGCGATTCACCCGCGCCTGTTCGGCGAACACGGCGATCCGGTCCTGCAGGTCATCCTGCGGTAGAGGACCCGTGAACGGAAGCTGGCGCATGGTGAGGCGGTCAAACAGCGGCTCGCGGATGAAGTCCAGGCGCAGGCGGCGCTCCGGATCGCGGACGATGCCCTCGTCCATCAGGCGCAGCTCGTCGACGACCGGATGCCTCAAGTCCTCGACGAACTTGAACCAGACCTCGGACTTGTCAGTGGACCGGACGTTCACCGGGCACCGGATCCGCCGGCCATCCGCCTCCACGAAGATCGTGAAGTGTGGCGACTGCGGGTCGTCATCCTCGCGCCGGTGGTCCACCACCTTGCCGCGCAGAACGGAATATCGAATCATGGCTGGAACTCTCCTTCTTCTTCAAGCATTCCAACGAGCGCTTCAAACGCCGTGACCGTGCGATCAACGTGCGCCGCGCCATGCATCCCCGACACGACACCGCCGGGCCAGCCAGTGAGGTCCACTCCCGCCGCCAAGAATCCAGCGCGTATGCGGTGGACCAAGTCTTGCCGTGTCCCTCCTTTCAGAACTGTGAACGGGACCTTGCCGGCGTAGATGTCCGCGGGACCCACCGGCTGCCGCCCCGGATTGGTGAAAATGTGGAACCCCGAAAACTCCCCGTACGCGCACCAGGGAATCCCACGCCGTTGGCAGACATCGTTGATCCCGTCGCGGATCGCGGCCCCTGTGTCATTGGCGCGTTGCGTGATCCTGGTTTGGCGCACCACGCGGAGGGTCGCGATGCCGGCCGCCGCCGACACGGGTCCGGAGTTGTATGTGCCTTGATGCGCCACGCGCGGAGGGCTGCCCGACATCGGCTCGAACACCTCCGGGCGCCCCACAACCGCCGCGCCTGGATATCCGCCCGCGATGATCTTGGCGAGCGTCGTCATGTCCGGCGTCACTCCGTAGTGGGCTTGCGCTCCTCCCGGCGACACGCGGAATCCGGTGATCACCTCGTCGAAGATCAGCAGGATCCCATGCTCAAGCGTCACCTCGCGCAGTTGCCGCAGGAACTCCGGCGGACACGGAATCTGGCCGAACGTCGCGCCGGTGGGTTCGAGGATGATGGCGGCGATGTCGCCCCGCGTGGCACACAGCTCGCGGACCTGCTCGATGTCGTTGGGGCGGCACAACAGCATCCCTTCAGCGACTCCCGGCAGGATCCCGGCTGGGACATCCGCGCCAAACGCCACGTGATCGTGCCATCCGTGAAAGTGTCCGAGGAACCGGATCACCTTCGGCTTTCCCGTATGAGCCCGCGCCAGCCGCAGCGCCAGGTGCGTGGCTTCGGTGCCGGAAGTCGTGAACCGGACCCGCCCGGCGGATGGAATCATCGACCGGATCGCTTCCGCCCATTCCACCTCCAGCTCATGCGACGCGCCGTAGTGGACCCCGCGTGGCGCCTGGCGGACCACCGCCTCCGTCACTGCCGGATGGTTGTGGCCGAGCAGCAGCGCCCCGTGTCCGCCAAAGTAGTCGACGTACTCGTTGCCGTCGACGTCCCATTTGCAGGGTCCGTTGGCGCGGTCCACGAACAGCGGATGCGGACGCAGGTGGCGTCCGATGTGCGTCACGCCGTTCGGAAAGTTCTCCAACGCCCGCTGGTAGAGACGCGCCGACCCCGGCGTCTTGGCCGCGTATGCCTCGAAGATCCTGCTTGAGCTCACTTGCCCTCCTTGTAGAGTGTCTGCGCGAACTCCTTCCGTAACACGTACGGTGCCTGTCCGCGTAGAATTTTTTTGCCGAGCCACTTTTCGAACACCGGCCAGTCCAGGGTCTCGAGCGGCCGTCCACGGTCCCAGATCTGCGTGCCGAGTGTCTCCAGCCACTGGACCGCTTCGCCGCGCATCACCGGACGGTCCGGCTCAGCGTCCCACTGGCCGAACCAGCCGCGGGCCGCATAGTACTGCATGGCCGCGAACCAGGCTTCCTGCTCCTGGCCCGCAAGATCGCGATAGTAGACCAGCACCTGTCCCTGCGCGAGCAGCGACCGTTGGATACCGGTCAACGGGACGCGCCGCGGCGTGGATCCAGCGCGGATCGCCAGGTGCGCCGCGGTGCCTGCCGCCTGGCCCATCGCCATCCAGCAGGGTTCCATCCGCAGGGTTCCGAATCCGAGGTGCGTCGCCGACACGGCCACCGGAACCAGCAGTCCGTCAATCTTGGTGGGGACCATCACGCCATAGGGCACGGTGTAGGGTTTGGTAATGTGGCCCAGTCCCATGAATCCGTCGAGCGACCGCTTCCCCGGCTCGCGCTTGCGCAAGGCGTGCGAATCGATGGCATAGTGGCTCGCGGTGATCGTGGTGGCATGGACCGGCGTGCGCGCGGCCCCCGGCTTCACCAGTGCGTCGTGGGCGCTGAAGCTGTACTCGCCCACCATGCGGCGCCCCTCGCGCACGTAAACTTGGCGCGGAAAGTTGCCGTTGTCCTGGTACTCGTCGCGCGCCAGGCCCCATTCGCGCGCCTGCTGCCGGAACCAGTCCGGGAGCCCGGGATCGTTTTGCGCGAACCATAGCAGCCCGAGCGTGTAGTCCCGCAGGCGCTTCTCGAACCTGTCCCGCCACTCCCAGTTGGCTTCCGGCCACGGGTAGTTTTCCTCGGGCAGATCGGTTGAGACCAGGCTGTTGTGATGATTGTTGGTGTCGCTCTTGCCGTTGGGAACGGGAACGATATTGAAGATCCCAGCGGTAGTCCGAGGCGTGGCTCCGAAGGCGGTAACGTAATCCTTGCGGATGTCGTCAATGAGGCTCGCGTAGTCGGCGCGGTTGTAGGTTTCCGGCTTGGCGGGAAGAACCCGGAGGTCGGGCCGTTTGGTCAGGCACAGGCGGAAGTTGTAGGCCTGGATCCGCGAGTCGCCCTGTCCGGTGCGCGGATCGTCTTCGATCTCCTTGGTGCCGAAGTAGGCGTAGTAGACTCCGGCGTACGGCTCGCCCGTCTCGTCGCGGCTCTCGCGACCGATCCGGTAGGGGACTCCGGCGGCTCCCGCAAGGTCGCCTTCATAGGTCGCGTCGACGAAAACTTTGGCCGAAACGCGGAGCGGCTGTCCTGTTTTGCGCTCGACCACCGTAATGGACCTGAGGTTGCCGCCTTCGACCACCGCTTGTCCCCGGAATTCGTAGCCGCGGATCAGCCGGATGTTCTTTTCGCGGGACACAAGCTGCTCGAAGACCCGCTCGGCGACATGCGGCTCGAAGTGGTAGCCGCCCGAAGAGTCCTTCACCTGTTGGGAGTTCTCGCCGTATTGCCGCACGTAGTCCTCGCGGATCGCGCCCACGAACTCCTTGAAGATTCCGCCCACAGCGGACCGCGTGTGGATGTCGGTGATGCCGAGGCCGTTGGCCGGCAATCCGCCGATATGGCCGGTCCGCTCAATGAGCAGGACCCGGGTCCCCAGGCGCGACGCCGCCGTTGCCGCGGCGATTCCACCGGGTGTCGCGGACAGGACACACAGGTCCGTCTCCACTTCCTGAGCCGGGGCCAGAGCAGCGGCCAGGGCAAACAGCAACGGTTTCATGTCCTCTCATCGTACTAAGCGCTACAATGTCCCCACCATGACGAAGACACTGTTCACCCGCTTCACGCTCACGCTGGCCGCCGGCACCGGACTCTGGATCGCGTTCACGCAGCAGCCTCCCCAACAGGCGCTCACCGTCACCAAACTGTTCGACGACCTGCATATCATCGTCGGCAACGGCGGCAACGTCGCGGTCTACGAGACAGCCGACGGAGTGATTCTGGTGGACGACAAGTTCGAAAAGGATGTGCCGCAGATCATGGAGAAGGTCCTGTCGATCACGTCGAAACCGGTGAAGTACCTGCTCAACACTCACCAGCACGGGGATCACACGGGCGGGAACGCGAAGCTGATGGCGCAGGGCATCGAGATTGTCGCGCACGAGAACGCGCGGGTGAACATGGAGGAGCGCAAAATGCCGGGACTTCCGCGGTTGAGCTTCTCCCAGCAGTTCACGGTCCGGCTGGGCGGCAAGGTGGTCCGGTCGCAGCATTTCGGACGCGCCCACACCAACGGCGACGCGGTGATCTACTTCCCGGCGCACAAGACGGTCCACATGGGAGACATGTTCGTGGCGAACGCGCCGTTCATCGACTACACCGCGGGCGGCAGCGGGATCGAGTGGCCGCGCACGATCGAACGCGTGTTGGCGCTCGACTTCGAGACGGTGATCCCGGGCCACGGACCGGTTCTGAAGCGCGAGGATCTGGTCCGCTGGAAGCAGTCGTTTGAGACGCTGCGGGAGGATCTGATGACGCAGAAGCGGTCCGGGAAGGCGAAGGATGACGTGGGGAAGGCGCTCGACGTGACCAAGCTGTCCGGATGGGGAGCGGCGCCTCGGTGGGAGCGGAGCTTTCCGGGATTTTGGGTTGAGCTGAAGGTAAATTGAGATTCGAAGTATGGCTGGGGACGAATGGAAGCCGATCGAAAACGATCAGCGGAGCACGGTTGAAAATCAGACGGGCGCGATCGAGGGAGTCTAGGAGCCTGTCCGAGAATTCCCGAACATCGTGGGAACGGATAGAACAAAACCAGTACATAATGTTTTATGCCCAAGGGGTACCGCGCCTACAACCCGGAC